>NZ_JBWKOZ010000006.1:0-520021 GCF_059416325.1 Variovorax sp. GW821-FHT09D05 | reverse complement strand
ACTCTTCTTCATGGGCTCCTCTTCGGGCGGGAGCCATCTTCCTAGAAATCAATGTCTCGGAGAAACCGGGCAGGTCAACTGCATGGAGGCGTCCGCCAGCGCGCTTCTCCCATACATTTGAAGGTCCGCCGCGCCTCACGGCGGGACATCGATGCACACCGCAGCGATGTCGATGTGAGGCACAAAAGGCGACGGCCAAGGTGCGCTAACACCATGGCCGTCTGACCAATCAACGTGCATTACCTTGGAAGGCGCACATCAAAATGGCTGATCGAATTATCGCCGGGCAAAACACGCCCACCTCCGACGACGTAACCCGCCAGCAGGACGCGTCAGGCACTCTTGAGAACAAGTTGACCCAATTGCAATCTCTGCTGAGTTGCTGCTACGGGGACTGTAGCGAATGGTTCGATGCGATTGGGGCGAAGCATCGGGACAACATTATGCGGATCGCCGCGGACCTTGCGGAAGACGCGCTGCACCTATATTCGCGGCTGCGAACGAAGGCGCCTAATACCTCAGATATGCATATTTAAAGCTTGCGTATTCGAATACTAGCTGCCTTGTGAAATCTTAAAAATCGAATCTGCAAGTCGCGTTCCGGTGGAAGTGAGTTTTGCTAAAACTCGGAGTTGTTCTTTGCAAGCTATTATTTCTGTTTCCGTGGGATAGTTCAAGGCGTGATCAATTTCTCCCCAGACTTCTTCAAATAGCGTTCGTATTTGAATTTCGCAGCAAATATCGGTTTTTGAATGTGGCTTGATCACATAATGAATACTGGTGTAATAGGTGGCTCGTGTAACCGATTTTATTCCAAGCCTTGAAAAATATTCAGTAGTCTCGGGGTCCCAGCTATACGCAACAGGTGCTTCTGCGAGCACCCAAAAACCCGCAGCAATATGATTTTTAATTGCGTTATGGATGTCTGAAAATTGCTGCGTATATAAGTGTAAAACTCGAACTCCGGCTAAATCTGTGACGGATTTAAAGAGATTTGCTGGAGTAATTTTCTTGGTCTGCCATTTTCTCCTCACTTTATCGATTAAATGATATGGATCCTTTAGTCTCGACTTTACTGAGTGAATTAATGGCAAAGGACTGGCATGAAAATGCCTTGACCTCTCAAAAAAACCTACTACTTGTTGTCTAAACAAGTCCAGTTCATCTCGCCGATTTGTATAAGCTTCGGCTACGGCATTGAGATGCTGCTTGGTAAGTTTTTGCGAGGCCATTTATAGTGGCTTTCGCTTCAAAAGTTTTAGCCGTGCAATCATTGATTTTGCAAAAATCTTGTATGCAGCTCTTGTTGCTAGGTATCTTTTTTTATTCGTCAATACCGTTGCCTCATCGCCTTCTTCAAGGTTTTCGAGGGTAGGCAGTTCCCAAATTGGGCAGTGGTATTTCTGCGCATGACTCGGATAGGTATTGTGCGAATGCATTACCGCCATCTCCCCAATGGGCTCATTCAGATCAGACTTTGGTATTCCTTCACTTAATGAGGAAGGTATCTGGGTGGAAATGGTTTGTTTGATTTGTTGTGCATAACCGTAATGAGCGATGGCCATATCCCACGGAGTTGATCCCTCTCTTTTTTTTGCGTTATATATCGTATAGCCCAAAAATCCAACAAAACTTTCCGGCAGAGATGGTCGCCTAGCGGGGGGGATTAAGCTATACAACGTCTTGAGTTCCGCTTTCCATCGCTCGAGTGAGCTTCCAATATTTCGAATGCCATATAAACTAAACAAGTCTGGTGCACACGGAATCAAGAATGCATCCACATTGGTTAGAATCGATTTATTGAGTTGACCTAGACTGGGGGACGTGTCAACAATAATGTACTGATATCCGTACTCTTTAGCATACTGCAGTAATAGTCTTCTAATTTCGCTCAGCGTGCGCAATGCCAATGGGGCTCCGACAAACGCTTCACTCCAGCGGCGTGCCAGAGCTTCTTCAAACATATGAAGAGTGAGGCGGCCCGGGATAAGGTGGAGGTTGGGTTTCAGCTCTATTGGGGGGGGGAGTTCATCCAAAGCCCCGGTCCCTTCCTCTGCCGGCTTTAAGGAAAAATGAATAGTTCTCGGATTCTTGCAAAGTGCGGCAAATTGCTTTGTCGGCATTGCAGCACGAGCAGCTTCAAATCCTGGTGCATCAATAAATGGATTTTCTTTCTCCCAGATTTCCTGAATTTCTTCTGCAGGAAGACTGTAAATTGAAAGATTGCACTGAGGGTCAAGGTCCACCGCGAGAACTTTATGCCCCAAATCTGCTAAGGCGTGAGCAAGGTGGAAAGTTAATGTGGTTTTTCCGACACCACCCTTGTTGTTGAAAACGGAAATTAATTCAACAGCCATATTCCCCTCATTATTTACTTTGACAGTGAAAATATTCACGTTCCTGCAACGCATCGTTACAGAGATTTATGACTCTGTCTATCAGAAAAATCCTGGGTGAGCCGATCGACGCACTGCTACAACCTGGTTTGCGTTCGACCATTCCCGCCAGTGGCGGAGGACTAAACAGCCGCGATGATTTCGTTTCATCGAAGCTTGCCTTCGACGACTGTCGTACAGTTTGGCGCTGAGTTAGCGAACTGCGCACTCTTCCTTAGCTTCAGGGTTTTTAAGCACAACCACTTTGCTTTGGCCGAAGGTCTTCGAGGGCAAGGACGACGGTCCGATGGCCCGAGACCCCGTTTCGAAAAGGTGCTGCGTAAACGGAAAAAAACCCCGCTATCAAGAGATAGCGGGGTTTTAGTATTGGTGCCGGAGAGATGAATCGAACACCCGACCTTCTCATTACGAATGAGCTGCTCTACCGACTGAGCTACACCGGCGAAGCCTCAGATTATAGCCAAGAAATCACGCCTTCTCGGCGTGGTACTGGGTCAGCCGCTCAACTTCGTTACGTGAACCCAACATCACGCTCACCCGCTCATGCAGTTTGGTGGGCTGCAGGTCCAGGATGCGTTGCTTGCCGTTGGTGGCCGCGCCGCCGGCCTGCTCGACCAGCCAGCTCATGGGGTTGGCCTCGTACATCAGGCGCAGCTTGCCGGCCTTTTCGGGCTCGCGCTTGTCCCACGGGTACATGAAGACGCCGCCGCGCATCAGGATGCGGTGCACGTCGGCCACCATGCTGGCAATCCAGCGCATGTTGAAGTCCTTGCCGCGCGGGCCTTCCTTGCCGGCCAGGCATTCGTCGATGTAGCGCTTCATGGGCTCGTCCCAGTGGCGCATGTTGCTCATGTTGATCGCAAATTCCTTCGTGTCGGCCGGAATCTGGATGTCTTCCTGCGTCAGCACGAAGCTGCCTTGCTCGCGGTCCAGCGTGAACATGGCCACGCCGTTGCCCACGGTCAGCACCAGGGTGGTTTGCGGGCCGTAGATGCAGTAGCCGGCGGCCACTTGCTGGGTGCCTGCCTGCAGAAAGTCGCCTTCCTGCACGCCGGGGTGGTCGTCGGGCTTCTTCAGCACGCTGAAGATGGTGCCGATGCTGACGTTCACGTCGATGTTGCTGCTGCCGTCGAGCGGGTCGAACATGAGCAGGTATTCGCCCTGCGGGTAGCGGTTGGGCACCACGTAGATGCTGTCCATTTCCTCGCTGGCCATGGCCGCGAGGTGGCCGCCCCATTCGTTGGCCTCAATCAGCACTTCGTTGGCGATGATGTCCAGCTTCTTCTGGATCTCGCCCTGCACGTTCTCGCTCTCGGCCGTGCCGAGCACGCCGCCCAGCGCGCCCTTGTTGACGGCCTGGCTGATGCTCTTGCAGGCGCGCGCGACCACTTCGAGCAGCAGGCGCAGCTGGCCGGGAATGAGGCCGTCGGCGCGCTGTTGTTCGACGAGGTAGCGGGTGAGGGAAATCTTTTGTTGAGCCATGTGTCTTGTGGGGTTCGGTTGCTTCAGTTTCCGGCCAGGGCGCGGGTCACGACTTCGTGCGTGTCCTTGCTCAGGTCGGGCTTGGCGGCCACGCGGGCGATGGCTTCGCGCGCGGCGCTGCGGTACGGCTCGGCCAGCTTGCTCCAGCGGTCGAGTGCGCGGGCGAGGCGGGCAGCCACTTGCGGGTTGATGGCGTCGAGCTCGATCACGCGCTCGCTCCAGAACACATAGCCGGCCGCGTCGGGGCGGTGGAATGCGCCGGGGTTGGCGCTGCAGTAGCTGAAGATCACGCTGCGCGCCCGGTTCGGGTTCTTCAGCGAGAAGTCAGGGTGCTTCATCAACTGCTTGACCAGCGGCAGGATGTCGCCGCCGCGGTCGCTGGCGCCGGCCTGCAGCGAGAACCACTTGTCGATGACCAGTGCCTCGTCCTTGAAGATCGAATGGAAGCGCGCGAGCGCCTGCGCCGCCAGGGTGTTGCCCGACGACACCAGCGCGTTGAGCGCGTTGAAGCGGTCGGTCATGTTGCCCGCGTCCTTGAAGCGCTGCAGCGTCTTGCCCGGCCACACGACGTCGCCCGAGGCACGCGCCGCCAGGCACAGAAAGTTGAGCGCCATGCCGGCCAGCGCGCGTCGGCCCGACGAGGTCGGGTCGGGGCTGTAGGCGCCGGTGTCGTGGTTCTCTTCATAGGCCCACTGCCAGTCGGCAAAGAGGGCGGTGGCCAGCTGGGCGCGCATGGCTTCGCGCACGAGGTGCACGCGCTGCGGGTCGACCACGTCGAGCTGTTCGGCAATGTAGGTTTCCGACGGCAGCGTGAGCACCAGTTCCTTGAAGGCGGCGTCGAGCTGCGGGTTGCGCAGCACGCTGCGCATGGCGTCGATGTACGCGTCGTTCAGCACCGGCGTGGTGTCGGTGGCCAGTGCGGCAATCCCTTGCAGCGCGGCGCGCAGGCCCAATCGCTGGCCGGCTTCCCAGCGGTTGAACGGGTCGGGGTCGTTGGCCAGCAGGGTGAGCAGTTGCGCGTCGGTGTACTCGAAGTCGAGGATCACCGGCGCGCTGAAGCCGCGCAAGATGGAAGGCACGGGCTCGGCGTCGAGGCCCACGAAGGTGATCTGCTCGCCGGCGCGCGACAGCACCAGCGTGCGGGTGCCGCGGGTTACGTCGTTTTCGCCTTCGAGCTGCATCGGCAGTTCGCGGCCGTTGGCGTCGAGCAGGCCGATGTTCAGCGGAATGACGAAGGGCTCCTTCGTCAGCTGGCCCGGCGTGGGCGGGCAGCTTTGCACCACGCTCAGGGTGTAGCTGCGGTTCTGCGCGTCGTACACGCCGTGGGCGGCAAGGCGGGGCGTGCCGGCCTGGCTGTACCAGCGCTTGAACTGGGGCAGCAGGCGTGCCAGTTCCGACTCGGGGTTGGCGTCGGCAATGGCCTGTGCAAAGTCGTCGCAGGTCACGGCCTGGCCGTCGTGGCGTTCGAAGTAGAGCGTGATGCCCTTTTCAAAGCCCTTGCGGCCGACCAGCGTCTGCATCATGCGGACCACCTCGGCACCCTTTTCGTAGATGGTGACGGTGTAGAAGTTACTGATCTCGATGTAGCTGTCGGGCCGCACCGGGTGGGCCATGGGGCCCGCGTCTTCGGGGAACTGGGCGGTGCGCAGCACGCGAACGTCTTCGATGCGCTTCACGGCGCGGGCCGAGGCGTCGGCGCACAAATCCTGGCTGAATTCCTGGTCGCGGAAGACGGTGAGGCCTTCTTTCAGCGAGAGCTGGAACCAGTCGCGGCAGGTCACGCGGTCGCCGCTCCAGTTGTGGAAGTACTCGTGGCCAACCACGCTTTCGATGTTGCTGTAGTCGGCGTCGGTGGCGGTGGCCTGGTTGGCCAGAACGTACTTCGTGTTGAAGATGTTCAGGCCCTTGTTCTCCATGGCGCCCATGTTGAAGTCGCTGGTGGCAACGATCATGAAGCGGTCAAGGTCCAGCGGCAGGCCGAAGCGGGTTTCGTCCCACAGCACCGAGTTGATGAGCGAGTTCATCGCGTGCTCGGTCTTGTCGAGGTCGCCGGCGCGCACGTACACCTGCAGCAGATGCTCCTTGCCGTTGCGCGCCTTGATGCGCTGCTCGCGCGCTACCAGCTTGCCAGCCACCAGGGCGAACAGGTAGCTGGGCTTCTTGAAGGGGTCGACCCACTTTGCGAAGTGGCGGCCTTCGGGCAGTTCGCCTTGTTCGACGAGGTTGCCGTTCGACAGCAGCACCGGGTAGGAGGCCTTGGCGGCGCGCAGCGTGACGGTGTACATCGCCATCACGTCCGGACGGTCGAGGAAGTAGGTGATGCGGCGGAAGCCCTCGGCCTCGCACTGCGTGAAGAAGGTGTCTTCGCTCACGAACAGGCCCATCAGCTTGGTGTTCTTGATGGGGCAGCAGGTGGTGAAGATCTCGAGCTCGAAAGCGTCGGGCAGGCCGTCGATGACGAGCTGTTCGCCTTCCATGCGGAAGGAAGCGCCCTGGCCGTTGACCAGCACGCGCGCCAGGTTCAGCTCGTCGCCGTCCAGGCGCAGCGGCTGCACCGGCACCTCTGGGTTGCGGCGCATCTGCATGCGGTTGAGCACGCGGGTCTTGGCGGGGTCGAGGTCGAAGGTGAGGTCGACGGTGTCGATCCAGTACGCCGGGGCGGCATAGTCTTCGCGGCGGATGGCAATGGGTTGCCCTTGAGCGTCACGTAGCAGCATCGAGTGTCTCCAGAAAATTCGAATGGGCGAGTTCGTTGTAGTCGCGAACCGCGGCAATCACATGGGGGCCGGCAAGCTCGGCGGCGGTATGGGTGCTGCACACGGCCACGGCACGCATGCCGCCGCGGCGGGCGGCTTCTATGCCGAAGGGTGCGTCTTCAAAGACGATGCAGCGCTCGGGCGCTATGCCGATGCGGCGCGCGGCTTCGAGAAAGATGGCGGGCGTGGGCTTGCCAGTGAAGCCTTCGTCGCCGCCCACTATGGCCAGCGGCAGCGGGTCCATCTTCAGGCGCGACATGGCGAATTCGATGTTGCCCTTGTCGCCGGCCGTGCCCACCGCCACCTTCAGGCCGCGTGCAACGGCGGCCTTGGCAAAGGCCGTGAAGCCCGCCACTTCGGTGAAGTTGTCGCTGAACATGGCGCGGTAGATCTCTTCCTTCTCGTGCACCAGGGCCTGGCACTCCTCGTCGGAGAGCTCGCGCTCGAACAGCTCGCGCATGCACTCGGTGCCGGTGCGGCCCGTGGTGCGCGCGAGGATGTCGCTCACGTCGAGCTTCAGCCCGTGGCGCGCCACGAACTCCACCCACGAGCGCGCATGCCAGGGCATGGAGTCGATCATGGTGCCGTCCATGTCGAAGATGAAGGCTTCGACCTTGCCACCATCCTTCAGGCTTTTCAGGCTCATCGGTTTTACACGCCCTGCTTGAGAGAGGCTTCGATGAACACGTCGAGGTCGCCGTCCAGCACCTTCTGCGTGGCCGAAACTTCCACGTTGGTGCGCAGGTCCTTGATGCGGCTGTTGTCCAGCACGTAGCTGCGGATCTGGTGGCCCCAGCCCACGTCGGTCTTGCTGTCTTCGAGCTTCTGCTGTTCTTCCTGGCGCTTGCGCATCTCGTGGTCGTACAGGCGCGAGCGCAGGCGCTTCCACGCCACGTCGCGGTTGCTGTGCTGGCTGCGGCCGTCCTGGCACTGCACCACGATGCCGGTCGGGATGTGCGTCAGGCGCACGGCCGAGTCGGTCTTGTTGATGTGCTGGCCGCCCGCGCCGCTGGCGCGGAAGGTGTCGGTGCGCACGTCGGCCGGGTTGATCTCGATCTCGATGGAGTCGTCGATTTCCGGGTACACGAAGATGCTGGCAAAGCTCGTGTGGCGGCCGCCCGACGAGTCGAACGGCGACTTGCGCACCAGGCGGTGCACGCCGGTCTCGGTGCGCAGCAGGCCGAAGGCGTAGTCGCCCTCGACCTTGATGGTCGCGCCCTTGATGCCGGCGGTGTCGCCGGGCGTTTCGTCTTCGATCTGCGTCTTGAAGCCCTTGCGCTCGGCGTACTTCAGGTACTGGCGCAGCAGCATGCTGGCCCAGTCACAGGCCTCGGTGCCACCGGCGCCGGCCTGGATGTCGACGAAGGCGTTCAGCGGATCGGCCGGGTTGTTGAACATCCGGCGGAATTCGAGCTGCTTGATGTCGGCTTCGAGCGTGGCGGCGTCATCGGCAATGGCCTGCAGGCCGTCCATGTCGCCGTCTTCCTTCGACATTTCGAAGAGTTCGGTGTTGTCCGAGAGCCCGTTGGTGAGCCGGTCGAGCGTGACGACCACGTCGTCGAGCGACTTCTTTTCCTTGCCCAGTTCCTGGGCCTTCTTCGGGTCGTTCCAGACGTTCGGGTCTTCGAGCGATGCGTTGACCGTCCTCAGACGTTCGGCTTTGGCATCGTAGTCAAAGATACCTCCGTAAATCGACCGTACGGACGCTCAGGTCCGCGAGCATTGCGCCGATTTGGTTGATCTGTTCTGCGTCCATGGGGTGTCCTGACTGTGTTCGGGGAAACCGGGCATTTTCTCACGGTCCGCCAGCCAGCCAGGGAGTGCCCCTGTATTGCGCCTTTCCCCTCTGGGGGAAGGCGCAAGACCCGAAATCAGAACGCCGGCACGAGCGAGCCCTTGAACTGCGTTTCGATGAAGCTCTTCACCTCGGGCGACTGGTAGGCGGCCACGAGGCGCTTGGCCCAGGGCTTGTCCTTGTCGGCGCGGCGCACGGCGATCAGGTTGGCGTACGGGCTCTTCGGCGATTCCTTGATCACGGCGTCCTTGTTCAGCGACAGGCCGGCCTTCTCGGCGTAGTCGTTGTTGATGGAGGCAATGGTCAGGTCGTCGAGCGAGCGAGGCAGCTGGGCCGCATCGAGAGCCACCAGCTTCAGTTTCTTGGGGTTCGTCACCACGTCCAGCGGCGTGGCCGTGTTGTTCTTCACCGCTTCGGGCTTCAGCGTGATCAGGCCGGCCTGCTGCAGCAGCAACAGCGCGCGGTTGCCGTTCGACGGGTCGTTCTGGATGCCGACCGAGGCGCCATCAGGCAGCTGGTCGATCGACTTGATCTTGCGCGAGTAGAAGCCCAGCGGCGCGGTGATGGTCAGGCCCACGGGCACGATGTCGAAGCCGCGCGCCTTGTTCTGGTTGTCGAGAAAGGGCTGGTGCTGGAAGGCGTTGGCGTCGAGGTCGCCCGAGGCCAGCGCCGCATTGGGCAGCTGGTAGTCGTTGAACACCACGACCTGGATGTTCAGGCCGTCCTTGGCGGCGACCTTCTTGACCACCTCGAAGATCTGCTCGCCGTTGCCGACGGAGACGCCGACCTTGAGCGTGTTCTTGTCCTGCGCGAAGGCGGCGCTGCCGGCGAAGAGGGCGGCGGCCAGCGTGGCAAGGGCGAGGGTGCGGCGGCGGAAAGAGGTATGCATGTCGTTGCGCGAAATCAAAAAAAGAAGGCGCGAATGTGGCATTGCCGCCAGCGTTTGGGAACGAACCAATGCGCATATCGATATGGCGTGTCTTGCCCGCTACAGGATTTCCTTATGCGTATATGCGTATAAACAGCATCCTTTTTGTTCGTTCCCTTTCGCTGCGTTTCTTTTCATACTCGGCACCTTTTTGCGAACCTCCGCGACCTGCCTTTGCGCGGGCTGCGCATCTTTTCCATGACCCACCCTACGCCTGACACGGGCCGCGGCCACGCGGCGCCAGTCATCCGTCTTCAATCGGTGCAGAAGTCTTTTGCCTTGCCCAACGGCGAGGTGTTCGACGCCGTGCAGTCGCTGTCGCTCGACATCCAGCAGGGCGACGTGTTCGGCCTGATCGGCAAGAGCGGCGCCGGCAAATCGACGCTGCTGCGCCTCATCAACCTGCTGGAGCGGCCCGATTCGGGCCAGGTCTTCGTCGGCGGGCGCGACCTCACCACGCTCTCGCGCCGCGAGCTGCGCGATACGCGCCAGAACATCGGCATGATCTTCCAGCAGTTCAACCTGCTGCAGAACGCCACGGTGTTCGACAACGTGGCCTTCCCGCTGAAGATCCACGGCCGCCACTCGAAGGCCGAAATCAACGCACGTGTGCGCGAGTGCCTGGCGCTCGTGGGCCTGGCCGAGAAGATCGACACCTACCCGGCCCAGCTCTCCGGCGGCCAGAAGCAGCGCGTGGCCATTGCCCGTGCGCTGGCGCCGCGCCCGCAAGTGCTGCTGTGCGACGAGCCCACCTCGGCGCTCGACTCCGAAACCACGCGCTCGCTGCTCGAAACGCTGCGCGAAATCAACCAGAAGATCGGCGTGACCATCGTGATCGTCACGCACGAGCTGTCCGTGGTCGAGGTGCTGTGCCGCAACGTGGCCATCCTCGAAAAGGGCCGGCTGGTGGAGCAGTTCGCGGTCGACGCACCGAGCGTGGAGCGCAAGACCGCGCTGGGCCGCGAAATCGATGAACTGGTGCGCCGCCGCGAACGCGAGGCGCGCGAACCCTACTCTCCGCGCCCGCCCTCGCAGCTCGGCGCACAGGAGCTGGCCTATGTTTGAGAACATCGCCCCCATCCTCCCCGAGCTGTGGGTCGCCACCGGCCAGACCTTCATGATGCTGGCCATCGGCCTGTCGGCCGCCGTGCTCATCGGCGGGCCGCTGGGCATCCTGCTGTTCCTGCTGGGCCCCGGCCAGTCGCTGGAGAACAAGCCCGCGTTCCTGGTGCTCAACTGGCTGGTGAACACGGTGCGTTCGTTCCCTTTCATCATCTTGCTGGTGGCCTTGGTGCCCTTCACGCGGGTGATCGCGGGCACGTCGATCGGGCCGCTGGCGGCCGCGGTGCCCCTGTCGTTCGCGGCCATTCCGTACCTGGCCCGGCTGGTCGACCAGTGCCTGCGCGAAGTGCCGCGCGGCGTGATCGAGGCGGCGCATGCCATGGGCGCGACCGAGCTGCAGATCGTCTGGCGCGTGCTGCTGGTCGAGGCCCGTTCGGGGCTGGTGCTGGCGCTGACAGTGCTGGCCGTGAGCTTTCTCTCGTACTCGGCGGTGGCCGGCGTGGTGGGCGGCGGCGGCATCGGCGACCTGGCCATCCGCTACGGCTACTACCGTTTCCAGACCGACGTGATGGTGCTCACCGTGGCGCTGCTCGTGGTGCTGGTACAGATCCTGCAGTTCGTGGGTAACACCACGGCAAGCAGGCTCGACAAGCGTTGATTCCTTCTCTTTTCTTCCCTGCTTTCCCTATCTCATGAAAACCGCATTCCTGCGCCGCTCCGTTCTCGCCCTGTCCCTGGCTGCCGTCTCGTTCGGCGGCCTCTCGCTGCAGGCCCACGCGCAAGACCCCGCCAAGAAGAACCTCGTGATCGGCGGCACCGCCGGCTCCAACGCCGACCAGCTCAAGGCCGGCATCGTGCCCATCCTCGAAAAGAAGGGCTACAAGGTGAAGCTGGTCGAGTTCAACGACTACGTGCAGCCCAACCTGGCGCTGGCCCAGGGCTCGCTCGACGCCAATTTCTTCCAGCATCAGGTCTATCTGAAGAAGTTCGCGGCCGACCAGAAGCTCGACCTCTCCGAACTGGTGCAAGGCCCGATCGCCCCTATGGGCGTGTATTCGACCAAGCGCAAGACGCTGGCCGACGTGAAGGAAGGCGACCGCGTGACGCTGCCGAACGATCCGAGCAACCTGGCCCGCGCGCTGGTGCTGCTGGAGCAGAACAAGCTGATCACGATCAAGACCGGCATCGATCCGCTGCGCGCGTCCGAAAAGGACGTGGCCGAGAACCCGAAGAAGCTGAAGTTCATTCCGCTCGAAGCTGCGCAGCTGCCGCGCTCGCTGGGCGACACCGAGTACGCCATCGTCAACGGCAACTTCGCGATCTCGTCGGGCCTGAAGCTCACCGAGGCCGTGGTGCTCGAGAAAACGCCCGACTACTACCTGAATGTGGTCGCCGTGAAGACCGCCGACAAGAACACCCAGTGGGCCAAGGACATCGCCGATGCCTACCGCTCGAAGGAGTTCAAGGCCGTGGTCGACAGCAAGTTCCAGGGCTACGCCAAGCCCAGCTTCCTGCAATAACTCTTCCCGCAAGAAAAGGACTCCCATGCCCGTTCTGGCCGTATTCGATGCTCAGGGAAGCTGGCGCGACACACATGTGTGCGACGGCTGGATCACCGAACACCTGGCCGGGCAGGGCGTGAGTTGGGGGCGTGGCAAGAAGAAGGGGCAACGCGTGCTCGACAGCGCGGGGCTGTTCTACGTGCCGACTGCCGACGGCTACCTGGGGCTGCTGCTGGAGGCTGGCGAGTGGGCTGCCATTCCGGCCGGCAAGCCGCATTTCTTCGATGCGGGCGAGGCTGAGTCGCTCGACGGCTTGCCTGCCGCGCTGCCGCTGTTCGAAGCTTTCGTCGAAGAAGTGCTGTCCCTTACGGGTAACGACGCCGACGAAGAGTGAAGGGCGCGGCCGGTCTCAGGCCGCCAGCCGCTGTTGCGCCGTTCGACCGGCGGGCCGCGCCAGCCCCAGATGGTCGCGCAGCGTGCGGCCTTCGTACTCGGTGCGGAAGATCCCGCGCTTCTGCAGGATCGGCACCACGCCGTCGACAAAATCCTGCAGCCCATGCGGCAGCGCATCGGGCATCAGGTTGAACCCATCGGCCGCACCGGCCCTGAACCAGCGCTCGATGTCGTCCGCGATCTGCTCCGGCGTGCCCACGATCACGCGGTGTCCACCGCCGCCCGCCAGTTCGCGAATCAACTGCCGCACCGTGTAGCCGTGCGTGCGGCCCGCCGCGACCACTGCATTGAAGAAGGTGTGGTTGCCGTTGCCATTGCCTGGCAACGGAAGGTCTTCAGGCAGGCGCTCGTCAAGCTTCAGGCGGTCGGGCGTGATGCCCAGCGTGCCGGCGATGCGCGTCAGGCTGTAGTCCCACGGAATCAGGTCGACCAGCTCGTCGCGCCGGCGGCGGGCTTCGGCCTCGGTACTGCCGACGATGGTGGTCAGGCCCGCGAGCACCTTCACTGCGTTGGGGCCGCGGCCCAGTTCGGCGGCGCGTGTCTTCAGCGCGCGCGCGTAGGCCAGCGATTCCTCGAACGACTGAGAGGCCGAGAACACCGCCTCCGCATGGCGCGACGCCAGCTCGCGCCCGTCGGCAGATGCTCCGGCCTGCACCAGCACCGGGTGCCCTTGCGGCGGACGCGGCAGGTTCAGCGGCCCCTGCACCGCGAAGTGCTCGCCGCGATGCGCAATGGCGTGCACTTTGGCCGTGTCGATGAAGCTGCCGGTGGCCTTGTCGCCGATGAAGGCGTCGTCCTCCCAGCTGTCCCACAGCGCCTTCACGATGTCGGTGAACTCCGAGGCGCGTGCGTAGCGCTTCGCATGGTCGGGCGTGGCGTCGAGGCCGAAGTTGCGTGCTGAGGGCAGGTCGGCCGTGGTCACCACGTTCCAGCCCGCGCGGCCGCCGCTCACATGGTCGAGCGTGGCGAAGCGGCGGGCGATGTTGTAGGGCTCGTTGTAGCTCGTCGAGGCAGTGGCGATCAGGCCGATGTGCGTGGTGGCGGCGGCCACGCAGGCCAGCAGCACCGTGGGCTCCAGCGCGGTGATCGGGCGGAAGTTGATCTGGTCGACGATGGCCGCGTTGTCCGCGAGAAACACCGCATCGAGCTTGGCCGCCTCGGCGATCTGCGCCGTGCGGATGTAGTGCCGGATGTCGGCAAAGGCCCACGGATCGCTCTTCGGCAGGCGCCATGCCGAGGGCACGAAGCCCGAATGCAGGATGTTGACGTTGAGGTGCAGTTGCCGGGGCTTGGGGCTGGTCGAAAGGCTCATTGGGAGAAGTAGTCGGGCAGCCGGTAGCCGGCCCATGTCGGGTTGGCCCTGAAGAAGCGCTGGAACTCGGCCGACTGGTAGGCCGCCGCAATGTCTTTCGCGAACTGGGCTTGCTCGTTGCTGCGCTTGACGGCCACCACGTTCACGTAGGGCAGCGTCATGTTCTCGAGCTTGAGCGCATCGGTGAGCTTCAGGCCCGAGGCCACCGCGAAGTTGCCCTGCACGGCCGCGATGTCGGCATCGGCCAGCGAGCGCGGGGCCTGCGCGGCTTCGAGCGGCACCAGCTTCAGGCGCTTCGGGTTGGTGGCGATGTCGCGCTCCGACACAGCCAGCGGGCTCACGCCCGACTTGAGCGTGACCCAGCCGACGGCCGCGAGGATGTTGAGCGCGCGCGCCGCGTTCACCGGGTCAGAAGGCAGCGTGACCGTGGCGCCGTCGGGCACCGTGTCGAGCGACTTGTGGCGCTGCGAGTAGAGGCCCATCGGCGGCGTCGGCACATGCACCACCGGCACGAGGTCGAAGCCCTGCTGCTTGTTGGTGGCGTTGAGGTACAGCGTGTGCTGGAAGATGTTGGCGTCGATCTGCCCGCGCTCGACTGCGTCGTTGGGCTGCACGCCCTGGCTGAACTCGACGTACTTGACGGTGTAGCCGAGCTTCTTCAGCTGGGGCTCGATGCCGTTCGTGAAGGCATCGCGGTACGGGCCGGGCATGAAGCCCACGCGCAGGTCGGCGGCGTGGGCGGAAACCTGAAGAAGCAGGCTCAGGGCAAGGCCGCCGAGCAGTGGAGCGGACCAGCGCGCCAGCGAGGGCGCGCGCGAAGAAAAGCGCATGACAGGCAACTCCGGGAGGCAAGAGGGAGCTGCGCACTCTAGGTCGCGGTGCCTGCGGTGCGAACGAAGATTCGTGCGCTTCGATATCCGCTTGTCGAATATCAGGCGGGCTGGCTTTCGTTCTTCAGGAAGTCGACGAACGCGCGCAGCGGCGCAGGCATGTGCGTGCGGCTCGGGTAGTACAGGAACGGCCCCGAAAAACTCTGCCACCAGTCTTCGAGCACGGGCACCAGCGTGCCGCGGTCGATGGAGGGCCGCAGGTATTCGTCGAAGGTGTAGATCAGGCCCAGGCCCGACTCGGCGGCGTGCAGTTCGAGGTCGAGCATCGACGCGATCAGCGGCCCTGCCGGCGTGATCTTGACGGCCTTGCCCTTGCGCACGAAGCCCCAGGTGGCGAGCACGCCGCTCGGGAAACGGTGGGCGATGCAGGCGTGCTGCAGCAGGTCGGTCGGGTGCCTGGGCGTTCCGTGCTTCGCCAGGTAGGCAGGCGACGCCGCGGCCACGAAGCGCTGCGTGCGAGGGCCCAGAGGCACGGCGATCATGTCGCGCGCAATGCTCTCGTCGTAGCGGATGCCGGCGTCGAAGCCCGCGGCGAGCACGTCGATGAAGGTGTCGTTGGTCGTGATCTCCAGCGTGATGCCCGGGTGCTCCGCCAGGAAGCGGCTGGCCAGCGGCGGCAGCACGCGCTGCGTCACGATCGTCGGCACGTTCAGCCGCAGCGTGCCGGTGGGGCTGTCGCGAAAGCTGTTGAGCGTGTCGAGCGCGCCCGCGATGTCGTCGAGCGCGGGCGAGATGCGGTCCAGCAGTCGCTGACCGGCTTCGGTGGGTGTGACGCTGCGCGTCGTGCGGTTCAGCAGGCGCACGCCAAGCTGCGCTTCGAGCCGCCGCATGGCTTCGCTGAGCGAGGAGGGCGATACGCCGCGCAGCGTGGCGGCGCCGCGAAAGCCGCGCGCCCGGGTCACGGCAACGAAGGCGCCGAGATCGGAAAGATCGGGATCGGTCATGGCGGGATTGTGCGTTTTTCTGCACAACCCGTGCGCTGCCGGACGGATTATCGAACGGGCCGATTCCTTCCAGACTAGCGCCATGGCGTTCGCAATCGCGACCGGCCACAGTCAGAAAGTCAGAAAGGACACTGCAATGAACACACTTCAACTCGGCACCAAGGCCATGAGCGGCCCCAAGGTCTCCGCCTTCGGCCTCGGCTGCATGGGCATGTCGGGCATGTACGGCCCTTCGGACCGCGCGGAGAGCATCGCCACCATCCACGCCGCGATGGACGCGGGCATCACGCTGCTAGACACCGGCGACTTCTACGGCAGCGGCCACAACGAAATGCTGATCGGTGAAGCGCTGAAGGGTCTCAAAGGCTCGCAGCGCGATGCTGCACTGGTCAGCGTGAAGTTCGGCGCCATGCGCGACCCGGCCGGCGGCTGGGTCGGCTACGACGCGCGGCCCGCGGCGGTGAAGAATTTCGCCACCTACTCGCTGCAGCGCCTGGGCGTGGACCACATCGACATCTATCGCCCGGCGCGGCTCGACCCGAACGTGCCCATCGAGGACACCATCGGCGCCATCGCCGACTTGGTGAAGGCGGGCTACGTGCGCCACATCGGCCTGTCGGAAGTCGGCTCGCAGACCATCCGCAAGGCGGCGGTCGTGCACCCGATCTGCGACCTGCAGATCGAGTATTCGCTGATCTCGCGCGGCATCGAGGACGACATCCTCGCGACCTGCCGCGAGCTGGGCATCGGCATCACCGCGTACGGCGTGCTCTCGCGCGGCCTGATCAGCGGGCACTGGAAGAAGGATGCGGCGGGCGAGAAGGATTTCCGGGCGCACAGCCCGCGCTTCCAGGGCGAGAACGTGGACCGCAACCTCGCGCTGGTCGATGCGCTGCGCAAGATCGCCGAGGCCAGGGGCGTGACCGTCGCGCAGATTGCCATTGCATGGGTGGCGGCGCAGGGCGACGACATCGTGCCGCTGATCGGCGCGCGGCAGCGCACGCGGCTGGAAGAAGCGCTGGGCGCGCTGAACGTGAAGCTGGCGGCCGACGACTTCGCGGCCATCGAGCGCGCGGTGCCGAAGGGTGCCGCGGCCGGCGACCGCTATGCGGCGGCGCAGATGGCGAGCCTGGACAGCGAATCGCGCCGCGCCTGAGGCGGCTCAGTTCGCGAGGAATTCCTCGATCATCCGCGCCACGCGCTGCGGCTGGTCGTGGTGCAGCATGTGACCGGCGTCTTCGAGGCGCTCGATGCGAGTGTTGGCAACTGACTTCAGGCGCTCGTGGAATTCGTCGAGCGTGTAGCGGTTCTTCCACCAGCCTTGCAGGCTGTCGTCGGATGCCTCGACCATCAGCAACGGCGCGGTGATGCGCGCGTAGAGCGCCAGCGTTTCGTCGACGCGGAAGATGTGCGCGTTGACGATCTTGTGCGCCGCCTCGCCGAGGATCTGCCAGCGTTCGCTGCCGTCGGGCTGGGCGTGGTTCACCGACCAGTGGCTGGCCAGCCAGTTGGCCTTGTCGGGCGTGAGGCGCGGGTTGGTCTTCATGAGGCGGCGCGCCACGCCGTCCACGGCCGAATAGCCAGCCAGCGCCATCTCGCCGCGATGCAGGCGCTTGAGCTCGTCGATCCACTGGCCGTAGCGCGCGGGCGCTTCATCGGGCTTGCGCGCGGGCATGCCGAAGCCTTCGAGATTGACGAGGCGGCGGATGCGCTGGGGCCGCACGCCGGCGTAGTGCATGACGACGTTGCCGCCCATGCTGTGGCCGACGAGGTCGACCTGCCGGGCACTGTCGTCTTCGCCTGCGTAGTGGTCGAGCAGCCACTCGAGGTCTGCCAGGTAGTCGGCGAGCCAGTAGTTGTCGACGCCGCCGCCATCGGTCAGGCCGAAGCCGCGCCAGTCGGGGGCGATGATGAAGCGGTCTTCCTCCATCGCATCGACCACGAACTGCCACGATGCGGCCACGTCCATCCAGCCATGCACCAGCACGAGCGGCGGGCGCTCGTCGGAGGGCTGGCCCCAGAGGCGCACGTGGTAGCTGAGGTTGCGCACGGGCACGAATTCGCTGCGGGAGGGGCGGAGGGCTTGGTACATGGGCGTCGATGATAAAGAGGCCTTTGTGCTGACGCAGTCCGGCACAGGACAGCGGGCGGGGGCGGAACGCTCGGGTTTTGATGGGGCGGCCAGCAGGCTGTGGGGCGGGGCGGTAGCATCCCGCGCATGAAAAAGATCCAACTCGGTCAAAGCGACCTGCACGTCACCCCGATCTGCCTTGGCACGATGACCTTCGGCGAACAGGTCGACGAGCCCACCTCCCACGCCATCCTGAGCCGCTCGCTCGAGCGCGGCGTCGACTTCATCGACACCGCCGAGATGTACTCGGTGCCCACGCGCAAGGAAACCTACAGCGTCACCGAGACCATCATCGGCAACTGGTTTGCCGCCAACCCCGGTGCGCGCGAGAAGCTGGTGGTCGCGACCAAGGTGGCCGGCCCGTCGCGCGGCATGCCCTGGGTGCGCGAAGGCAGCGGCATGACGGCAGCCGACATCGAAGCCTCGTGCAACGCCAGCCTGAAGCGGCTGCGCACGGACGTCATCGACCTCTACCAGATCCACTGGCCGGAGCGCCACGTGCCGCTGTTCGGCAACATGTATTACGACCCGGCGAAGGAAACCTCGAAGACGCCGATCCACGAGCAGCTCGAAGCGCTGGGCAAGCTGGTGAAGGCGGGCAAGGTGCGCGCCATCGGCCTGTCGAACGAAACGCCGTACGGCGTGCACGAGTTCGTGCGGCTGGCCGAGCAGCACGGGCTGCCGCGCGTGGCGACGGTGCAGAACGTGTACAGCCTCATCAGCCGCGGCTACGAGAACGGGCTGGACGAGACGATGCACCGGCTGGGCGTGTCGCTGCTGGCGTATTCGCCGCTGGCCTTCGGCCTGCTGACGGGCAAGTACGACCAGAGCGGCATCGAAGGGCCGGATGCGCCGAAGGGCGCGCGGATTTCGAGCTATGAATCGGTGCGCAAGCAGCGTTGGGGCCGCCCCGATTCGCTGCGCGCGGCCAAGCGCTACAACCAGCTGGCCCGCGACAACGGCCTGACGCCGACGCAGCTGGCGCTGGCCTTCTGCTACACGAAGTGGCAGGTGGCGAGCACGATCATCGGCGTGACCTCGGTGGCGCAGCTGGAAGAAGACCTGGACGTGTACGGCACCACGTTGTCGGCGGAAATCCTGGCGGAGATCGACAAGATCCGCTGGGAGATTCGCGACCCTGCTGCGTAATTCAACGGCCACATTCGCCCTGGGCGGCGGCCAGGGCGAGGGCTGGCAGGCTCAGCAGGCCCATGTTGCCGCCTTTGAACTGGCCCTTCATGCAGTCGCCGTGTGCAGCGCTTGCGACGCCTGCGCTCAACCTGGAATCAAAGGCTGAGCGCGGGGTGCCGTTGAGGTTCTGGCCGGCGCGTTCCGCGAATGAGCGCTCGCGGCCGATGTCGCGCAGGGCGCGGCGGGTGCTTTCCGAATGAAGGATCAGCGGCGCGGGGGTTGTCGTGGCTTGCGGCGGCTGTGTGACTGGCGTAGCGGGGACGGTGATCGCCTTGCCGCGAGCAGTTCGGGGCATGCGCGTGGTTGTCGCGCGTGTGGTCGCAGTCGTGGTTTGCGGCGCCGCTTCCCGCGGTGCGGGAGGCACGGCCTTCACTGGGGCTTCGACCTGCACCACCTCCATGACCATTCGCTTCACCGGGGCGGTCTCGCGGCCGTGCGGCTGCGTGGCGACCAGCAGCAGCCAGAGCACCGCCGCGTGCATCGCCACCACGGCCAGCACCAGCCCGAGGTAGAACGAAGCCGTGGCCACCGGGGCTGGCGTATGCTGCATGGCTGGAATGGAATTCAATGTAGTACGGCAGATTTTTTGCCGTGGAACACCAGGTTTTCTGAAGCGATCCTGAACCCGCAGTTGCCACCGAGATGGCCAAGAAAAGCACTCACACCTCCGAGACGCCCGCCACCCAGCTGCTGCGTGCGCACAAGATCTCCTTCACCGAGCACCCCTACGAGTACGTCGAGCACGGCGGTGCGCAGCGCGGCGCCGAGATGCTCGGGCTCGACCCGTTCACCGTCATCAAGACGCTGGTCATGCAAGACCAGGACGCCAAGCCGCTGATCGTGCTGATGCACGGCAACCGCACGGTGTCGACCAAGAACCTCGCGCGGCAGATCGGCGCCAAGTCGGTCGAGCCCTGCAAGCCCGAGGTGGCGCAGCGGCACAGCGGGTACATGGTGGGCGGTACTTCGCCGTTCGGCACGCGGCGCGAGATGCCGGTGTATGTGGAATCGACCATCCTCGAACTGCCGAGGATCGTGCTCAACGGCGGGCGCCGCGGCTACCTGATCGGCATCGATCCGCAGGTGTGCGTGGGGTTGCTGGGCGCGAAGCCCGTGCAATGTGCGCTGGCAGAATAGCCGGCGCCATGGCGACATCCTCGTCTTCCGACTTCTTTCCCCTGCGAGCCGCTGGCAACCCGGGCCAGGGCACGGCGTTCGCACTTGCCTTTCGCAACGACGAGCGCGAATGGACCGAATCGCTCGACCTGTCGGCGTTGCTGCGCGACGCACTGCTGGCGCGCGGCCAGGCCGCCGCGCTCGCACGCGATGGCTGGGTCACGCTGTCCGACGGACTCTGGCTGCTGCCGCAGATCCTGAGCTACTCGCGCGCCGAGGACGGCAGCGTGCGCACCTCCAGCACCATCGAGGTGGCCCATGCCGGACTCTTGCCGCAGGGCGTCTTCGAGTACCAGCATTCGGGCGGCGAAACCACCGAGCAGGCCCTGACCCGCGGGTTCGACCTGTGGGCGCAGGTCGATCTGGTTGTGTTCCAGGATGCGCTGGGCGGTGAACTCGCCCACTGCACGTCGATGGACATGAGCTGGAAGGAGGGGCGGCAGCGGCGCGTGCTGTTCGGCCCCGTGGCGCACCGGGCGGCGCTGCCGGCGGCCGAGGTTGAGGAAGAGCACCCGTTCTGCCCCTGCTGCCTGTTCACCAATACCTGGGACGCCTTCAAGCCGCAGATCGAATCGGACAGTCTCCACGCCGTGCGCCTCTATGCCGTGCGCGACGCCGAGGGCCAGGTGCAGGCCGACTGCCGCGTCAACGGCGAGGACTGGTCCGCCGGCGCCGAGGCCCTGCGCGCCTATGTGACACAGTGGCCCGACCGCGGCTTCGAGTTTCGCAAGCAGTATGTTGTGATCCAATCGCCGCCCCAGGCGCTCGTCGCCGAATAGAACAACAACCATCCCCCGCGGAGTGCCGTCTTGAGTTTCAACTTGCCTTCCCTCATCGCCATCGTGGCGTCGTACCTGATCGGCTCGCTGTCCTTCGCGGTCATCGTGAGCAAGGCGCTCGGCATGGCCGATCCGCGCAGCTACGGCAGCAAGAATCCCGGCGCCACCAATGTGCTGCGCTCGGGTAATAAAGGTGCGGCGCTGGCCACGCTGCTGCTCGACGCTATCAAGGGCTGGGTGCCGGTGTTCCTGATTCACCGGTTCGGCGCGCAGTGGGGGCTAGGGGAGGGCGTTGCTGCCCTGGCCGGCCTGGCAGCGTTTCTTGGCCACCTGTATCCGGTGTTCTTCGGCTTCCAGGGCGGCAAGGGCGTGGCTACGGCGGCAGGCGTGCTGGTGGGCGTCGCGCCCTGGCTGGGGCTGGCCACCGGCGCCACCTGGCTGATCATCGCCGTCTTCTTCCGCTACTCGTCGCTGTCGTCGCTGGTGGCGGCCTTCTTCGCACCGGCCTACTATCTGATCGGCGGCGGCATCGCGTGGCCGCTCGACCGCACAGTGCTGATCGCGCTCATCGTCATGAGCCTGCTGCTGATCTGGCGGCACCGCGAAAACATCCGCCGGCTCGCGGCCGGCACGGAGTCGAAGCTCGGCTCCAAGAAGAAACAGGACTGAAGAAAGAACACCATGGCCTCCATCACCCGCTTCCACGTCGGCCCCCGTCTCTCGGAGACGGCCGTGCACAACGGCACCATCTACCTCGCGGGCCAGGTGCCCGACGACACCTCGCAGGACATCCGCGGCCAGACCACGCAGGTGCTGGGCATGGTCGATCGCCTGCTGGCCGAGGCCGGCAGCGACAAGTCGCGCATTCTCATGACGCAGATCTTCCTGGCGGACATCACCGACATCACGGCGATGAACGAGGTGTGGGACGCCTGGATTCCGGCCGGCAACACGCCGCCGCGCGCCACCGTGCAGGCCAAGATGGCCAATGCGGCCTACAAGATCGAGATCGTGGTGACGGCCGCGCAGGCCTGACGCTCAATCAATAGCGTTTTTCGAGGACCATCTGGTCCGCGTCGCGCCGCATCGAGAAGCGATTGATGAAGCTGTTGCCCAGCAGCACGAAGGGCATGGCCTGCGGCGAGACGATGGCGTCGATGTCGTAGACCTCGACGTCGCCCACGCGCACCGACTGCAGCCGCAGCTTGTAGCCCGAAGTCGTGCCGTTGGCGGTGTTCATCATGACGCGCTGGCCCTTGCTGTAGTCGAGCCCGATGCGCTGGGCGTCGTCGGCCGAGAGCGCGATGGACGTCGCACCCGTGTCGAGCATGAACGTGACCGGCCGGCCGTTGATGGCGCCTTGCGTCATGAAATGCCCGCGGCTGTCGGCCGACAGCACGACACGGTTTCCGCCCCCGCCTGAGCTGCCACCGCCGCCGATGCTGACCGGCGTGTCCATGCGCAGGCTGACGCGCTTGCCGTCGAGTTCGACCACGGCCTGTTCGGCCTGCAGCGAGAGCAGTTTCACGCCCTGGTAGCTCTCGCCGACCGCCACGGTCTTGGGCGGGTTGCCGTTCACGATCAGGATCGCGCGGCTGCCGATGCTGCCGGTCAGGGTGACCGAGCCGGCGGCATGCGCCACTGCAGCGGCAGCCAGCAGCTGCGCTGCGACGACAAGGGCTTTCATGAAGGGAGCCGCTCAGTCGCGGAAGTTGTTGAACGTGAGCGGCATGTCCGGCACGTCCTTCTTGATGAGTGCCATGGCGGCTTGCAGATCGTCGCGCTTGGCGCCGGTGATGCGCACCGCGTCGCCCTGGATGGCTGCCTGCACCTTGAGCTTGCTGTCCTTGACGATGCGGGTGATCTTCTTGGCCTGCTCGCTTTCGATGCCGCTCTTGACCTTGATGACCTGCTTGACCTTGTCGCCGCCCATCTTCTGGACGTCGCCCTTGTCGAGGAAACGCACGTCGACGCTGCGCTTGGTGAGCTTGCTGCGCAGGATGTCTTCCACCTGCACGAGCTGGAACTCGGCGTCGCCGATCATGGTGATCTCCTTGTCCTTGAGCTCGACGGCGGCGGCCGTGCCCTTGAAATCGAAGCGCGTTCCGATTTCCTTGGCGGTGTTCTCGACCGCGTTCTTCACCTCGGGCAGGTTGGGCTCGCAGACGGTATCGAAGGACGGCATGGACTCTCTCCTGAATTCACTGGTGCTGGATGCGACAATTCTCCCATGATCGTGGAGTCCAACGTCCCGCTGCAGCCCTACAACAGCTTCGGCATCGTCGCGCGTGCGCAGCATCTGGCGCGCATTGCGGGCGAGGCCGACCTGGTCGCGCTGCGCGCCGATCCGGCATGGCGCGACGCGCCCCGGTTCGTGCTGGGCGGCGGCAGCAACATCGTGCTCACGGGCGACGTCAAGCCGCTGGTGCTGAAGATCGAGATCAAGGGCCTGCGGCTGGTGGAAGAAACGCCGCGCGCCTGGATCGTCGAGGCCGGTGCCGGCGAGATCTGGCACGACGCCGTCGAGTGGATGGTGCGCAACGGTTACCCGGGGCTGGAAAACCTGGCTCTCATTCCGGGCACGGTGGGCGGCTCGCCGGTGCAGAACATCGGCGCCTACGGGGTCGAGTTGCAAGACCGCTTCGATTCGCTCGACGCCTTCGACCTGGAAACCGGCCGCAGCTTCACGCTCGACGCCGCCCAATGCGCCTTCGGCTATCGCGATTCGGTGTTCAAGCACGTGCGCAGCGGCCCGAACGACTTCGGCCTGGCGGGCAGGGCGGTGATCACCCGGGTGCGCTTTCGCCTGCCCAAGCCCTGGAAGGCCGTGGTCGGCTACCTCGACCTCGAACGCAAGATGGAAGAAACCGGCAACTTCACGCCGAGCGCACAGGACGTCTTCGACTGGATCTGCGCTATTCGCCGCGCGAAGCTGCCCGACTGGCGCGTGCTGGGCAACGCCGGCAGTTTCTTCAAGAACCCGACCGTCACGCCCGAGCAATGCGCGGACATCATCGCGCGCGACCCCAAGATCGTTCACTACCCGATGGACGACGGCAGCATCAAGCTGGCAGCCGGCTGGCTCATCGATGCCTGCGGCTGGAAGGGCAAGTCGGTGGGCAATGCCGGCGTTTACGAGCGGCAGGCGCTGGTGCTGGTCAACCGCGGCGGCCGCGAGAACCCGGTGACCGGCGGTGAGGTGATGACCCTGGCCAAGGCCATCCAGACCAGCGTGTACGAGCGCTTCGGCATCCGGCTGGAGCCGGAGCCGGTGGTGGTCTGACGGCATGGATCTCGACTTCCTGCACTTGAATTTCCGCCGCCGCATCGGCGCGCTGCTATGGGCCCGACGGGCGGTGCCGCTCATTGCGCTGCTCGCGTTGTTTCTGGGCTCGCGCCGCTGGGGCTCGGTGGTGGCCGTGATTGTGGTGGCGCTGCTGTTTTCGGCGGTGCTCAAGTTCCTCGAAACCAGCTTGCGGCGCCAGTTCATCCGCGAAGCGCGGCTGCCGCCATTCATTGTCGGCAAGCTGTGCGAGGCGCATCCGCAGCTCAGCCGGCGCGATGCCGAACTGGTGCTGCGCGGCCTGCGCCAGTTCTTCATGGCGCACCTGCGCAGCGAGCGCAAGTTCGTGGCGATGCCTTCGAAGGTGGTCGACACGGCCTGGCACGAGTTCATCCTGCACACGCAGGGCTACCAGAGCTGGTGCAAGGCGGCCTTCGGCGGCATGCTGCACCACAGCCCGGCTGAGGTACTGGGCAAGGATGCCCGGCGCAACGACGGCCTGCGTCGCACCTGGTACTGGGCCTGCAAGGAAGAAAGCATCGATCCGCGCAAGCCGGCGCGCCTGCCGCTGCTGTTTGCGCTGGACGTCAAGTTCGCGATCGACGGCGGCTTTCACTATGTGCCCGACTGCCGGGCGGTCGAGCGGTACATCGGCTCGGACGCCCAGTGCGGCACCAGCTTCGGGGAATCGTCTTCGTCGGATGGTGGAAGCGCGGGTGATGCCGGCGGGTTCGGCGGCAGCGAGTCGTCGAGTGGTGGCGGTGACGGTGGCTCCGGCGATGGGGGCGGCTCGTCTGACGGCGGTGGCGGGTGTGGAGGCGGCTGCGGCGGAGGCGGTGGGGACTGACCCTCGCAGCGCACCAATGAAAAACGGGCCCCGAGGGGCCCGTTGTCGTTTCTGCCTCGCGGGAGGCAGAGAGCGGCGATCAGCTTGCGTCGCCGTCGTTGGCCAGCTTCGGCAGCGAAGCGCCTTCGCCCGACGATAGCAGGCCGACCCGGGTGTAGATCGCGAGCTTCTCGCGCGTGTCGACGATGTCGAGGTTGCGCATCGTGAGTTGGCCGATGCGGTCCAGCGGCGTGAACGCGCCCTCGACCTTTTCCATGCTCAGGCGCTCGGGCTTGTACGTCAGGTTGGCCGATTCGGTGTTCAGGATCGAGTAGTCGTTGCCACGGCGCAGCTCGACCGTCACTTCGCCGGTGATGGCGCGTGCCACCCAGCGTTGAGCCGTTTCGCGCAGCATGATGGCCTGAGGGTCGAACCAGCGGCCCTGGTACAGCAGGCGGCCGAGGCGGCGGCCGTTGTCGCGGTACTGCTCGATGGTGTCTTCGTTGTGGATGCCGGTCACGAGGCGCTCGTAGGCGATGAACAGCAGCGCGAGGCCCGGAGCCTCGTAGATGCCGCGGCTCTTGGCCTCGATGATGCGGTTCTCGATCTGGTCGCTCATGCCCAGCCCGTGGCGGCCGCCGATGCGGTTGGCTTCGAGGATCAGGTCGACCAGGTTGGCGTAGCGAACGCCGTTCAGCGCAACGGGCACGCCTTCTTCGAAGCGCACCGAGACGGTTTCGCGCTTGACTTCGACTTCGTCCTTCCAGAAGGCCACGCCCATGATGGGCTGCACGATCTGGATGCCGCTGTTCAGGTGCTCGAGGTCTTTGGCCTCGTGCGTGGCGCCGAGCATGTTCGAGTCGGTCGAGTA
Organism: Variovorax sp. GW821-FHT09D05; assembly: GCF_059416325.1. Classification (NCBI taxonomy): domain Bacteria; kingdom Pseudomonadati; phylum Pseudomonadota; class Betaproteobacteria; order Burkholderiales; family Comamonadaceae; genus Variovorax; species Variovorax sp. GW821-FHT09D05. Next base: position 494,244 of record NZ_JBWKOZ010000006.1, on the reverse strand, counting down.
GGCCTTTTCGGCCGACATCTTGTAGGCGAAGCCGGCCTTCTGCATGAACGCCGACATTTCGGCGCGGCCGCCCAGCTCGTCGATGAAGACCTGGTCGAGCCAGGGCTTGTAGATCTTGAGGTTGGGGTTGGTCAGCAGGCCGTAGCGGTAGAAGCGCTCGATGTCGTTGCCCTTGTAGGTGCTGCCGTCGCCCCAGATGTGGACGTCGTCTTCCTTCATGGCCGACACCAGCATGGTGCCGGTGACGGCGCGGCCCAGCGGCGTGGTGTTGAAGTAGGTGACGCCGGCGGTGGTCACGTGGAAGGCGCCGGCCTGCAGGGCGGCGATGCCTTCGTTGGCCAGCTGCACGCGGCAGTCGATCAGGCGGGCATTTTCGGCGCCGTAGAGCATCGCCTTGCGCGGGATCTCGTCGTAGTCGGGCTCGTCGGGCTGGCCGAGGTTGGCGGTGTAGGCGTAGGGGATCGCGCCCTTGTTGCGCATCCAGTGGAGCGCCGCGCTGGTGTCCAGGCCGCCCGAGAAGGCAATGCCGACCTTCTGGCCGGCGGGAACGTTTTGGAGGATGGTCGACATGTCAGGTTTCCCGGGTTCGCGGTTCAGCCGAAGTGGCAGATGTAGCTGTAGGGCTCGCCGCTCACGCGGATCTGGAAAGTGGAGTTGCCCGGCACGCTGAACTTCTGGCCGGGGCCCGAGGCCACCCATTCGCTGGTGCCCGACAGCAGGTATTCGCAGCTGCCGGCGGTGCCTTCCATGATCTCGGGGGCGCCGGTGTTGAAGGTGAGGGTGGACGGCAGGATCACGCCGACCGATTTCTTCGTGCCGTCCGCGAGCGTGAGGCTGTGGCTCACGCATTTGCCGTCGAAGTACACATTGGCCTTGGTGGCCACTGCGGCGCTGTTCAGAGTGTCGGTAGTCGTCGTCATTGGGTGGCGCCGGCGCCTGGGCGGTCGGCAAATCGAGGACGCACCGCACCAGCGGCGCACCCGTCAAGGGTTGGAAAAGTCCTCGATTTTAGGGGCTCAGGCAGCTTGGGCCGCCGGCCGGTGGCTCAGCGGTGCCAGCCGCGGTATCCGCCACCCCAGCCGCCACGGTAGCCGCCGCCCCAGCCGCGCGAATAGCCGAGGTTCAGCGAGATGCCGACCGGCGGGTAGACGTAAGGATAGGCATAGGGGTACGCATAGGCCGGCTGCACGTAGACCGGGTCGGCATATACCGGCGCCGGCTGGTAGACCGGGGCGGGGGCGTTGGAGACCACTACGCCCGGTTCGGGCACTACGTTGTCCCAGGGAGAGCCTCCGGACTGCGGGGCGTAGCCGCCGTTGTTGGCCTCGACCGGATAGGTCTGCACCTGCGACTGCGGCGCCACCGGCGAGGTCGTCACGCCGTAGCCGCTGGCCTGGATCGGAATGGTCGCGCCGGGCTGGCTGTTCATGCGGGTGGTGTACTGACGCCCGTTGTACTCGTAGGTGACGTTGTAGTTCACGTCGCTGCCGGTCGTTTCGCGGATCGGGGTGGCGGAAATCACCCGGGCCTGGACCACCTGGTTCTGCTGGGCGTGCACGAGGCCGGTGCCCGCGGCCAGCGTGCCGGCCACGGAAATGCCGGCGAGGGTGCGAAAAACGAGTTTGTTCATGGTGTGTCTCTCCTGCAGATCGCGGTTTGACGCCGGGCCTTGGGTCGGGTTCCGGGGTTTACACGGCGTTGACAGCCCAGGATTCGGCGTCGAACCCTGTCGTAACGGGCTTTTTCGGGCCCCAGTTGACCACCGGCCGCTTGATCAGGCTGGGGTTGGCCAGCAGCACCGCGCGGGCCGAACCGGCGTCGACCACGCCTTCTCGGGTGGCGTCGTCCAGCTTGCGCCAGGTGGTGCCCTTGCGGTTGACCAGGGCCTCCCAGCCGGGCTTCTTCAGCCACTGGTCGAGCTCGGCTTCGGGCACGCCCTGTTTCTTGAAGTCGTGGAAGGTGTAGGCCACGCCATGTTCATCGAGCCAGGCGCGGGCGCGCTTGACGGTGTCGCAGTTCGGGATGCCGTATAGGGTTGTCATGGCCGCGATGATGCCCCGAGCGGCGGGTCGGCGACAATGCCGGCCTCCATGGAAACCCTTAACGACTGGCTCGCGCGCGCCGAGCAACTCCATCCCAAGAACATCGAACTCGGGCTCGAGCGCGCCAAAGAAATGGCGCAGCGCCTCGGCCTGCGCTTCGGCTGCCCCGTCATCACGGTGGCGGGCACCAACGGCAAGGGCTCGACCTGCGCCATGCTCGAATCGATCCTCACGCATGCGGGCTACCGCACGGCGGTGTTCACCTCGCCGCACCTGGTGCGCTTCGAAGAGCGGCTGCGGCTCAAGGGCGAAGCCGTCGATGCTTCCAAACTGATAGCAAGCTTCGAAGTGGTGGAAAAGGCGCGCGGCGACATGCCCTTGACCTACTTCGAGTTCACCACGCTCGGCATCCTGCATTGCATGATCGAGGAAAAGCCCGACGTGGCGATCCTCGAAGTCGGCCTGGGCGGGCGGCTCGACGCGGTCAACATCATCGACACCGATTGCGCGGTCATCACCAGCATCGACCTCGACCACATGGAATACCTCGGACCCGACCGCGAAAGCATCGGCTTCGAGAAGGCCGGCATCCTGCGCCCGGGCAAGCCCGCCATTGTGAGCGACCCGATGCCGCCGCAGAGCGTGATCGACCATGCCAACGCCATCGGCGCCGACCTCTGGCGCTTCGGAACCGACTTCAACGTGTCGGGCGACAAGCAGCAGTGGGGCTGGTCGGGCCGTGGGCGGCGCTACAGCGGGCTGGCCTATCCGGCGTTGCGCGGGGCTAACCAGCTCATCAATGCGGCCGGCGTGCTTGCGGCGCTCGAAGCGCTGCGCCCGCAACTGCCGATCACGGCGCAGGCCGTGCGCAACGGGCTCGCGATGGTCGAGTTGCCGGGCCGCTTCCAGATCGTGCCGGGCGAGCCGGCGCTGGTGCTCGACGTGGCGCACAACGCCCATGCCGTGGCCGCGCTGGCCGAGAACCTCGATGCGATGGGCTTCTACCCCACCACGCATGGTGTGTTCGGTGTGATGGCCGACAAGGATCTCGCACCGATCCTCGCGCGCATCGGGCCGCTGATCGACCGCTGGTACTTCACCGACCTGCCCACCCCGCGCGCGGCCAAGGCGGCCGACCTGCTGGCCAGCTGGCAGGCGCAGAACACGCGCGCCGATGCCTCGGGCAGCGTGTACGCGGGCCCGATGGAAGCGTTGCGCGCAGCCATCGAGCAGGCGGGGCCCGCTGATAGAATCGTGGTCTTCGGATCGTTCTTCACCGTGGGTGGCGTGCTCGAAAACGGCACCCCCCGGCTGCAAGCCAAACACCTGCTGCCAGGCGGCTGATCGTCGGGCTGTCCATACCATCTGGCACCACCTCGCTGCACTCCTTCAGGGATCGAACTTCATGGCGTTTTTCAAGTTCCGCACGCGCGGCCCACAAGGCAACGAAGGACGCAGCGCCCCGGCCGCTGTCCCCGCGGAAAGTGTCGAAACCATGCGTCGGCGTGCGCGCCACCGGCTGCTCGGTGCAGCGGTGCTGGTGCTGCTTGGCGTGATCGGTTTCCCGCTGCTGTTCGATACGCAGCCGCGGCCCGTGTCGGTCGACATTCCCATCGAGATTCCCGACCGCAACAAGGTCAAGCCGCTGCCCGTGCCCGCCACGCCGGTACCCGCCACGAGCACTGCGCCGGCGGCACCCGACAACAGCAGCTCGCGCGTGGCCTCGGCATCGCCCTCGTCCGGCGGCATGATCACCGAGACCGCCGACGGCACGGTGATCGACTCCGGCAAGCCCGTGCCCAGCACGCCGCCCGTCGCGGCCGCCGAGCCCAAGCCTGAACCGAAGCCCAAGCCCGAGCCCAAACCGGAGTCGAAGCCCGAACACAAGCCGGAACCCAAACCAGAGCCCAAGCCGAAGCCCGAAGCCAAGCCGGACCCCAAGCCCGAAGCGAAGCCCAAGTCGGCCGCCTCGGACGACGGCGCCCGAGCCCGTGCGTTGCTCGAAGGCAAGCCCGTCACCACTGCTGCCAAGCCCGCCGCTTCCGATGAAGGTGGCCGCTTCGTGGTGCAGGTGGGTGCCTTCGCCGATGCCGACAAGGCGCGCGAAGTGCGCCAGAAGCTCGAAAAAGCCGGCCTCAAGACCTATGTGCACGTGGCGAAGACTGCCGACGGCGAACGCACGCGTGTGCGTGTCGGCCCCTTCAGTTCACGTGCCGAGGCCGACCGCGCGGCGGAGAAGGTCAAGGGCTTGTCTTTGTCGGCCGCGATCCTCACGTTGTAAGAGCCGTCGCCAGCTGTTGCCGTGGCCTTGCTCGACTGGATCGCCGTCGCGCTCATCGGGGTGTCGATGCTGTTCGGCCTGATGCGCGGGCTGGTGTTCGAAGTGATTTCGCTGATCGGCTGGGTGGCAGCCTTCATTGCAGCCCAGTGGCTGGCTTCCGGTGTGGCGGCATGGCTGCCGTTCGGCGATCCGCAGGGGGCGTGGCGCTATCCGCTGGCCTTCGTGCTGGTGTTCGTGGCGGTGGTGTTTGGCGTGGGCCTGGTGGCCGCGCTCACGCGCAAGTTGATCACGGTCGTGGGTCTGCGGCCGGTGGACCGGATTTTGGGAGCAGCGTTCGGAGCGGCGCGGGGTGCGGTGGCCCTGCTCGTGCTGGCCGTCGTTGTTCATTTGCTGGTGTTGAGCGACAGTGCCTGGTGGCACGAGTCGCGCAGCGCCATTGTTCTCGATGCGGCATTGCAGGGCCTCAAACCCTCGCTGCCTGAAAAGTTGGCAAGCTACCTGCCCTGAGAGGAATCGTTCATGTGTGGAATCGTCGGCGTTGTCAGCAGCGCACCCGTCAATCAGCTGCTCTATGACGCGCTGCTGCTCCTGCAGCATCGCGGCCAGGATGCCGCTGGCATCGTGACCTTGCTCGAACGCAAGTTCTTCATGCACAAGGCCAAGGGCATGGTCCGCGACGTGTTCCGCACGCGCAACATGCGTGCGCTGCCGGGCAATGTGGGCCTGGGCCAGGTGCGCTACCCGACCGCCGGCAATGCGTACAGCGAGGAAGAGGCCCAGCCCTTCTACGTGAACGCGCCGTTCGGCATCGTGCTTGTGCACAACGGCAACCTGACCAACGCGCATGCGCTGCGTTCGGAGCTGTTCTCCACCGACCACCGCCACACCAACACCGAGAGCGACTCCGAAGTGCTGCTCAACGTGCTGGCGCATGAACTCGAGCGCTCTTCGCGCGGCGTGCCGCTGCATCCGGCCGAAGTGTTCGCCGCGGTCAAGAACATGCACAAGCGCCTGCGCGGCTCGTACGCCGTGGTGTCGCTGATTGCCGGCCACGGCCTGCTCGCTTTCCGCGACCCGTACGGCATTCGCCCGCTGTGCATGGGCCGCAGCGCCGACGGCACAGTGATGGTAGCGAGCGAATCGGTCGCGCTGGAAGGTTCGGGCCATGTGTTCGAGCGCAACATCAACCCGGGCGAGGCTGTGTTCATCGACCTCGAAGGCAACGTGCATTCGATGCAGTGCGCCGAAGCGCCGACGCTGAACCCCTGCATCTTCGAATTCGTGTACCTCGCGCGTCCGGACTCGGTGCTCGACGGCATCTCGGTCTACCAGGCGCGTCTGAACCTCGGCGAGACGCTGGCCAAGCGCGTGGTGTCGACCGTGCCGCCGAACCAGATCGATGTGATCATCCCGATTCCCGAATCGAGCCGGCCGAGCGCCACGCAGCTCGCGCACCTGCTGGGCGTGCCGTACCGCGAAGGCTTCGTGAAGAACCGCTACGTCGGCCGCACTTTCATCATGCCGGGGCAGGGCGTGCGCAAGAAGTCGGTGCGCCAGAAGCTCAACGTGATCGCCAGCGAGTTCAAGGGCCGCAACGTGCTGCTGGTCGACGACTCGATCGTGCGCGGCACCACCAGCCGCGAAATCGTGCAGATGGCGCGCGATGCCGGCGCCCGCAAGGTCTACCTGGCCAGCGCCGCGCCGCCGGTGCGCTACCCCAACGTCTACGGCATCGACATGCCGACCAAGGACGAACTGGTGGCGCACGACCGCACCATTGAAGAAATCCGCGAACTGATCGGCTGCGACGCGCTGATCTACCAGGACGTCGACGCCATGAAGCGCGCCATTGGCTCGCTCAACCCCAAGCTCGACGGCTTCGACGCCTCGTGCTTCGATGGCGTGTACGTGACCGGCGACATCGACACCGACGCCATCTCGCGCATGAACGGCAACCGTCCCCGCGTCGAAGAGACCGAAGAAGACTCTTCGCGTCTCGCACTCCCCAACCACAGCGAGTGAGAGCCAAAGAAGTGACCGACGAACGAACCCTGCCGCCCGGACTGCATCGCGACACGCTCGCGCTGCGCACCGGGCTGGCGCCGAGCCAGCACGGCGAGCACTCCGAGGCGCTGTTCCTGACAAGCGGCTTCGTGCAGCCTGATGCCGAAACTTCGGCGCGCCGCTTTGCGGGCACTGAAGCGGGCTTCACCTATTCGCGCACGTCCAACCCGACGGTGGCGAGCTTCGAGCAGCGCCTCGCGGCGCTCGAAGGCACCGAGGCCGCCATCGGCGCATCGACGGGCATGGGCGCGATTCTCATGATGTGCATGGGCCTACTGAAGGCCGGCGACCATGTGATCTGCTCGCGCTCGGTGTTCGGCTCCACGCTGAACCTGTTCGGCAAGGAGTTCGCCAAGTTCGGTGTGGAAACCACTTTCGTCTCGCAGACCGACGTGGCGGAATGGCGCGCGGCGCTGAAGCCCAACACCAAGCTGCTGTTCGCCGAAACCCCGACGAATCCGCTGACCGAGGTGTGCGACATCCGGGCGCTCGCCGATCTCGCGCACGGCGCGGGCGCGCTCCTGGCCGTAGACAACTGCTTCTGCACGCCGGCGCTGCAGCGCCCCACCGAACTGGGCGCCGATCTCATCATCCATTCGGGCACCAAGTACCTCGACGGCCAGGGCCGAGTGATGGCTGGCGCGATCTGCGGGCCATCGAAGCTCATCGTCGACGTGTTCGGCCCCGTGGTGCGCACCGCCGGCATGGCGCTGTCGCCGTTCAATGCGTGGGTCGTGCTCAAGGGCATGGAAACGCTGGGCATCCGCATGCAGGCGCAATGTGCGAACGCACTGGCCGTTGCGAAATGGCTCGAAGCGCAGCCGGGCATCGCACGCGTCTATTACCCGGGGCTCGCTTCGCATCCGCAGCATGAACTGGCGATGCGCCAGCAGGCGGGGAAGGGCGGGGCGGTCGTGTCCTTCGACGTGGTCGGCAACGACCCCGAGACGGCGCGCGCCAATGCCTTCCACGTGATCAACAGCACGCGCGTGGTCAGCATCGCGACCAACCTTGGCGACACCAAGACCATCATCACGCACCCCGGTACGACCTCGCATGGGCGCCTCACCGAAGTGCAGCGCCAGGCCGCAGGCATCAGCCAGGGGCTGATCCGCCTCGCGGTCGGCCTCGAGTACATCGACGACATCACGGCCGACCTGCAGCGCGGCCTGAGCACCCTGACAACCTGATTGATTCATGACCGGCAAAGTTCGCACCCGCATCGCACCGTCTCCCACCGGCTTTCTTCACCTGGGCACGGCCCGCACTGCGCTCTATTCGTGGGCTTATGCGCGCCACCACGGCGGCGAGTTCGTGCTGCGCATCGAAGACACCGACGTGGCCCGTTCCACGCAGGACTCGACCGACCAGATCCTCGCGTCGATGCACTGGCTGGGCCTCGATTACGACGAAGGCCCGATCTACCAGATGCAGCGCCTGGAGCGGTATCGCGAAGTGATCGCGCAGATGCTTGCGGCTGGCACGGCCTACCACTGCTACTGCACGCCGGCCGAACTCGACGAGATGCGCGAGGCGCAACGCGCACGCGGCGAAAAGACGCTGTACGACCGCCGCTGGCGCCCCGAGCCGGGCAAGGTGCTACCGCCCGTGCCCGAAGGCGTGCCGCCTGTTGTGCGCTTCTGCAATCCGCCCGAAGGCGACGTGACGTGGAACGACCTCGTCAAGGGCGAGATCACCATCAACAACCGCGAGATCGACGACCTCATCATCCTGCGGCCTGACGGTGTGCCCACCTACAACTTCGCGGTGGTAGTCGACGACTGGGACATGAACATCACGCACGTGTTCCGTGGCGACGAGCACATCAACAACACGCCGTGGCAGATCAACATCTTCCGCGCGCTCGGCGCACCGTTGCCCGAGTTCGGCCATGTGCCCGTGATCCTCGGCGACGACGGGCAGAAGCTGTCGAAGCGCCGCGGCGCCGTGAGCGTCACTGCCTACGAAGACAACGGCTACCTGCCCGAAGCGATGCTCAACTACCTCGCGCGCCTCGGCTGGAGCCACGGCGACGACGAACTCTTCACGCGCGAACAGATGGTGAGTTGGTTCGACGGTTCGCACCTGTCGAAGAGCCCCGCGCAGTGGGATGCAGCCAAGCTCGCATGGGTCAACGCGCAGTACATCAAGGCGAAGAGCGGCGACGAACTCGCACCGCTTGTTGCAGCACAGTTGCAAAAGCGTGGCATCACGGCCGACGAACGTTTGCCCGCGATCTGCGCGCTGTTCAAGGACCGTTGCGACACCACAGTGGCATTGGCCGACTGGGCTGCGGCGTTCTATGCGGACATCAACGTGAGCGATGCCGATCGCGCGCAGCACATCACTGATGCAGTGAAGCCAGCGATCGCAACGCTCGCAGAAAAATTGACGACGGCTGCCTGGGATAAGGCCTCGATCGCAGTTATCATCAAAGAAGTTCTCGCGACACATGCATTGAAAATGCCGGTGTTAGCGATGCCAGTACGAGTGCTTGTGATGGGGACATCGCAGACACCGTCCCTCGATTCAGTGCTCGAAATTTTTTCCCGCGAAAAAGTTATCGAGCGATTGAAAAAGGCCTGAAAAATCGGGCTATAATTCGAGGCTCGACACCCACACGGGGGTATAGCTCAGCTGGGAGAGCGCTTGCATGGCATGCAAGAGGTCATCGGTTCGATCCCGTTTACCTCCACCATCAAAGTGTCGAGAAGGTATGAAGTGCTGATCGCAGCACGTCCAAGGTTTTGACCCTATCGTCTAGAGGCCTAGGACACCACCCTTTCACGGTGGCTACCGGGGTTCGAATCCCCGTAGGGTCGCCAGTTTCACTTCGGTGAAGCAGGCACAAGTGGCAACACTTGGCTCCGTCAAACGAGCGAACGTTGTCTACCAGGAGTGGTAGTTCAGTTGGTTAGAATACCGGCCTGTCACGCCGGGGGTCGCGGGTTCGAGTCCCGTCCACTCCGCCAGTCAGAAGCCCTTGCAGCTCAATGAGTTGCAAGGGCTTTTCACTTTCTGGCTTCCCCACGCAATTACTTCATCTTGCTGCTTCGGGGCGTGTCACGCCTGCGAGTTGCTGCTCGTTCGACAGCAGGAAGTCGATGAAGGCGCGCACGCGCCGAGGCATCGCCCGGCTCGCGGGATAGACCAGTGATGCGAGCTTTGGCGCGGGCTCGAAGTCTTGCAGCAATCTTTCGAGCCGGCCATTGGCGAGGTGCTCGCCCACAACGAACATCGGCAGGTGCGCGATGCCCAACCCGGCCACTGCCATTGCCGCGAGGTGGTGCATGTCGTCCGACCGCACTGCGGCTCGTGGCTCGATCTGCAGCGGGCCTTCCGACGTCTTGAAATTCCACGGATCCTCGCGACCATCTGGCCGCGTGTAGGCCATGCATCGATGCTCAAGAAGCTCTTCGGGCCGTGATAGCCGCGACATCTCTTTGAAACAGGCAGGTGCCGCAACGGTGACGAACTGACCGTATCCAAGCGGCCGTGCCACAAGGCTCGAGTCGGGCAGGGCGCCCACCGCGATCGCGACATCCAGTCCCAGGTCGAAGATGTCTGACAGCCGCATGGTCGACACGATCTCGATGCGCAGCTTCGGATGCCGCGCGAGCAGTGCTGGTAGCAGCGGCGCCACGAGAAACGTTCCGAAGAGCGGCGGCAACCCCACGCGCACCGTGCCGGCCACCGCGCGCGTGCCCGCGCCAGCTTCTTCCGCCGCTTCGGCCAGCAGGTCGAAGGCCCGCGCACAACGCTCGTGAAACGCCATGCCTTCCTCGGTCAGATGCAAGGCCCGCGTCGTGCGCGCCAGCAACTGCACGCCGAGATCGCTTTCGAGCCGGCCAATGGCCTTGCTCACGGCCGATGGCGTCATCGCGTGCAGTGCCGCTGCGGCGGTGAAGCTGCCCGCATCGGCCACGGTCACGAACACGCGCGCATCGGCCTCCGAGATTGGCAACTCGTGAGTCCGGCTCATCAATCTTGTGCCCTCAACCCGCTTTTTCATGAAGCCCCTCGCGGCCACCATTCGTGGCGTGCACATCGATCACGTCAACACAACCCCGTCTGACCACCAACAGGAGCCGATCATGAAACTCTTCTACAGCCCCGGTGCTTCTTCATTGTCCCCGCACATCGTGCTGCGCGAGGCTGGTCTGACCGCGGAGATGGTCCGCGTCGACCTCGAGACCAAGACGCTGCCCGCCACCGGACAGAGCTATCTGCCGATCAACCCCATGGGCAAGGTGCCCGCGCTCGAATTCGACGACGGCGCGGTGCTCACCGAAGGTCTCGCCGTGCTGCAATACCTTGCCGATCTCGCGCCAGCCTCGCGGCTCGCGCCGGCTGCCGGCACCATGGCCCGCTATCGCCTGGCCGAAGCCCTGAGTTTCGTGGCCACCGAACTGCACAAAGGCTTTGCGCCGATGTTCGATCCCGACGTGCCGGCAAGCTACAAGCACAGCCTGATCGCGGACACACGCACCTTCGATCGCATCGCATCGCTGGTGCAGCCGGGGCCGTACATCCTCGGCGAACACTTCACTGTCGCGGATGCGTACCTCTATCCGATCCTGCGCCTCGGCCGTCATGCGGGACTCGATTTTTCCTCATGGCCGGCGATAGGCCACTACATGGAACTGGTTGCAAAACGCCCCTCCGTGCGCGCTGCGATGCGGGCCGAAGGCCTCATTGAAGACTGTTCGATGAAGGCCTGAAGCGACCGCGTTACATCCGGGCTCTCGCAGTCGAATAAACTCCGCCCCGCTTGCAGCTTGTATTCGTGCTGCGCCGCCATAGGCAACATGGCGAAATCAAACCTAATAGGAACTCAGTTGAACCGCATCGAACTCGTCGAAAAAATCGTCACCGCCCACAACGTCAGCAAGGCAGAAGCTGCGCGCATTCTCGAGACCGTTACCGGCTCGATCGTCGCCGCAGTGAAGAAGGGTGACCCCGTCCAGATCGTCGGCTTCGGCACTTTCAAGCAAGTGGCGCGCGCCGCACGCTCGGGCTTCAACCCCAGCGCGGGCACCAAGATCAAGATCGCCGCACAGAAGGTGCCGAAGTTCGTGCCGGGCGCTGCCTTCAAGGCCGCCGTGGACCCGAAGGCTGCAAAGCGCAAGGCCGACAGCAAGGCAGTGGCTGCCAAGCCCGCAGCAGCGAAGAAGGCCGCAGCACCCGCCAAGAAGGCCGTGGCTGCCAAGAAGAAGTAAGAAGCTGCGACTGCAGAAATAAGAACGGCCCCTCGGGGCCGTTTTTATTTGGTGGTGCATTTATGCGCCGCTTCAGTCGGGTTCGATCACACCTTCGCTCAGATAGCGCTGGTATTCGGCAATGGGAATCGCCGTCGTCTGCGTGCTGCCGCCATCGCCCCAACTCAGCACGGCGCTGTCGGGCGCCAACTGGACCTCTATCGGCCCTTGGGGAATGAGGATCAGGGGGCCGTCGCCGGCCCGGTATTCGACATTTCCTGTGACTTTCGCGTTCGCTGCCATGGTTTCGTTCCTCGGGATGTTGGGGAATGCGGGGGCGGGCCTCAAGCGTATCGGATATGGCGACTCGTGGGGTATCGCGCTGCGGCGATGCGTGTAGGCGAACGTCCATCGGAAGCGCCCGTCACATCGGCGTAACGCGCGGCGTGGCACGCTCGCGCTTCGAATGACGAAGCGTTTCAGAATTCTTGTTGCTGTGTCGATGGCCTGCCTGGCGATCCTGGCGGCAGCCGTCGCGTGGCGACTGACTGCCGGCAGCGATGCGCAGGCTCGCGTGGCGGATGCAGCCCCGTCGCTAGAAATCCGCTGGCACGGCGGCGGCATCGTGCTGCAGGGCGCGGTGCAGGACATCGCCACGCAGCACGCACTGGCGGAGGGCGCAGCCGCGCGCCTGGGCGGCGAGAGCGATCAGGTGACCGACTGGCTCGACATCACGCCCGCGGCGCTGCCGGTGGCCGATGCCGCATCGCTCGCCCGGCTCATCCTTCTAGGGCAGGAAGGCTGGCACCTGCAGCGGCGGCCGACCGAGGGCTGGCTCGCCGTGCAATCGCTGACTGACGAGCGCAGCGTGCAGGCAAAGGCGCTGCTGCAGGCCGCCTTCGGCCCTGGCGTTGCGATGCGTCTCGTGCTCCTGCCTTGAGCGGGCGATCTCCTTGCGGGCTCAAGGGGCCTTCACGGCACCGTCATGTGCCGTCCCCAGCATCCGCTGCATTCAAAACAGAGGAGAGAGGTTCCCATGCATCCATCGTTCAAGCGCCTTGCCGTTGCCGGCGTGGTGGCCGCCACCCTGACTGCCTGCGGCGGCAGCGACAACTCAAACAATTTCATTCCTTTCGTGCCACCGCCCGCGGCAACCAACCCGCCGCCGGCGTCGCCCACCGTGCCCGGCACCATGGACGTGAAGCTCATCGCCTTCAACGACCTGCACGGCAACCTCGAGCCGCCGAAGCTGTCGATCAGTGCGCCTGCCAAGGGCGGCGGCACGGTGCCGGTGCCCGCCGGTGGCGCGGCCTACCTGGCCTCGGCCATCGCCTCATTGAAGGCCAAGAACCCGAACAACGCGGTGGTATCGGCCGGCGACATGATCGGCGCCTCGCCGCTGGTCTCGGCACTGTTCCTCGACGAGTCGACCATCGAAGCCGTGAACGCGATGAAGATCGATTTCAACGCGGTCGGCAACCACGAGTTCGACAAGGGCCAGACCGAACTGCTGCGCATGAAGAACGGCGGCTGCGCGAAGAACACCGCGCTCGAACCCTGCCGCGTCAACAAGAGCTTCCCGGGCGCCAACTTCGGCTTTCTCGCGGCCAACACCGTGAAGGGCGACGGCAACACGCTGTTCCCCGCCACCGGCATGAAGACCTTCACGAAGGACGGCGCCACAGTGAAGGTGGCGTTCATCGGCATGACGCTGAAGGGCACGCCGAACATCGTGACGCCTGCCGGCGTCGCGGGCCTGACTTTCAAGGACGAGGCCGACACCGCCAACGCGTTGATCCCGCAGCTGAAGGCGCAGGGCGCGGACGCCATCGTCGTCGTCATCCATGAAGGCGGCACCACTACCGTGGGCTACAACGACAAGAGCTGCGCCGGCCTGAGCGGCGACATCCTGCCGATCCTCAACAAGCTCGACACCTCGGTCGACATCGTGATCTCGGGTCACACGCACCGCTCGTACGTGTGCGACTACGGCAAGACCAACCCGGCCAAGCCCTTCCTGCTGACCAGCGCCGGCCAGTACGGCACGCTGCTGACCGACATCAACCTGACCATCGACACCCGCACGCGCAAGGTGACGGCCAAGGCGGCCGACAACGTGATCGTGCAGGGCGAGGCCTACACCAGCGGCACCACCACCGTCGCGCTGACCGACCAGTACCCGACCTTCGACAAGAACCAGGAAGTGGCTGCGCTCATCAACCAGTACCTCACCATCGCCGGACCGCTGGTGCAGCGCGTGGTGGGCTCGCTCACCGCGACGGCCACGCGCACGCTGACCGCATCGAAGGAAAGCGTGCTGGGCAACCTGATCGCCGACGCACAACTGACAGCGACCAGCCCGGCCGGCAAGGGCGCCGCGCAGATCGCCTTCATGAACCCGGGCGGCGTGCGCGCCGACCTCGCGCCCGCCGGCGACGGCAGCGTGACCTACGGCCAGATCTTCGCCGTGCAGCCTTTCGGCAACAGCCTGGTGGTGAAGACCATGACCGGCGCGCAGATCAAGGCCGTGCTGGAGCAGCAGTTCAACAGCGGCTCCAACACCGTGGCCGCGCCGAAGGTGCTGCTGCCCTCCGCAGGCTTCACCTACAGCTACAGCACTTCGGCGCCCGCTGGCTCGCGCATCAGCAACTTGTCGCTCAACGGAACCGCGATGGCCGACGGCACCAGCTACCGCGTGACGATGAACAGCTTTCTGGCTACCGGCGGTGACAACTTCACCGTCTTCAACCAGGGCACGGACACGCTCGGCGGCGATCAGGACGTAGACGCCCTGGAGGCCTACATCAAGGCGAACAGCCCGCTGACACCACCGGCGACGAACCGCATTACGGTTCTGCCCTGAGCGGTTGCTGGCGAAGGGGGCGGGCCGTGTTCGGCCGGCCCGCCTGCCCGGATGACCAACGCGCCAGCCACCAGCAACTGAGCATCGCCTGCAGCACGGCGATGCCCAACAAGAAGCCGAAGCTCGGCCCGAGGGCGTAGAACAGGCCCAGCCCGAGCAGTGCCTGCGCGAGCCAGTTCGTCAGCGCCATGCACCCCATGGGCGAGAGCTTGCGCAACCAGTGCCGCCAGCGGGTCTGCTGGAACAGCAGCACGAAGGCCGCCATGCAGAACAGGCTGAGCGCGATCTGGTGCAGCAGGCGCATCACCCTGACACCCGCGCCGCCGGAGTCCCACAACATCAGCGGCACGGTCGTTGCCAAGCTCACGACGAGCGCCACCTTCAACAGGCGAACCCAGAGCCGCCGGTGGGCGACGGACTCCTGCAGCATGCGCCGAACGAGCAGGCGTATGGAGTTGGGCTTCTCCCCAGGCCGCACCGCCTGCATCGCGAAGCCCAGGCCGAAGAGCAGGGCGAGCAGTGCGATCGACGTCCCGATGAATTCGAGCAGTGAAGAACTGCGCAGATTGAACAGTGGTACGCCGAACAGCGCGAAGCCGCGTAGCGAGTCCAGCAGTTCAAGGCGGCGGGTGCTACCGGCGCCTGGGTGGCGCGACGGCCTTGCGAGGTCGAATGTCATGGGAGTGCGCAAAGTGGGGTCGCTGCGATGCTATGAATCTGCATTGCACGAACATTGCGTTTGGGCCGCCTCCAGTCCGGCCCTGGGCGCACTACCGTTCGCCAATGCCGTGACCTTGCGTAGGCCGATGTCTCCAACCCGATTTGTGCCGGTTTTGCAGACTTAGCATGAGCAAATCTGCTGTCGAAGGCAGAGATTTCTTCGCCGACTCATGTTCTTTGCAAAGGATTTCGTCATGAAAACCATGAACTTCCGCATGCTGGCGCGTTCATCCGCCGTGGCGGCGTGCAGCCTGGCCTTTGTCGGGTGCACCACCACGCGACCGCAGGATCAGTCCAGCAGCGCGTCTTCGCGCACTTCCATCGACGCCCAGGTCGATGCCTCGCTGTCCAAGCTGTACGACTCCGTGAGAGGCTCACGCGAGCTGGTCGCCAAGTCGAGCGGCGTGCTGGTGTTTCCTGCCGTGATGGGGGCCAGCTTGGGCGTGGGCGCTGAATACGGCCGGGGCGCCTTGCGCGTGAACGGGCGCACGCAGTCGTACTACAGCACCACCGCCGGGTCGGTGGGCTTCCAGGCGGGTGCGCAATCGAAGGCGGTGATCTATCTGTTCACCACGCAGGCGGCGCTGGACAAGTTCCGCAGCAGCAAGGGCTGGACAGCGGGCGCTGACGCCACTGTGGCGCTCGCGACCATCGGGGCCAACGGCAGCATCGACACCAACACGCTGCGCCAGCCCGTGGTGGGCTTCGTGATGACGAACGTGGGGCTGGAAGCCGGCGTCTCGCTGTCGGGCGCGAAGATCAGCGAAATCCAGCCGTAGCAGGCTGCTGGGCTCAGTGGCCGAGCCGGGCCTGCAGCTCGGCCACTTGTTTGCGCAGGGCCTCGTTCTCGGCTGTGAGTTCGGCCACGCGCTGTTCCAGCGCCTGCACCGCATCCGGCCTGGCTTGTTGTTGTTCGTCGTCCGAATGCGCTTCGGCGGACTCCTCACGCGGCTTCTTCTTCGACTCGCGCACGCGCTTGGCGGCCTGCTTGAGCTCGTCCTTGCCGGCGTTCGCGGCCGAGACCTGCTCCTCGGCCGGCAGCGTGGCCACGGCAGCTGCGGTGTTGATCGAGATCACGCCCGACTTCACGGCTGCCACCAGTTCTGGCGCGGCCTGCTTCTGGATCTTTTCGATCATCCCGACCTGGCTGCTGCTCAGGCGTGCGGCCTTGGCGATGGCTTCGCGGCTGCTCAACGGCGCGGGTGGCGGCAGGGTGGGGGCTGACGCACTGTCGTCCGGCGAGCCGTCGGCGGGGGGATCGACGTCGAACGGGGCGTCGGACGCCGAGGCTGGCTCAGCAGCGACGCGGCTGCGCTGCTTGTCGACGATGTCCTTCTTCCGCAGCGCCAGCACGCCGCGCAGGAAATCCGAAATGCTGCGCCGGCCCAGGTGCTGGTCGATCATCCAGAGATGCACGTCCTCGATGGTCTTGAAGCGCGTGTTCTGCACCGTCTTGAACGGCAGGTCGTGTTTCTGGCAGATGCCATAGCGGTTGTGGCCGTCCACCAGCACGTCGCCCCACAGCACCAGGGCGTCGCGGCAGCCCTCGGCCAGGATGCTGCGTTCCAGCGCTTCGTGTTCCTCCGGCGTCAGTGGGTCGATATAGGCTTTGAGTTCTTCGTTGACGACGATGTTCATGAGGGGGCGGGAAGCGGAACGGGGCAAAGGGGCGGAATTTTAGATGCGCCCGGCCGACGGGCTTTCGAGACGTCGTCCGGGTGTCTCTGTTTGGTGCATCCAAACGTCTATAGAGGTAAGGACACAGTCGCAAATTTGCGCTGTCATCCTTTTGTAAATATTAATGATTCTTATTTAAATATGTGGCCGGAGAGCCGCAGCCACGCCAATGCGCCCGACGCGCGCCGTTCCGAATTTCGACGCCTGGCCCCAATCTGGAGTTGCTCAAAAAATGCTGTCACTCACGTCCGAATCTTCTCTGGGAGATGTTTTCGTCGCCAACCGGGCCCAGCTTCTGCACGTGGCCCGCAGGATCGTCCGCACCACGGACCTTGCCGATGATGTCGTGCAGGACGCTTATCTCCGCATTGCCGACGGCGCCTGCGACCGCAAGGTCGACAAGCCCATGGGCTATTGCTGCCAGGTGGTGCGCAATCTCGCACTCGACCATTGCCGCCGCCAGTCCCTCGAAGCCACCTACCGCACCTTCGACGTGGACGTCGAGACGCTCGATGTCCCGGGACCAGCGTCGCCGGACCGCGTGATGCGCGACCGGCAGGCTGTCGGCCTGATCGAGAAAGCGCTGTCGGCGCTGTCCCCGAGGACGCGCGTGGCCTTCCAGCTCTACCGTCTCGAAGGCCTCACGCAGCGCGACATCGCGGCGCAGATGGGCTGCGCGCTCGGGCTCGTGAACCGCCTGATTGCCGAGGCGGACGAAGCCATCGGCGCGATGCGTCACCTGATCAAGGATTGACGCAGACAAACTCTCGTGCCGCTTCGTGTAAGGTAAAACCGTACACGCATGGCACAAGAGCAAGACGACCTCATCTGGCGCACCGCATGGGACTGGGTGCGGCGCGAGCACGACCGCGAGAATTTCGGCGAAGGTTCGCGTGTCGAAATGGTGGAGTGGCTTCTCGCCGACCCCGCCCACCGCAAGGCCTATGACAAGGCCGCCCGCCTCTGGCTGCTCGCGGGTCTGGTGCCTCCCACCATCGACGTCGATGCGTGGAAGAAAAACCAGAACCGGGCATCCCCCGAAGACGCAGCACCCAGCGACGACGACGCCTGATCGTCGCCAGCGCGCCGCCTGGCCGCTCCCCGCACCGGGGTGAACAGATTCGGTCCCGAATCGTCATGTTGATCAGAAGCCCAGCAATCGGCCACACACCGGCCCGCTTGCCCGCCTGCTTCCTCAATCAACCGCACAAGGACCGCCCATGTCTACCAGCTGCTTCGATCGCGAAGACGAAACCTTCATCGTCCTGGTCAACCAGGAAGACCAGTACTCCATCTGGCCTCACTGGAAGGCCGTGCCCAGCGGCTGGAAGGCTGTCGACGGGGTAAAGGGCGACAAGAAGACCGCGCTCGAATTCGTCGAGAAGAACTGGACCGACATGCGCCCCAAGTCGCTGCGCGACTGGATGGCCGCGGAAGCTGCCGCAAGCTGATGGCCGGGCCGGCGAGGGTTTCGCTGCTGTGTCTGCCCTGCGCGGGCGCCAGCGCGACGATGTATTTGCGCTGGCGGCATCAGCTGCCGCGCTGGATCGAGCTCGTGCCCGTCGAACTGCCGGGTAGGGGCATGCGCATGGGCGAGCGCTTCGTCGAAACCTACGATGCCCAGGTCGCGCGGATCTGCGCCGAGCAGACGAACGCGATGCACGGCAGCTTCGCGATCTTCGGGCACAGCATGGGCGCATTGCTGGCCTATGGCGTCGTGCAACGTCTGCGCGCGCTCGGCCGGCCGTTGCCGCTGGCGCTTTTCGCGTCGGGCAGTTCCGCGCCGTCGCGGCGCGACCTGAGCCGCCTCCCCGACACGCATGACGAAGCCGCGCTGATTGCCGATCTGCGCAAGCAGGGCGGCACCCCCGAAGAAGTCTTCGCCAGCGCCGAGCTGATGCGCATCACCCTCGACACGCTGGGCGCGGACTACCGCGTGTGCCAGAGCTTCGAATACACGGCCGATGCGCCTCTTCCAATGCCTCTGCATGTCTTCGCGGGCCGACAGGACGACATGGACGCGGCGCGCATCGAGGCCTGGTCGGCACATGCCGGTGGCGCGTTCACGCTCGACTGGTTCGATGGCGGCCACTTCTTCATCCGTCAGCACGAGGCGGCCTTCCTGGCTGCACTGACGCGCCGTCTGGGGCAGGCCATGGCCGGCAGGCATCAAGGCTCATTGCATGGGCATCGACTTGACGCGGCATGAGTGAACGCAGCCGGCCCGGTGCCGGCTGCGCCCCTACTAATTTTCTGGAGTGAGCGAGATGGCAGACACGGCAGCAACGACGGTGAATCCGGGGCATCACCCGGTGTCCGCAAACTTCGTGGAACACCTGCGGGCATTGGCGCAAAGCCGGCCGGACGACGTCTGGCTCACGGTGGTGGGCGAGGCGGATGGCGCCTACTTCGAGAAGCCGGTCACCTACGCCGTTTTCGAGTCGCGCGTGCGCGCGCTGGCATCCTGCCTGCAGCAGCAGTTTGCGAAGGGCGAGCGCGCCCTCGTCATGCTGGACAACGACGACCATTACGCGGTGAGCATGCTGGCGTGCTTCTACGCCGGCGTGATCGCGGTGCCGGTGTTCCCGCCCGAATCCATGCGGCCGCAGCATCTCGCGCGGCTGACGGGCATTGCGGAAGACTCGCAGGCGCGCTGCGTGCTGACCTCGGCGGCGATGCGTGCTGCGATGGACGGCGCGGCCGATGCGTTCGCGCAGGCCGAGATGATTGCCGTCGACGAGGTGAGTCCCGCGCTCGCCGATGCATGGATGCCGTTCGCGCCCGCTGTGGACGATGCTGCGTTCCTGCAATACACCTCGGGCTCGACCTCCGCCCCCAAGGGCGTGATCGTGACCCACGGCAACCTCATCGCCAACGAGCGCGCCATCCGTGACGGCATGGGCATCGGGCCGGAGGACAAGTTCGTGTCGTGGGCGCCGCTCTATCACGACATGGGCCTCATCGGCGGCCTCATGCAGCCGCTCTACAGCGGCATTCCGCTGGTGCTGACCTCGCCGCGCTACTTTCTCGAAAGCCCGGTGCGCTGGCTCGAACTGATCTCGCGCCATCGTGCCACCCTGAGCGGCGGTCCCGACTTTGCCTATCGCCTCTGCCTCGACCGCGTGAAGGGCGCGCGGCTCGCGGGGCTCGACCTCTCGACATGGCGCGTCGCCTACACCGGCGCCGAGCCCGTGCGCGCAGACACCGAAACCGAATTCATCGAGCGATTCGCGCCCGCAGGCTTCGGCCCCGACGCCGTGTATGCCTGCTACGGCCTCGCGGAAGCGACCCTGTTCGTCACCGGTGGACAGCGCGGCGCCGGGCTGGTCGCGCGCGCCTTCTCCGCCGATGCGCTGGCCAGGGGCGAGGGCGTGGAAAGCGCGCAGGGCACGATGCTGGTCGGCTGCGGCGCCGCGCCGGACGGCCACGACGTGCGCATCACCGACCCCGATTCGCTGGCCGCGCTAGACGCCGGCCGCGTCGGCGAAATCTGGGCCAGCGGCCCGAGCATCTGTGCCGGCTACTGGGGCAAGGAACGCGAAACCAGCGAGACCTTCGCCATGCATGAAGGGCAGCGCTGGCTGCGCACCGGCGATCTCGGCTTCATGCACGGCGGGCAGCTCTATGTGACGGGCCGCATCAAGGACCTGATCATCGTTCGCGGGCACAACATCTACCCGCAAGACATCGAGCGCACAGTCGAGGCCGAGATCGAGGCCGTGCGCAAGGGGCGAGTCGCCGCCTTCGCGGTGTCGAGGCCGGATGGCGAAGGCATAGGCGTGGCAGCGGAAGTTTCGCGCAGCATGCAGAAGCTCGTGCCTCCGCACCTGCTGGTCGATGCACTGGGTGCGGCGGTCAGCGAGGTGTTCGGCGAGGCGCCGTCCGCCGTGGTGCTGCTCAACCCGGGCGCGCTGCCCAAGACATCGAGCGGCAAGCTCCAGCGCCAGGCGTGCCGCGCGGGGCTTGCGGCACGCAGCCTCGATGCGTACGCAATCCACGAGCACGGCGTCTTCACACTCGGCGGCAGCGGGTCTTCGATTCCGGCGGAAGCGCCGGTGCTCGACGAAGTCGGAGAAGCGGTCTCGGCCATCTGGCAGGAAGTGCTCAAGTGGCCCGTAGACCGTGCGTTGGCGCACGACGCGCACTTCTTCACCTCAGGCGGCAATTCACTGGCCGCGGTTCAAGCGTGCGCGCGTATCGCCCGGCACTGGAACATCGAATTCGATCTGCGCGACCTCTTCGAGCAGCCCCGGCTGAATGCTTGCGCGGCCATCGTGCGCAGCCGCGAGGACCGTCCGGGCCGCGTGCCCGGCACGGCGGCCATCGAGCCGCTGTCCGCCGAGCGCCGGCTGCAGCCCTTGCCGTTGTCGCACGCACAGGAGCGTCAATGGTTCCTGTGGAAGCTCGCGCCGCAGAGCACGGCGTATCACATGAGCGGCGCGCTGCGCCTGTCGGGCGCGCTGGATGCCGCCGCGATGCATGCTGCGTTCGAAGACATCGCCGCGCGCCACGAGTCGTTGCGCACGGTATTCCTGGCAGGCGCTGACGGCACGGCAGAGCAGCTGATCAGCCCGTCGTGGGCACCGCTTCTGAACCTGATCGATCTGCATCACCTCGCGGCCAGCGAGCGCGAAGCACGTGCCGCAGAAGAAGCGCAGCGCCTGCATGCCGCGCCCTTCGACCTGACGCAGGGGCCGTTGCTGCGCGTGGCGTTGATCCGCCTGTCGGACACCTCGCACCTGCTGGTGGTGGTGATGCATCACATCATTTCCGACAGCGCGTCGATGCAGGTGCTGCTCGATGAACTGGCGGCCGGCTATGCCGCGCGGCTGAAGGGCGATGCCCCGTCGCGCCGCACCGCACCACGAATCCAATACGTCGATCATGCGGCGTGGCAGCGCAACTGGCTCGCCGCGGGCGAGGCCGAGCGGCAACTGGCCTGGTGGCGCGCGCAGCTCGGCGAAGAGCATCCTGTGCTGGCGCTGCCGATCGACCGTCCGCGCACGGCGCAGATCGGCTATCGCGCGGCACGCCACAGCGTCGAAGTGCCCGGGGCACTGCTGGCCGGCTTGCGCCAGGCCGCGGCTAGCGAGGGCGCCACGCTGTTCATGGTGCTGCTGGCCGGCTTCCAGGCGCTGCTGCACCGCTACACCGGGCAGGAAGACATCCGCGTCGGCGCTCCGGTGGCAAACCGCAGCCGTGTCGAGGCGGAAAACATCATCGGCTTCTTCGTCAATACGCTGGTGTTGCGCAACCGGATCGGTGGGCGCATGCGGCTGTCGGATGTCGTGGCGCAGGCGAAAGAAGCGGTGCTGGGCGCGCAGACGCACCAAGACCTGCCCTTCGAGCAATTGGTCGAAGCACTGCAGCCGCAGCGCAGCCTGAGCCAGAGCCCGCTGTTCCAGGTGATGTTCAACCATCTTGTCGAAGACTATCGGGCGTTGGCGCAGCTGCCGGGGCTCGAGGTTGCGCACCATGCGCTGCCAGACGGAACTGCGCAATTCGAACTCGTGCTGGAAGCCCGCGAGACACCCGATGGCCGGTTGACGCTGGGGCTGGTCTACGCGGCGGAGCTGTTCGATCGGGAGACGATCGAGCGGATGGCGGGGCACTACGTGGCGGTGCTGGAGGCATTGACTGCCCAGCCTGAGCTGGCAGTGGGCGATGTGGCGCTGGTAGGGGCGGCGGAGCGCGCGCAGCTTGTGGCGTGGAGCGAGAACCCGCGCCGCCACGAAGGCGCACAACCCGTGCATCGCCAGATCGAGGCGCACGCGAAGTCGAAGCCGCAGGCGCCCGCTTTGGTCTTCGGCGATGAAGCCCTGAGCTATTCGGAACTCAATGCCCGTGCGAATCGCCTTGCCCACCGCCTGATCGGCATGGGCGTAGGCCCCGATGTGCTGGTGGGCATCTGCGTGGAGCGCTCCACAGAAATGATGGTGGGCATCCTTGCAGTGCTCAAGGCAGGCGGCGCCTACGTGCCCCTTGACCCCGAGTACCCCGCAGACCGCCTTTCCTACATGGTCGAAGACAGCGGCATCGCATTGCTGCTGACCCAGAGCCACCTGCGAGATCTCATCCCCGGTGTCGACGCATTGCAGGTGCTGGAACTCGACACCCTCGATACAGCGTCCGAGTCCGAGGCCGATCCGCAAGTCAGCCTGCACGGCGAACACCTGGCCTACGTCATCTACACCTCAGGCTCCACAGGCCGCCCCAAGGGCGCAGCCATCCGCCATCAAGCCCTGTACAGCTGCATGGCCTGGATGCAGGAGTTCTACACCCTCGCAGGTGCTGACACGGTCCTGCACAAGGCCCCCTTCGGCTTCGACGTGTCGGTCTGGGAGATGTTCTGGCCATTGACCTCAGGGGCAAGACTGGTCATCGCCAACCCGGGCGATCACCGGGATCCGGTGCGCCTGGTCGAACTCATCCAGAAGCACCAGATCACGACGCTGAACTTCGTGCCCTCGATGCTGCAGGCGTTCCTGGCGTACGAGGGCATCGAAGCGACGACGAAGCTCAAGCACATCATCTGCGGCGGCGAGGCCATGCCCGCAGCCACGCAAAGAGAAGCACTTCAACGCCTGAGCGGCGCCACGCTGCAGAACCTGTACGGCCCGACGGAGACGACGATCCACGTCACGCAGTGGACGTGCCGGGATGACGGCAGCAGCCAGGTGCCGATTGGCCGGCCGATCAGCGAGACGCAGGCGTACGTGCTGGACGCCAGCCTGAACGAAGTACCGGCAGGTGTGGCGGGAGAGTTGTACCTGGGGGGCATCAACCTCGCACGGGGCTACCTGAAGCGACCAGCACTGACGGCAGAGCGCTTCATCGCAGCGGCCAACGGAAGCCGGCTGTACCGCACGGGCGATCTGGTGCGCTGGAACAACGAGGGGCAGCTGGAGTACCTGGGGCGCATCGACCACCAGGTGAAGGTGCGGGGCTTCCGTATCGAGCTGGGGGAGATAGAGGCGCAGTTGCAAGCCCAGCCCGAAGTCAGGGAGGCGGTGGTCGTCGCGAACGAAGGCCCCGCAGGAGCGCGGCTCGTGGGCTACGTCTCGGGGCAAGGCATAGACACAGCCACGCTGCGAGAGCGCCTTGCAGAGGCGCTGCCCGACTACATGGTGCCCAGCGTCATCGTGGTGCTCGATGCCCTGCCGCTGAACGCCAACGGCAAGGTAGACCGCAAGGCACTCCCCACCGCCGCCATCACCAGCGACAAACCCTACGAAGCCCCGCAAGGCCCCATCGCCGAAACCATCGCCGCCATCTGG
Source organism: Variovorax sp. GW821-FHT09D05 (assembly GCF_059416325.1). Classification (NCBI taxonomy): domain Bacteria; kingdom Pseudomonadati; phylum Pseudomonadota; class Betaproteobacteria; order Burkholderiales; family Comamonadaceae; genus Variovorax; species Variovorax sp. GW821-FHT09D05. The sequence continues at coordinate 470,122 of NZ_JBWKOZ010000006.1, read as the reverse complement.
GCCGAAGTGCTGCAGATGGACAAGGTCGGCACTCACGACAACTTCTTCGATCTCGGCGGGCACTCGCTGCTGCTGGTTCGCGTGCACCGCCTGCTCGAAGACAGGCTGCGCACCACCGTCGCACTGGTCCAGCTTTTCAAGTACCCCACGGTCGGTTCGCTGGCCCAGTGGATGGCGCGCGGCGCCGATGCACCCGCGGCGTTGTCGCCCACGGCCGGCGACGACCGTGCGCTGCGCCAGCGCGCCGCCTTGCTTCAACGTCGCAAATCCGCGGAAAGAGTCAACTGATGAACACCCTCAACGCGCAGGCCGCGCAGGCCGATGCAGCCACCGGCATCGAGATCGCCATCGTCGGCATGGCGGGCCGCTTTCCGGGCGCCGAAGATGTCGATGCGTTCTGGCGCAACATCCGCGACGGTGTGGAGTCCATAGCCGGCTTCACCGACGAGCAGCTGCGCGCGCAAGGCATCTCGCAGGAGCTGCTCGACGATCCGGCCTACGTAAAGGCGGGCGTCCAGTTCAAGGGCTTCGACCAGTTCGACGCCGGCTTCTTCGGCTACTCGCCGCGCGAAGCCGAGTACCTCGATCCGCAGCAGCGCATCTTCCTGGAGTGCGCATGGGCAGCACTGGAGCACGCCGGCTGCGACGCGCATACCTGGCCGGGCAAGATCGGCGTGTACGCGGGCGAGGGCCCCAACCTGTACCTCATGCGGCACCTGCTGCCCGCATTCGGCCTGGGCGACGGACGCGGCATCGCCGACCTGCTGGGCCTCATGAGCGGCAACTCCGGCGGTTCGCTGTGCACCCGCGTGGCCTACAAGCTCAACCTGCGCGGCCCGGCAGTGACGGTGCAGACCGCCTGCTCGACCTCGCTGGCCGCGGTGCACACAGCCTGCCAGGCGCTGCTGGGCTACGACTGCGACATGGCGCTGGCCGGCGGCGTGTGGCTCAACCTGCTGCAGGACGGCGGCTACCTCTACCAGGCCGGCGCCATCCTCTCGCCCGACGGCCACTGCCGCGCCTTCGACGAGAAGGCCGCGGGCACGGTAATCGGCAGCGGCGCAGGCCTCGTGGCACTCAAGCGCCTGGACGACGCGCTGCGCGACGGCGACACCATCCACGCCGTCATCAAGGGCACGGCCGCCAACAACGACGGCGCCGACAAGGTCGGCTTCACCGCGCCCAGCGTGAACGGCCAGGCCGAAGTCATCCGCGCGGCGCAACTGATCGCTGGCGTGACGGCCGAATCCGTCGGCTACATCGAGGCGCACGGCACAGGCACGGTGCTCGGCGACCCGATCGAGCTGGCCGCGTTGACGCAGGCCTTCCGGGCCGATTCAGATCGCACCGGCTACTGCGCCATCGGCTCCGTCAAGACCAACGTCGGCCACCTCGATGCGGCGGCCGGCGTCACCGGCCTCATCAAGACGGTGATGGCGCTCAAGCACAAGACGCTGCCGGCCAGCCTGCACTACGAGCGGCCCAATTCGCAGATCGATTTCGCGGCGAGCCCGTTCTATGTCAATGCCACCACCAAGGCATGGCCCGCGGGTGCCGCGCCGCGCCGCGCGGGCGTCAGCTCGTTCGGCATCGGCGGCACCAATGTGCACGTGGTGCTCGAAGAGGCGCCGGCCGCGAAGCTGGTTGAAAGCCCGTCCAGCTGGCAGGTGCTGCCGCTGTCGGCGCAGAACGCCGCTGCGCTGCAGGAGGCCGGCCGGCAGCTCGGCCGCCATCTCGAAGCGTCTGCCGGCCAACCGCTCGCCGACATCGCGCACACCTTGCAGAGCGGCCGCCGCCCGTTGCCGCTGCGCGCGGCCATCGTTGCCAACGGCCATGCCATGGCTGCGCAGACGCTGCTGTTGCCCGAGGGCGGCTTCGAGCAGGTGATGCGCGCGCCGGCCACCGCGCCCGAGGTCGCCTTCCTGTTCCCCGGCGGCGGCACGCAGCACGCCAACATGGGCGCGGCGCTGTACCGCGACGACCCGGTGTTCCGCGGTGAGGTCGACCGCTGCTGCGCCTTGCTGAACGACGCGATGGGCATGGACCTGCGCCAGCTGCTTTACCCCGCAGCCGGCGCCGAAGCTGCGGCCGACCAGAAGCTGTCGTGTATCGAATACACGCAGCCCGTGCTGTTCATCGTCGAGTACGCGATGGCCCGCGCCTGGATGGCGCGCGGCGTGCAACCCGCCGTGATGCTGGGCCACAGCCTTGGCGAATACGTGGCCGCCTGCCTGGCCGGCGTGTTCAGCCTGGAAGACGCGCTGCGCATCGTCACCACGCGCGGCCGCTTGATGCAATCGATGCCCGCCGGTGCCATGACGGCCATCGCGCTGACCGAGGCCGAACTCGCACCGTTCCTCCAGGCGGGCTGCGACATCGCCGCGATCAACGGCCAGCAGCTGTGCGTGCTCGCGGGGCCGCTGCAGGCCATCGAAGCGGCAGAAAAGCAACTGCTCGCCGGTGGCCTGATGCCGCGCCGCCTGCACGTTGCCATCGCTTCCCACTCGGCCATGACCGAGTCCATCGTGGCCGAACTGCAGCAGGTGGTTGCCTCGGTGCCGCGCCATGCGCCGCGCATTCCTTTCATCTCCAACGTCACCGGCCAGCCGATCACGGCCGAGCAGGCGGTGGACCCGGCCTACTGGGGTCGCCATCTGCGCAGCACCGTGCGCTTTGCCGACGGACTCGCCGCGCTGCTGGGCGTGGCCGGGCGCGTCGTGCTCGAAGTGGGCCCCGGCGAAACGCTGGCGGGCCTCGCGCGCCAGCATCCGATGGCCGGGTCGGCCGCAGGCATCTGGGCGAGCCAGGCGCATCCGCAGCAGCAGGCCCGCAACGAGCGGCAACTGGCCAGCGTGACCGGCGCGCTCTGGTGTGCCGGTGTCGAGATCGACTGGGCCGCCTGCCGCGCGGGCCAGCCGCGCCGCCAGGTGCCGTTGCCTACCTATCCGTTCCAGCGCCAGTCGTACTGGATCGAGGCGGGCACATTCGAGGGCAGCGCCAAGGCAGGGCCGGCAGCCGACGCCTTCTACGTGCCCACCTGGAAGCGCACCGAGCCGCTGCTGGCGGTGCACACCCCCGCGCCGACCGGCACCTGCACGCTGGTGTTCGGCGAAACGCGCAGCCTCACCGACAGCCTGATCCGCCACCTGCACCGTGAGGCCGACGCGCATCCCGTGGTCTGGGTGGAGCAGGGGCCGGGCTTCGTCGAGATCAGCCCGCGCCACTACGCGGTGCGCCCCGGCGAGCGTGCCGACCACGAGCAGGTGCTGCGCAAGGTGCAGGCCGAGCTGGGGCCGGTCTCGAAGATCTATCACCTGTGGAGCGTGGACGACGAGCTTGCAGTGCCTTCGCAGTCGAGCGAGATGCTGGAGCGCGGCTTCTTCAGCCTGCTGGCCCTGGCGCAGGCCCTCGACAGCGCGTCGGCCGGCAGCGAGCGCAAGCTGGCGATCCAGGTCGTCACCAACCAGATGGAAGACGTGAGCGGGCTGGAGCCCCTGTGCCCCGAGAAGGCCACGCTGTTCAGCCTGGCCAAGGTGATCGGGCAGGAGTATCCCCACATCGACAGCCGCGTCGTCGATGTGGTGCTGCCCACAGCCGGCAGCGATGCCGAGGCATGGTTGGTGAAGCAGCTCGCGGCCGACATGCCGGCGCGCCACGACGAGCCGCTGGTGGCGTACCGCGGCCCGCATCGCTGGGTCAAGGCCTACGAGCCGCTGGCGCTGCCTGCGCCGGGCGCGGGGCCGCAGCAGCGGCTGCGCACCAATGGCGTCTACCTGATCACCGGTGGCCTCGGCGGCGTGGGCCTTTCCGTGGCGCGGCACCTTGCCAAGTCGTGGCAGGCGAAGCTGGTGCTTTTCGGGCGCACGCCGTTGCCCGAGCGCAGCACCTGGGAGGCGCTGGCCGCATCGCCGGAGCAGCCGGCGGCATTGCGCCAGAAGCTGCTGCAGCTGCTCGAACTCGAAACCCTTGGCGGCGAAGTGCTCGCGCTGTCAGCGGACGTGTCTGATGCCGCGCAGATGAAGGCCGCCACCGCGCAGGCCCGGCTGCGCTTCGGCGCCATCCACGGCGTGATCCACGCGGCGGGCCATGCCAGCAGCGGGATGATCGGCCAGCGCACCCGCGCCATGGTCGACGCGGTGTTCGCACCCAAGCTGCGCGGCACGCAGGCGCTGCTCGAAGCAGTGCGCGAAGACGCACTCGATTTCGTGCTCTTCTGCTCATCCATTTCCAGCATGGCCGGCGGCCTGGGCATGAGCGACTACGCCGCGGCCAACGCGTACCTCGACGCACTGGCCGCGCAGGTGCAGCGCAGTGCGCGCCACGCGGTGTTCTCGGTCAACTGGGACGCCTGGCGCGACCTTGGCATGGCCGCTGGCATGGTGCTGCCCGAAGGCGTCGGCATGGACGGCCCCGAAGGCGCGCTGGCGCTGGAACGAATCGTCAACGGCCCGGCGTTCTCGCAGGTCGTGATCTCCACGACCGACCTGACGCAGCGCCTTGGCGAGCTCGACAGCGGCATGCTCGAGCTGATCGAGTCCGGGCCGCTGGCCCACGCCGCGCGCGCGGGCCGTCGCAACCACCCGCGCCCCGCGCTCGACACGCCCTACGTCGCGCCCGACGGCGACCTCGAGACCGGCCTTGCCGCCGTCTGGCAGGACATGCTGGGCATTACCGCCATCGGCATCCACGACAACCTGTTCGAGCTGGGCGGCGACTCGCTGCTCGCCATCCAGATCCTGGCGCGCGTGCGCAAGGCTTACGAGGTCGAGCTGCACCCGGCCGCCTTCTTCAAGGCGCCAACCATCGCCGACTTGGCCCTGCTGGTCGAGACCCGGTTGATCGAAGAGATAGAGAACAGCGAGAACGGCGACCCGGCCGATGCCGCCACACCGGACCGACTGTCCGCCACCGTCTGAAACAAGCACCGTCATGCCCGAAATCCAGGATATCTCCGCACGCCGCGCCAGCCTGAGCGCCGAACAACGCGCCAGGCTGAAAGAAAGACTGCGCGGTGCGAATGTGGCCGGCACGCGAGAGGCCGGGAGCGCCATTCCCCCGCGCCCGCAGAAGGACCGGGCGCCGCTGTCTTTTGCCCAGCGCCGGCAGTGGTTCCTGTGGAAGCTGGACCCGGCCCGCACCGCCTATCACCTGAGCGGCGGCCTGGTGCTCACGGGGCAACTGGACACCGAGGCCCTGCGCGCGAGCATGCAGGCGCTGGTCGACCGCCACGAGTCGCTGCGCACCGTGTTCCGCGAGGAAGGCGACGGCGAGGCGGAGCAGGTCATTCTTGAGACCTTGACGGTTGAACTGCCGTGCATCGACCTGAGCGCGCTCGACACTGAAGCGTGCGAGGCAGCCATCCAGCACGAGGTGCGCAGCATTCGCACCGAGCTTTTCGACCTCACGCGCGGCCCGCTGATGCGCACCGTGCTGCTGAAGACCGGCGCGCAAACGCATCGGCTGCTGGTCGTGATGCATCACATCGTGTCCGACGGCTGGTCCGTGCAGCTCACGCTGGACGAGCTGGCCGCGCAGTACGCCGCGCGCGTGCAGGGGCAGCCAGCAGCGCAGCCCGCACTGACGGTGCAGTACGCCGACTACGCCGTCTGGCAGAACCAGTGGCTCGACGGCGGCGAGGGCGAGCGCCAGCTCGCATGGTGGCGCGATCACCTGGGCACCGAGCAGCCGGTGATCTCGCTGCACACCGACCGCCCGCGCAACGCCGATGGCCGCTACGGCTCGGCACGCGTCACCGTCGCGCTGCCGGCCGACACCGTCGCGCGGCTGCGCCAGCAGGCCCAAGGGCAAGGCGCGACGCTGTTCATGGCGCTGCTCGCAGGCTTCAATGCGCTGCTGTTCAGGCACACGGGGCAGACCGATGCGCGCGTCGGCGTGCCCATTGCCAACCGCAACCGCGCGGAGACGGCGGGCGTCGTCGGCTTCTTCGTCAACACGCAGGTGCTGCGCTCGCAAATCGGCGCGCGCACGACGCTGGCCGAGTTGCTGGTGCAGACGCGTGACACCGCCATCGGCGCGCAGACCCATCAGGACCTGCCGTTCGAGCAGTTGGTCGGTGCGTTGCGGCCCGAACGCAGCCTGAGCGCGAACCCGCTGTTCCAGGTGATGTTCAACCACGTGCGACGCGACCATCGCTCGCTGGCCGAATGGCCGGGCGTGTCGGTTCAGCGGCTGGATTTCGAGGAAGAGGATGCGCAGTTCGAGTTGACGCTGCAGACGCTGGAACTCGAAGACGGGCGGGTCGATGCGACTTTTCTCTACGCGGCGGAGCTGTTCGATCGGGAGACGATCGAGCGGATGGCTGGGCACTATCTGTCGGTGCTGGAGGCATTGGCTGCCCAGCCTGAGCTGGCAGTGGGCGATGTGGCGCTGGTGGGGGCTGCGGAGCGCGCGCAGCTTGTGGCGTGGAGCGAGAACCCGCGCCGCCATGAGGGCGCACAGCCCGTGCATCGCCAGATCGAGGCGCATGCGAAGTCGAAGCCGCAGGCGCCTGCTTTGGTCTTCGGCGATGAAGCCCTGAGCTATTCGGAACTCAATGCCCGAGCGAACCGGCTGGCTCATCGCCTGATCGGCATGGGCGCAGGCCTAGATGTGCTGGTGGGCATCTGCGTGGAGCGCTCCACAGAAATGATGGTGGGCATCCTCGCCGTGCTCAAGGCGGGTGGTGCTTATGTACCCCTTGATCCTGAGTACCCCGCAGACCGTCTTTCCTACATGGTCGAGGACAGCGGTATCGCGCTGCTCCTGACCCAGAGCCACCTGCGTTCGCTGATCCCGGGTGCCGATGCATTGCAGGTGCTGGAACTCGACACCCTCGATACAGCGTCCGAGTCCGAGGCCGATCCGCAAGTCAGCCTGCACGGCGAACACCTGGCCTACGTCATCTACACCTCAGGCTCCACAGGCCGCCCCAAGGGCGCAGCCATCCGCCATTGCTCGCTGTTCAGCTGCATGGCCTGGATGCAGGAGTTCTACACCCTCGCAGGTGCAGACACGGTCCTGCACAAGGCCCCCTTCGGCTTCGACGTGTCGGTCTGGGAGATGTTCTGGCCATTGACCTCAGGGGCAAGACTGGTCATCGCCAACCCGGGCGATCACCGCGACCCGGTGCGCCTGGTCGAACTCATCCAGAAGCACCAGATCACGACACTGAACTTCGTGCCCTCGATGCTGCAGGCCTTCCTGGCCTACGAGGGCATCGAAGCGACGACGAAGCTCAAGCACATCATCTGCGGCGGCGAGGCCATGCCAGCAGCCACGCAGAGGGAAGCACTTCAGCGCCTGAGCGGCGCCACGCTACAGAACCTGTACGGGCCGACGGAGACGACGATCCATGTCACCCAGTGGACGTGCCGGGACGACGGCAGCAGCCAGGTGCCGATCGGGAGGCCGATCAGCGAGACGCAGGCGTACGTGCTGGACGCAAGCCTGAACGAAGTGCCCGTGGGCGTGGCCGGTGAGCTGTACCTGGGGGGCATCAACCTCGCACGGGGCTACCTGAAGCGGGCAGGACTGACGGCAGAGCGCTTCATCGCGACAGACAACGGAAGCCGCCTGTACCGCACGGGCGATCTGGTGCGCTGGAACAACGAAGGGCAGCTGGAGTACCTGGGGCGCATCGATCACCAGGTGAAGGTGCGGGGCTTCCGTATCGAGCTGGGGGAGATCGAGGCGCAGTTGCAGGCGCAGCCGGAAGTAAGAGAAGCAGTCGTCGTCGCGAACGAAGGCCCCGCAGGAGCGCGGCTCGTGGGCTACGTCTCGGGGCAACGCATAGACACCGCAACGCTGCGAGAGCGCCTTGCAGAGGCGCTGCCCGACTACATGGTCCCCAGCGTCATCGTCGTGCTCGATGCACTGCCGCTGAACGCCAACGGCAAGGTAGACCGCAAGGCGCTGCCAGCACCGGAGTTCACGAGCGACAGGGCGTACGAGGCGCCCGAGGACGAGATCGAGCAGGCGCTCGCAACGATCTGGGCCGATGTGCTCGGCGTCGCCCGCGTGGGCCGCAACGACAACTTCTTTGAACTCGGCGGCGACTCCATCCTCAGCCTCAAGGTAGCGGCGCGCGCCGCCAGGGCCGGCGTGCAACTGAATCCCCGACAGGTGTTCGAACACCAGAGCCTGTCGCGCATCGCCCATGCCATCAGGATCGATCACGCTTCACAGGCACCGGCAATTCCCGTACTGACGACAACGCAGCGCGTCGGCACCCTCGCGCTGTCCCACGCGCAAATGCGCCAGTGGTTCCTGTGGCAGCTCGACCCCGCAAGCACCGCGTACCACATCAGCGGCGCACTGAAGCTGGAAGGCAAGCTCGATGTAGAGGCCGTGCGCGCGAGCTTCAACGCGCTGGTGCAGCGCCACGAGTCACTGCGCACAGTGTTCCGCGCCGACGCGCAAGGCCTGGCCCGGCAACTGATCCGCGAAGCCGGGGCGCTGGACATCGCCATGGTCGATCTCGCGGCACTGCACACCGGGCAGGAACGCGAAGCGCGCAGCAGGGAAGAAGCCCTGCGCCTGAGCCACACGCCCTTCGACCTGGGCGAAGGCCCGCTGCTGCGCGTAGGCCTGATCCGCCTGGCGCCCGAGGAGCACATGCTCGTCGTGGTGATGCACCACATCGTGTCCGACGGCTGGTCGATGCAGGTCATCGTCGACGAATTCGTGGCGCAGTACAGCGCACGCGTGCAAGGCTCGGTTGCAGAGTTGCCTCCATTGCCGATCCAGTACGCCGACTACGCCGCATGGCAGCGCGACTGGCTGGAAGCCGGCGAGCGCGACCGCCAGCTGGCGTACTGGACGCAGCACATCGGCACCGAGCAGCCCGTGCTGCAACTGCCCACCGACCACGCAAGAAAGGCCGACGGCCGATACAGCGCCGTGCGGCATGGATTCGAACTGCCGGGCGATCTCGTGCAGCGGCTGCACCGGCGCCTGCAGGGTCAGGGCGCGACGCTGTTCATGGGCTTGCTTGCGGGCTTCCAGGTGCTGCTCAGCCGCTACACCGGCGAGTCCGACATTCGCGTGGGCGTGCCGGTTGCCAACCGCCACCGCGCCGAAACCGAAAGCGTGATCGGCTTCTTCGTCAACACGCAGGTGCTGCGCAACGTGCTGGACGGTCGCGAGAGCCTGACGCAGGTGCTGCTACGCGCCAGGGACGCCGCGCTCGGCGCACAGGCCCATCAGGACCTGCCGTTCGAGCAGTTGGTGGAGGCGCTGCAGCCCGAGCGCAGCCTGAGCACCAGTCCGCTGTTCCAGGTCATGTTCAATCACCAGCGCGGCGACCTGAAGGCGCTGCAGAACCTGCCCGGCCTCACGCTGACCGAGTGCGACCTGGGCGCGCAGGCCGCGCAGTTCGAACTGACGCTGGAAACCACTGAAAGCGCCGATGGGAGTGTGCGAGCGAGCCTGCGGTACGCCGCGGAACTGTTCGAGCCTCGAAGCATCGAGCGCATGGCGGGACACTACCTCGCGGTGCTGTCCGCCCTGGCCGATCACCCCGAACAGCCGGTGGGCGACGTGGCGTTGCTGGGCGAAGCCGAGCATGCGCAACTGGCGGCATGGGGCGCGCGCAAGCGGGCGGCTGAAACGAGTGAGCCGATTCATCGGCTGATCGAGAAGCAGGTTCGGGCGCATCCCGAAGCGCCAGCGCTGTCCTTCGGTGAGCAGACGCTCAGCTACGCCGAGCTCAATGCACAAGCCAACCGCCTCGCACACCGGCTGATCGCCTTGGGCGTGCGGCCCGAGACCAAGGTGGGCATTGCAGTGGATCGCTCCATCGAGATGGTGGTGGGCATCCTGGCGATCCTGAAGGCCGGCGGTGCCTACGTGCCGCTGGATCCGGAATATCCGGCCGACCGGCTGGCCTACATGGTCGGCGACAGTGGCATCGCCCTGCTGCTCACGCAGAGCCATCTGCAGGTGCCAGGCACCGAAGCGCTGCAGGTGCTGGCGCTGGACACGCTCGGCCTGGCCGAAGAGCCGTCGCACGATCCGCAGGTCGAACTGCACGGCGAGAACCTCGCCTACGTCATCTACACGTCGGGCTCCACGGGCCGGCCCAAGGGTGCGCAGCTGTGCCATCGCAACGTGAGCCGCCTGTTGAGCGCCACAGATGCGTGGTTCGGCTTCGGCGCTGACGACGTCTGGACGATGTTCCACTCCTACGCCTTCGACTTCTCCGTGTGGGAGATCTTTGGCGCCCTGTGCACCGGCGGCAAGCTGGTGGTCGTGCCGTTCTGGGTGAGCCGCTCGCCTGAAGACTTTCTGCAGCTGCTGCGCAAGGAGCGCGTCACGGTGCTCAACCAGACGCCCTCGGCCTTCGGCCAGCTGGCCGGCCTGCCCCAGGCGTACGAAGGCGGCCTGGCGCTTCGCACAGTGATCTTCGGCGGCGAAGCGCTGGACCCGCAACGCCTGCGCGGGTGGATAGAGCACCACGGCGACGACAGCCCGCAGCTGATCAACATGTACGGCATCACTGAGACCACGGTGCACGTGACCTGGCGGCGCATCACCGCTGCGGACGTCGGCGAGGCGCGCAGTCCGGTGGGCATCGCGATCCCGGACCTGGGGCTTCGGGTGCTCGACGGGCAGCTCAACCCGGTGCCGCTGGGCGTGGCGGGCGAGCTGTACGTCTCGGGTGCCGGGCTGGCGCGCGGTTACCTGAACCGCGAGGGCCTGACGGCAGAAAGATTCATCGCAGCAGAAGACGGAGAGCGGCTGTACCGCACGGGCGACCTGGTGCGGTGGAACAACGAGGGTCAGCTGGAGTACCTGGGCCGCATCGACCACCAGGTGAAGGTGCGGGGCTTTCGCATCGAGCTGGGCGAGATCGAGGCAGGGTTGCTGGCGCAGCCTGAGGTGCGCGAAGCCGTGGTCGTTGCGAACGACGGCCCTGCGGGGACCCGGCTGGTGGGCTATGTGTCGGGGCAGGACATCGACACCGCCGTGCTGCGCGAGCGTCTCGGCGAGGCGCTGCCCGACTACATGGTGCCCGCGGTGCTGGTGGTACTCGACGCACTGCCGCTGAACGCGAACGGCAAGGTGGACCGCAAGGCGCTGCCCGCACCGGAGTTCACCGCGTGCAGCGCGTACGAGGCGCCACGGGACGAGACCGAGGAGAAGCTCGCCGCCATCTGGGCGGAGGTGCTGGGTGTCGAGCGCGTGGGGCGCAACGACAACTTCTTCGAGCTTGGCGGGCACTCGCTGCTTTCCGCGCGGCTGGTGGCGCGCCTGCATGCCACCATGCAAAGCGAACTCACGATCCGCGACGTCTTCCAGTACCCGACCCTGGCCGCCATGGCCGCCCGGATCGCCGAGGCCCTTCGGGACAGCCCCGTGGTCCAGGCCCTTTCAGAAATCGATTCGCTAATCGACAGCATGGAGACCGTTTGATGGAAACCACAGCAACCCGTCGCATCGCCGAGCGCTTCTCCCGGTTGTCGACCGAGCAGCGCCGCGTGGTGTACGAGGGGATCCGTTCCAAAGGCCTGACGCTCGACCAGTTTCCCATCCTCCCGCGCGAAGACGCGGCGCAGGACCTCTGCCATGTCTCCTACGCGCAGCAGCGCCAGTGGTTCCTGTGGCAGCTCGATCCGCAGAGTACGGCCTATCACATCAGCGACGCGCTCAAGCTCACGGGCGCACTGGATGTAGACGCGGTACGCACGAGCTTCAAGGCATTGGTGGCGCGCCACGAATCGTTGCGCACGGTGTTTCGCGCCGATGCCGACGGGCTCGCCGAGCAGGTGATTCGCGAAGACGGCGAACTCGACTTCTCGCTGCTGGACCTCAGCCTGACGGACGCCGACGCCCGCGAAGCGATGGCCCGCGAAGCAGCACACCGCATCGGCAACACGCCCTTCGACCTGACGCAAGGACCGCTGCTGAGGGTGGCGCTGATCCGCCTGGCGCCTGAAGCGCACGTGCTGGTGCTGGTGATGCACCACATCGTCTCGGACGGCGGGTCGCTGCAGATCATCGTGGACGAGTTTGTGGCTCAGTACCGCGCCTGCGTGCAGCACGAAGCGGTGGCGCTGCAGGCAATGCCGATCCAGTACGCCGACTACGCCGTGTGGCAGCGCCACTGGCTGGAGGCCGGCGAGCAGGAGCGCCAGCTCGCCTACTGGAAGGCGCAGCTCGGCGCGACGCAGCCGGTGCTGCAACTGCCGCTCGACCGCGCCCGAAGGCCCGATGCCCGGTATGGCGCGGCCGCCCATCGGGTCGAGTTGCCCGTGTCGCTGGTTCAGGGCCTGCAGAAGCGGGCCCGGAGCCAGGGGGGCACGGTGTTCATGGTGCTGCTGGCCGGCTTCCAGGTGCTGCTCGGTCGCTACAGCGGCCAGCAAGACATTCGCGTGGGAGTGCCGATTGCGAATCGCCACCGTGTGGAGACTGAAGGCGTCGTCGGCTTTTTCGTCAACACGCAGGTGCTGCGCGCCGTGGTCGACAACCGCACCAGCCTGTTGCAGGTGCTGGCGCAGACGCACGAGGCGGCATTGGGCGCGCAGATGCATCAGGATCTGCCATTCGAGCAATTGGTCGAGGCACTGCAGCCCGAGCGCATTCCGGGAATCCAGCCGCTGTTCCAGGTGCTGTTCAATCATCAGCGCGCGGATTTCTCGGGACTGGAGGGGCTGACGGGGCTTGCGCTGGAGCCCTACGACCTGGGAGCCCAGGCCGCGCAGTTCGAGCTGATGCTGGTCACCGACGAGAGCCCCGACGGCCGGCTGCATGCGAAGTTCAGCTATGCGGCAGAGCTGTTCGATGCCTCGACCATCGAGCGCATGGCCGGCCACTACCTGACGGTGCTGCAGGCACTGGCGGACCACCCCGAACAGGCCGTGGGCGAGGTGACGTTGTTGAGCGAAGCCGAACGGGCGCAGCTCGCGGCCTGGGGTGCCGATTCGCAAAGCTTTCCGGATGCGACGCCGGTGCACCGGCTGATCGAAAGGCAGGCTGCGCAGCAGCCCGAAGCGGCAGCGCTGGTGTTCGGCGACGAGATGCTGAGCTACGGCGAACTCAACGCCAGGGCCAACCGCCTCGCGCACCACCTGATCGCGCTGGGCGTCAAGGCGGAAACGAAGGTGGGGATCGCGGTGGAGCGCTCCATGGAAATGGTGGTGGGCCTGCTGGGCATCCTCAAGGCCGGCGGCGCTTATGTTCCGATGGACCCGGAGTACCCCGCGGAGCGGCTGGCCTACATGGCGCAGGACAGCGGCGTTGCGCTGCTGCTGACGCAAAGCCATCTGCAGTCGCAGGTGCCGGGCGCCGAGGGATTGCGCGTGCTGGCGCTCGACACGCTGGACCTGGACGCACAGCCCGCAAGCGACCCGCAGGTCGCGCTGCACGGCGAGAACCTCGCCTACGTGATCTACACCTCGGGCTCCACCGGCAGGCCCAAGGGCGCGCAGATGAGCCATCGCAACGTGACGCGGCTGCTCGGCGCCACCGATGCCTGGTTCCGGTTCGGCCGGCAAGACACCTGGACCCTTTTCCATTCCTATGCCTTCGATTTCTCGGTGTGGGAAATCTTCGGCGCGCTGTGCACAGGCGGCAAGCTGGTCATCGTGCCGTTCTGGGTCAGCCGGTCACCCGAAGACTTCCTGCAACTGCTGCGGGCGCAGAAGGTGACGGTGCTCAACCAGACGCCTTCGGCGTTCGGCCAGTTGATCAGCCTGCCGCAGGCCTACGAGGCTGGCCAGGAGCGCCTGGCGCTGCGCGCGGTGATCTTCGGCGGTGAGGCCCTGGACCCGCAGCGGCTGCGCCGGTGGATCGAGCACCACGGAGACGAAAGCCCGCAGCTGGTCAACATGTACGGGATCACCGAGACGACGGTGCATGTGACCTACCGGCGGATCACGGCGGCAGACCTGGGCCGGCAGCGCAGTCCGGTCGGCCTTGCCATTCCGGACCTCGGGCTGCGGGTACTCGATGCGCATCTGAACCCGGTGCCGGTCGGCGTGGCCGGCGAGTTGCATGTCTTCGGCGCCGGCCTCGCGCGCGGCTACCTGCACAGGGCCGGCCTGACGTCGGAACGCTTCGTCGCGGGAGCGGACGGAGAGCGGCTGTACCGCACGGGCGACCTTGTGCGCTGGAACAACGAGGGGCAGCTGGAGTACCTGGGCCGCATCGACCACCAGGTGAAGGTGCGGGGCTTCCGCATCGAGCTGGGAGAGATCGAGGCGCAGTTGCTGGCGCTGCCCGAAGTGCGCGAGGCGGTTGTGGTGGCCGACGAAGGCCCCGCCGGCACGAGGCTGGTGGGCTACGTATCGCCGCATGCCGGCCAGGCGATCGACGTTGCGCAGCTGAAGGAGCGGCTGGGCCAGGCGCTGCCCGACTACATGGTTCCCGCGGCAATCGTCGTGCTGCAAGGATTGCCGCTCAACACGAACGGGAAGGTAGACCGCAAGGCGCTGCCGGCTGCGGAATTCACGAGCGAGCAGGCGTACGAAGCGCCCGAGGGCGAGGTGGAAGAGAAGCTCGCGGCGATCTGGGCCGAGGTGCTGGGCGTGGCGCGCGTGGGGCGGCAGGACAGCTTCTTCGAACTCGGCGGCCATTCGCTGCTGGCGCTGCGGCTTTTGGAGCGCATGCGCGCCCAGGGCTGGGCGGCACAGGTGCGCACGCTGTTCCAGCAGCCACGGCTCGGCGCCTTCGCGCAGGCGCTGGCGCAGGAGCCGGTGCGGCGGGAAGTGATTGTTCCGCCCAACGGCATTCCGGCGGATTGCAGGGCGATCCAGCCGGAGATGCTGACGCTTGTGGCGCTGGATGCGCGGCAGATTGCGCGCATCGAGGCGGCGGTGCCGGGCGGGGCGGCCAACGTACAAGACATCTACCCGCTGGTGCCGATGCAGGAGGGGATGCTCTTCCACCACATGCTGCAGACGGAGGGCGACGCATACATCACGCTGAACCGCCTGAGTTTCGAGAGCCGCGAAAGGCTCGAGCACTTCGTCGCCAGCTTCAACGAAGTGATTGCGCGCCATGACATCCTGCGAACGGCCGTGATGTGGGAAGACCTGCCCGAACCGGTGCAGGTGGTGCATCGCAAGGCGTTGCTCGAGCTCCAGTGGCTGGCAGATGCCGAGCCGAGTGGTGCGAGCGCGGCCGCGCGGCTCGATGCGCACGTCGACCCGGCCCGCTACCGCATCGACGTGCGCAATGCACCGATGCTCAGGGCCATCGCCGCTCACGACACGGACAACGGCCGCTGGCTCCTTCAACTGGCAAACCATCACCTGGTGGTGGACCACACCACGCTGGAGCTGGTCGTCGAGGAAATCGCGCTGATCCAGCAAGGGCGAAAGGCCGAGCTGTCGGCGCCCGTGCCGTTCCGGCGCTTCGTCGGGCAGGCCAGGCTGGACGTGAGCCAGGCCGAGCACAAGGCCTTCTTCAGCCGGATGCTCGCCGATGTGGAGGAGCCGACGGCGCCGTTCGGCCTGCTCGACGTGCAGGGCGACGGCACCCGCGTGCGCGAAACCTCGCTCGCGCTGGACGCCCGACTCGCGTTGCAGGTCAGGCGGCAGGCACAGAGACATGGCGTGAGCGCCGCGGCGCTGTTCCACCTGGCCTGGGCGCTGGTGGTGAGCAAGACCACGGGCAGGGACGACGTGGTGTTCGGCACCGTGCTGTTCGGCCGCATGCAGGGCGGCGCGAATGCCGACCGGGCGCTGGGCATGTTCATCAACACGCTGCCCGTGCGCGTTCGGCTGGGAACGCAAGGCGTGCAGGCATGCGTGCGCCAGACGCATGCGGCACTGATCGAGCTGATGCATCACGAATACGCCAGCCTCTCGCTGGCCCAGCGCTGCAGCGGACTGCCGGAGCGGATGCCGCTGTTCACGGCGCTGCTGAATTACCGCTACGGCGCGCAGCAGGGCAAGGCGGCGCAGAAGGGCCCGCTCTGGGAGGGCATGGAGATCCTCGGCAGCAGGGAGCGCACCAACTACCCGATAGAGATGTCGGTGGACGACCTGGGCGAGGGCTTCGGGTTGGTCGCGCAGATTCACGAGGCCGTGGATGCCGGGCGCGTGTGCGACCTGATGGTTGCAGCTGTCGAGGCCGTGGCGCAGGGCCTGTCGCTGCAGCCCGACTGGCCGGTCTGCGAACTCGGGGTGATGTCCGATGGCGAGCAGCGCCAGCTTGCCGCGTGGGGTGAAAACACCGTGCGGTATGCAGGAGATGTGCCGGTGCACCGGCTGATCGAGCGACAGGTCGCGGCACATCGCGATGCAGTGGCGCTGGTCTTCGGCGACGAGGTGCTGAGCTACGGCGAACTCAATGCGCGAGCCAACCGCCTCGCGCACCATCTGATCGCCCTGGGCGTGAAGCCGGAGACGAAGGTGGGGATTGCAGTGGAGCGCTCCATCGACATGGTGGTTGGCGTGCTCGCGATCCTGAAGGCCGGCGGTGCGTATGTGCCGCTGGACCCGGAGTACCCGGTGGACCGGCTGGCCTACATGGTGGCTGACAGCGGCATCGCGCTGCTGCTCACGCAGAGTCACCTGAGAGCCCTGGTGCCGGGCGCCGAGGCGCTGCAGGTACTGGCACTGGACACGCTGGACACCGGCGGCTGCTCCGATGCGGACCCGCAGATCGCGCTGGGCGGCGAGAACCTGGCCTACGTCATCTACACCTCCGGCTCCACGGGAAAACCGAAAGGCGTGATGGTGCGGCACCTGTCGCTCAGCCACTTCATGCTGAGCATGAAAGACGCACCGGGCATGACGCAGGACGACGTGCTAGTCGCAGTCACTTCCCTGTCGTTCGACATCGCTGCCCTGGAGCTGTATCTGCCGCTGCTCAGCGGTGCGCGCCTCGTGCTGGCATCGAGGGATGTGGTGCGAAGCGGCAGTGCGCTCGGGAAACTGATGGATGACTGCGGCGCCACGGTGCTTCAGTCCACGCCCGCGGGCTGGCGGCTTTTGCGGGCTACCGGATGGAACGGCGGTCGGCTTGCGAACTTCAAGGGCCTGTGCGGTGGAGAAGCGCTGCAGGAAGACCTTGCGGAAGACCTGCGGGCGATCGGCGTCGAGCTCTGGAACATGTACGGCCCCACCGAAACGACCATCTGGTCGACGGCGGCCGAGGTTCGCGGCAGGCCTCGCATCGGCGGACCGATTGCGGCCACAACGCTCCACGTGCTGGACGGATTCCTGAACCCGGCGCCGGTAGGTGTGCCGGGCGAACTGTTCCTGGGCGGCATCGGCCTGGCGCGCGGCTACTTCCAGCGCGCGGGCCTGACGTCCGAGCGCTTCATTGCGGCGAAAGACGGTCAGCGCCTGTACCGCACGGGCGACCTGGTGCGCTGGAACGCAGAAGGCCAACTGGAGTACCTGGGTCGCATCGACCACCAGGTGAAGGTGCGGGGCTTCCGCATCGAGCTGGGAGAGATCGAGGCGCAGTTGCTGGCGCAGCCCGAAGTGCGCGAGGCCGTGGTAGTGGCGCGCGAAAGCGCGAGTGGCGCATCGCTGGTCGCCTACATCGCATTGCAGGCGGGGCAGGCGATGGAGGTGGCGATGCTGCGCGACCGGCTCGCGGTGGTGCTGCCCGACTACATGGTGCCGGCCGCCATCGTCGTGCTCGACCGCCTGCCTTTGAACGGAAACGGCAAGGTCGACCGCAAGGCACTGCCGGAGGCGGAGTTCACGAGCGACCGCGCATACGAGGCGCCCGAAGGCGAGGTGGAACAAGAGCTGGCTGCGATCTGGGCCGAGGTGCTGGGCGTTGCACGCGTGGGGCGGCATGACAGCTTCTTCGAGCTCGGCGGGCACTCCCTGCTGGCCGCACAACTCGCGTCGAGGGCACGCGTCGACGGCGGCTTCGAGTTGCCGCTGCGCAAGATATTCGAGCACCCGGTGCTTCGAGACCTTGCGAATGTCGCCCGGCAGGCGAGGCATGGCACCCCGTTGTCCAGCCAGGCACCGGTGCTGCAACCGGTCGAGCGCATGGCCGACATGAAGCTCTCGCCCGCGCAACAGCGCTTGTGGCTGGTGAACCGGCTGTCGGACGGTTCGACCGGCAAGCACTCGGCCTATAACATCTCGGCGGCGCTGCGGTTGTCGGGAGCGCTCGATGTCGATCTGGTGCGGGCCACGCTCGATGCCATCGTGCAGCGGCACGAAGTGCTGCGGACCTGCTTCCCCGAGAACGACGACGGCGACCCCGTGGCGCGCATCGCGCCAGAGAGCGAGCTCGTCGTTCCGTTGACGGATATTTCGCACCTGTCGGGCGAGTTCCGGGCGACAGCGATGAACGACGCGCTCGCCGCGCATGCGGGCACCGCGTTCGACCTGACAACGCGCCCGACCTTTGCGGCGGCCGTGCTGCGCTTGCAGCCCGAGGAGCACGTGCTGCTTCTGTGCGTGCATCACATCGTGTTCGACGGTTGGTCGGAAGCCGTCTTCATCCAGGACTTCATGGCCCTCTATGCGGCGCTGCGGGAGGGGCGTGGCTCACCCCTTGCACCGCTCGCGATCCAGTACGCGGACTACGCCGACTGGCACCACCGCAAGCTCGCGCAGAACCTTGCGCAAGACACCGCGTTCTGGCGCGACTACCTCGATGCCGCTCCCGCCGTTTCCACGCTCAAACCCGATCGCACCCGTCCCCCTGTGGCTTCGGTGGCGGGCGACACGGTCGGCATCGATATCGGGAGCGAGCTCGCGCAGGCGCTGCAGGGCCTGGCGCGGGAGCAGAAGACCTCGCTCTACGTGCTGCTGCTGTCGGCCTTCCTGCTCGTGCTGCACCGGCAGGCCGCGTCGGACGACCTGGTGGTCGGCACTGACGTTGCAGGGCGCGACCATCCGGCGCTCGAAGACCTGATCGGCTTTTTTGTCAGCGTCGTGCCGTTGCGTTCCCGGCTCTTGCCAGCACTGCCATTCGTGCAGTGGCTCTCGACGGTCAAGGAGAGCACGCTGTCGGCCTTCGAGCACCAGGACGTGCCTTTCGACCAGATCGTCGAGCTGGTCGGCGCGCCCCGCAGCCGCCAGCACAACCCGCTGGTGCAGGTGCTGTTCGTCATGCAGAACATGCCCGAAGAACGCTTCGAGATCCCGGGTGTCGTCATCGAGCCGATCGCGAAACCCGGAACGACATCGAAGTTCGACCTCGCGGTCTTCGTGAGCGAGAACGAAAGCGGCCTGCGGGCCGAGTGGACCTTTGCCTCCAGCCTGTATGTGCGCGAAACCATCGAACGCGCATCCGCCGCGTGGCGCGATCTCCTGCAGCAGGTTGTCGCGGCACCCAACGGCGTGCTGGAGAGTTTCGTCATTCAATCCAACCCGGAAAGAAAAACCATGTCATCTACTTCGCCTGCGCTGGGCAAACTGCAGAAGCTCAAGAAATTCGCGGACAAGGACCGCGACGTCCAGTCGGCACCGCGCTCGCCCGTGCGCACGTCCTTCCTGTCGGACCAACGGACCTTTCCGCTGGTCATCGAGGCCACGAGCAGCGACATCGACGCGGTGGCATGGGCCCGGGAGCAGCGTGACTACATCGAGGCCAGCCTGCGCAAGCACGGCGGCATCCTGCTGCGCAATTTCGGCCTGCGTACGCCGCAGGAATTCGAGGCTTTTGCAGAAGTGATCGAGCCCGAGCTCTACGGCGGCTACGGCGACCTGCCGAAGAAGGAAGGCGGGCGCAACACCTATCGCTCGACGCCGTATCCCGAGCGCCAGATGATCCTGTATCACAACGAGAGCTCGCACCTCGACCGCTGGCCGCGCAAGCAGTGGTTCTTCTGCGAGCTGCCTTCGCCCGTGGGCGGCGCCACGCCCATCGTCGATTGCCGCGAGATGCTGCGCCATCTGCCGGCCGACATGGTGGCGGAGTTCGAGCGTAAGGAGCTGTTGTACGTGCGCACCTTCGTGCCCCGGTTCGACGTGAGCTGGCAGGACTTCTTCAAGACCGACAGCAAGGCGGAGGTCGAGGCGCGTCTCGCACTGGCGGGCACCGATTGGCGCTGGCTGGACGAGGAAACGCTGCAGACCCGCACCCGTTGCCCGGCGGTGATCACGCACCCCGTCACGGGCGAGCGCGTTTTCTTCAACCAGATCCAACTGCACCATGTGAGTTGCCTGGAGGCGGACGTGCGCGAAGACTTGCTGGTCATGGCCGGAGGCCTGGATCGCCTGCCGCGGCACGTGACCTACGGCGACGGTACGCCGATCGATGATGAGACCATGGCGATCGTCGGCCGTGCCTACGAGGCGTGCGCCGTGCGCTTCGACTGGCGCCAGGGCGATGTGGTGATGCTCGACAACATGCTCGCGGCACACGCGCGGGACCCGTACGAGGGGCCGCGCAAGATCGTGGTCGCCATGGGCGCGATGTTCGACCGCGCTGCCCAGCAACCCGTTGTGTCCGAGGGTTGAAGCCATGGCTGCCATCCTTGAAACCACGAGTTCCGCTTTGCCGCTCAGTCCGGAGCAGCGTGCCATCTGGGCTCAGCACGGAGAACAGGCCGCGACCGGCGCGCCCAAGCTCGTGCTGCTGGCCGATCTCGACGGCGAGCTCGATGCGGCGCGCCTGCAGGCTGCGGTGCAGTCGGTGGTGCAGGCCCATGTGGCGCTGCGCTCGGCTGTGTTGCAGGTTCCCGGCTTCCGGGGCCTGCGGCAACAGGCACTCGATGCGGTGGTCGCGCCGGGCCTGAAAAAAATCGACCTTCGCGGCAATGACGACAGTGCGGCCGCGCTGGCCGACTGGATCGCCGTGTGTACGGAAGAGCCGCTGGATGTCGCGAGCGGCGCGCTGCTGCGCATCGGAGTCGCCCGGCTCGGAGAAACACGACACAAGCTCCTGCTGGTTGCCAGCGTGTTCGCCGCGGACAAGGGCAGCCTGCAGGGCTTGCTGGATCAGATTGCCACGGCCTACCTGACGGGGCAGGTCGTCGATGCGGACGAGGTCTTCCAGTACGCGCAGTTCGTCGAATGGCGCCAGGAGCTCGACAGCGACGACGAAGCGGCCGACGGGCGTGGCTACTGGCATGCCTACATCGACCGCGCCGACATGCTGCAGGCGCCGCGCCTGAACACCCGGGCGGACGGGGAGCGCGAAGGCACACCGACTCGCATCAGCCTCGCCCTTCCTCTTGACGCGGCGCTCGCCGCCCGCATGCAGGAAGTGGCCGGGCAGCTCGGGTGCGGCACCGACTTGCTGCTGCAGGCCGTTTGGTGGCTGCTCGTGGCCCGGCTGACGGGCCACCGGCCATTCGTTGCCGGCTGGCAGAACGATTGCCGGCGCAACTACGAAGTGATGCAGGCAGCAGTGGGCGTCTTCGAGAAGATCCTGCCCGTGGTCGTGGATGTCGCGCCTGAAGAGCGCTTATCCGACTGGATCGGGCGCCTGGGCAAAACAGTCGAGGCGCATACCGAGGCGCAGGAGTACTGGGCAATCGATGCGCCGCCGATCTCCGCGCACCTCGACGTGGGCTTCGGTTTCGACGAGGCGCCTGTGCGGTCGCACGGCGCCGTGTCATGGCGTGTGGACACCGCGCCCGGGCCGCAGCCTTGTTTTGAGCTGGCCCTGCAGGTCGGCCAGGCCGGGCAGGCGTTCACGCTGTCCGTGCATGCGGACGCATCGCGCTATTCATCGCAGGCCGTGGAGCGGTTGCTGTGGCAGTACGGCACGTTGCTTGAAGATGCCGTGGCGCAGCCTCGCGCGACGGTTGGCAGTCTCGTGCTGGTCGGTTCGCGCGAGCGCGAATTGCTGTTGCTCGCAGCCCGTGGCGAGGAGGCGGATTTCGGAACCCTCACGCTGGCCGAGCAGGTCGCCGGCTGGGCTCTGACGACGCCGGACGCGCCCGCGCTGGAGGCAGGCGATGTGCTTCTGAGCTACCGCGAATTCGATGCGCGAATCAACCGGATGGCGCACTGGCTGCAGGCCAAGGGCGCCACGGCCGGAGCGCTGGTGGCGCTCAACCTTCCGCGGTCGGTCGACTTGCTGGTAGCGATGTTCGCGAGTTGGCGCATCGGGGCGGGCTACCTGCCGCTGGACCCCGAATGGCCCGCTGCACGCCGCCAGGCCGTGCTGGAAGACGCCGTGCCGTCGCTCGTGCTCCATGCCACCGGGTCGGCTTCGCCCGGCGATGCGCCGTGGCGGCAGGCATCGCTCGGTGACATGGACCGGGGCGGCTTTGCCGACAGCGCGCCGGCACACCAGCCTGCGATGCGTGACCTGGCCTATGTGCTCTACACCTCGGGTTCGACGGGAACGCCCAAGGGCGTGGTGATCGAGCAAGGGCAATTGCTCAACTACGTGGCGGCGGTGTCGTCGGCCATGGACCTGGGCCGCTGCCGTCGCTGGGCGCTCACCAGCTCGGTCGTCGCGGACCTGGGCAACACGGCGCTCTTCGGTGCGTTCCACAACGGCGCCTGCCTCGTCGTGGCGGACCCCGGCGACGTGAAGGATGCGCGCGCTTTCGCGGGCTTCATGCGCGAACGCCGGATCGACGCGCTCAAGATGGTGCCCTCCCACCTGGAGGCCTTGCTCGAGGACGATGCACCGAAGCTGCCCGACACGCTGGTGCTGGGCGGCGAGGCCGCACCGCGCTCGCTCATCGAGCGCATCGCGCGGCTCGCACCGCAGACCGTGGTCTACAACCACTACGGCCCCACGGAAACGACGGTGGGTGTGATGGTGCATCGTGTGCCGGCAGAAGGCGCCTCGTCTTCGGTGCTGCCGCTGTCGCGCGTGCTGGCGAACAACCGCATCCATGTACTGGATGAGTCCCTGCGCGTGGTGCCGAGCGGTGCGCTGGGGGCGGTGTATGTCGGCGGTGCGCAGCTGTGCCGCGGCTATCTGAACCGGGAAGTGGAAGGCGCTTTCGTGGCCGATCCATTTCAGCCCGGGCAAAAGCTCTACCGTACGGGCGACCTGGCTTGCGTGCTGCCCGAGGGCGGCATCCGCCTGGCAGGGCGGGCTGACGACCAGGTCAAGATCCGTGGCTTTCGTGTCGAACCGGCCGAGGTGGAGGCGGTGTTGCTGTCGCAGCCCGGCGTACGGCAGGCCGTGGTGCTGGCGGTGCCGGCCGGCGGAGGCGACGCCGAACTCCGGGCCTTCGTCGTGGCAGACGAGTTGCTCGCATCGGAGGCCGACCGTTCGGCGCTGACCGGGCGGCTGGGTACGCTGCTGCCCGCGCACATGGTGCCCGCACGCTGCACCTTCGTTGCGGAGTTCGCGCGGCTGCCGAACGGAAAAATCGATCGCCAGTCGTTGCTGTCCGCAGCAAAGGTCGATGACCGGAAGCCGGTGGCAACGGCCCCGCGCGACGCACTCGAATCGGTGCTGGCGCAGTGCATGGCCGGCCTCGTTCAGCGCGACGTCATCGGCGTGGAAGACGACTTCTTCGAACTGGGCGGGCACTCGCTGCTCGTGATCAAGCTGGTGGCGCGCATCCGCAAGCTGCTGCGACTCGATATCGCGCCGGGGCTGGTGTTCGACCATCCCACCGTCGCCACGCTGGCGGCGGCGCTTCGCGCGCTGGAGGAGCAGGACGTCGAGCGGATGGAACTGCTGGCGCACACGCACGAGCAAGCTCGCCTCAAGGACTCAGGATCAGTTTGATATGCAGGATGGAACAGTGATGAACATCACCGATGCGGCGCAGCGGATTTCGGCAGCAGACGAGTGGGCGGAGGAAGACGACGAAATCCGCCGTCGAGTGTCGAACGGCGACGAGGTGCCGTTGTCCCATGCGCAGGAGCAGCTCTGGTTCCTGCAGTGCCTGGAGCCGGGGCTGACGGCCTACAACCTGCCGAGGATGCTCCGCCTGCAGGGCCCGTTGGATGCGGATGCGCTCGAGCGGGCGTTCCAGGCCGTGATCGATCGCCACGGCATCCTGCGCACCCGCTTCTTCGAGAAAGACGGCGTTCCCATGCAGCAGATGGTGCAAGACGTGACGTTCGTGCTGGAGCGGTTCGATCTGTCCCTGGAGTCCGGGGTCGTGCGGCAGGCGCGTGTCGATGCGCTGACGAGCGAGATGGCCCTGCACGTGTTCGACCTGGGCGCCGCGCCCGCACTGGTGGCGAGGTTGATCCGGCTGTCGGACGAAGAGCATGTGCTGACGGTCTGTCTGCATCACATCGTGTCGGATGCCTGGTCCAACCCCATCCTTGCGGCGGACCTCGCTTCGGCCTACCGCCTGGCATTGGCCGCGGGCGCGGCCGTGCGGCTGCCGGCCTTGCCGGTCCAGTACGCCGACTACGCACTGTGGCAGCGGGAACGCCTGCAGGGCGAGGCCCTGGCGACGCAGCTGAACTACTGGAACACCCATCTGGGTGCCGACGTGCCGCCGCTGGAACTGCCGCTGGACGGGGTTCGTTCCTCGCGGCAGACCTTCGACGGTGCCGTGCATCGCTTCGAGCTGGAGCCTGCACTAGCCGTGGCGTTGCAGAAGTTCTGCCGCACGGAAAAGTGCACGCCCTTCGTGGTCCTGCTCGCGACGTGGCAGATGCTGCTGGGCTGGTACAGCGGCCAGAACGACTTTGCCGTCGGCGTGGCCAATGCCGGTCGCCATCGCGACGAGGTACGCGATCTGGTGGGTTTTTTCATCACGACCCAGGTGTTCCGGGCGCGGCTCGAGCCGCGCGCCACGCTGCTCGAAATCTGCCGACGGGTGCGACGCGATTCGTTGTCCGCGCTGGAGCATGCGGACCTTCCCCTCAAGGCGCTGCTGGCCAGCCGCAACGTGAAGCGCGACGCGTCGCGCAATCCGTTGTTCCAGGTGATGTTCGGCGTGCAGATGGGCGACAGCGCTGCCGGCCTCGCGTTCGGCGACGCGCGCACGGAGGAGATCGGTGCCCGCAATGCGAGCGCGAAGTTCGACCTGTCACTGGATTTCTTCATCGAACCGACGCGGGCGCACGCCCAGATCGAATACAACACGGGCCTTTTCGGCGAGGCGACGGTGGCGCGACTGGCAGGCTGGTACGTGCGCCTGCTCGAGGCATTGACGGTCGATCCGGGGCAGGCCTTTTCGGGCGTCGATCTTTGCAGCGCGGCGGAGCGCGCGCAACTCGCGGCGTGGGGTGTGAACACGCAGCGCCATGAAAACGCGACACCGGTGCATCGGCTGATCGAAGGGCAAGCGCAACGAACCCCGGATGCGCCGGCCTTGAGCTTCGGCGAAGAGACGCTGAGCTACGCGCAGCTCAATGCGAGGGCGAACCGCCTCGCGCATCATCTGATTGGCCTTGGCGTAAGGCCAGAGGCGAAGGTGGGCATCGCGGTGGAGCGCTCCATCGAGATGGTGGTGGGGATCCTGGCGATCCTGAAGGCAGGCGGTGCGTACGTGCCGCTGGATCCGGACTACCCGGCGGACCGGCTGGCCTACATGGTGGCCGACAGCGGCATCGGGCTGGTGTTGACGCAGAGCCATCTCACCGTGCCGGGCACCGAGGCCGTGCAGGTGCTGTCGTTCGACATGCTGGACGTTCGCGCCGAATCCGAGACAAATCCGCAGATTGCGTTGAGCGGCGAGAACCTCGCCTACGTCATCTACACCTCCGGCTCCACCGGAAAGCCGAAGGGCGTCGCCAACCGTCATGGCGCCTTGTACAACCGCCTTGCCTGGATGCAGCAAGCCTATGCACTCGGCGCCAACGACACCGTGCTGCAGAAGACTCCCTTCAGCTTCGACGTGTCGGTGTGGGAGTTTCTCTGGCCCTTGATGTTCGGTGCCCGCCTGGCGGTTGCCCTTCCGGGCGACCACCGCGACCCGGCACGCTTGCGAACTTTGATCGGGCAGCACCGGGTCACGATCCTGCACTTCGTGCCCTCGATGCTGCAGGCCTTCCTGGCCCACGAGGGCATCGAGGCTTGCACCAGTCTGCGGCGCATCGTGTGCAGTGGCGAGGCCCTGTCGGCCGAAGCACAGAACGAAGTGTTCAGGCGGCTGCCGCAGGCAGTGCTCTGCAATCTCTATGGCCCGACCGAGGCCGCGATCGACGTGACGCACTGGACCTGCCGGGATGACGGGCGGAGCCAGGTGCCGATCGGACGACCCATCAGCGACACCCGGGCGCATGTGCTGGATGCGGAACTCAACCAGGTAGCTGCAGGAGCGGCGGGAGAGTTGTACCTGGGCGGGGTTAACCTTGCACGCGGCTATCTCAACAGGGCGGGCCTTACCGCAGAGCGCTTTGTTGCGACGGAAGATGGAGCCCGGCTGTACCGCACGGGCGACCTCGTTCGCTGGAATGCGGAGGGCCAACTGGAGTACCTGGGCCGCATCGATCACCAGGTGAAGGTGCGGGGCTTCCGCATCGAACTGGGCGAGATCGAGGCGCAACTCCTGGCGCAGCCCGAAGTGCGCGAAGCGGTGGTGGTGGCACGAGATGCCGCAAGCGGAGCCCGACTGGTGGGCTATGTCTCCGCCCACGCCGGGCAGGCCATCGAGACAGCCGTGTTGCGTGAACGTCTTGCCGGGGCGTTGCCGGACTACATGGTGCCGGCGGCGCTGGTGGTGCTGGATACATTGCCGCTGAACGCCAATGGCAAGGTCGACCGCAAGGCGTTGCCGGCGCCGGAGTTCGGGGAGGCGCGGGCAGGCGAAGAGCCACAGGGGTTGGTGGAGGGCGCACTGGCAGCGATCTGGGGGCAGGTGCTGGGCGTGCCGCACGTGGGGCGCCACGACAACTTCTTCGAGCTCGGTGGCGATTCCCTTGTCGCGCTCAGGCTGCTGGCCAGGATCAACAAGTCGCGTGCGCTGGGCGTGAAGATCTCCCTGCAGGACCTGCTTCAGAAGCAGACGATCGCCAGGCTGGTTGCACAGCTGGACATCGGAGCGACTCCGCAGCCTGTCCAGTTGCTGAACGCGTATGCCGGGCCGGCAGAAGCGATGCCGCTCTTCTGCGTGCCGCCCGGGCTGCGCCATCCGGTCGACTATCGGCCGATGGCGCGCCACCTGGAAGACTCGCGTGCCGTCTACGGCCTGAGCTACACGGACGACATCACCGGGCTGGAGTCGATCGGGCAGATGGCCCGGTACTACGTCGATCTCATCCGCAAGACGCGGCCGCAGGGTGCCGTTGGCATCGTCGGCTGGTCACTGGGAGCGGTTGTTGCAGTGCATGTCGCCAGCCTGCTGGAGCAGGAGGGCGTGGACGTCGCCTTCCTCGGCATGGTCGACAGTTTCCTGCTGGACGAGGGCTTCGATCCGGACGGCTGGTATCAGGACTTCCGCGATTTCGTTCTGGACACCGCGAACGGCAGCATGGGCCGCGAGGCCGTCGAAGCGATGCTCGACAGGTTCGAACCGATCCGCTCAGCATCGGACGAGACCGTGCGCGACGCTGTCGAAGAAATCGTGGCCGCGGCCGGCATGAGCATGAAGACGGCCGACATCGTCCAGGGGATCGTCGCAACCCGGCGCATGAACGCGATCACGGAAAAGATCGCCGCGTTCCCGCGCCTGAACGTGGCGCCGCATTTCTGGTGGAAGAAGGGAAGAGCGGCTGCGGAAAAGGCCGCGCTCCTGTCGCAGTTCGACGGCGAAGCGCGTGCTTCAGTCGAAGTGGATGCCGACCATCAGGGCATCGTGCGCCACGCTGCGATGTTGAGCCATCTGCATGCGGCCATGTGCGATGCGCAGGACAGGGAGACAGCAGGCGCGCGCTGATGGATGGCCTCGCCCCCCGCATTCACGCGGGGGGCGAGGCTGATCGATCAGAACTTGTACCGGGCGGTCAGGGTCGCCGCGCGAAGGGTGCCCTGGTAGCACTCGCCGTGGTAGCAGATCGAGTTGTACTTCTTGTTCGCCAGGTTGGAGACGTTGAGCGCGAAGCGCCACGGGCCGGTTTCGTAGTGCACGGCCGCATCGACGAGCGTCACGCCGCGTTCGAACGTGGTGTTGTACTCGTCGTTCTGGCGCTTGCCGATGTAGCGCACGCCGCCGCCGAAGCCCAGGCCGTTGCCCAGGGTGTAGTCGAGCCACACCGAGGCGGACTGCTTGGGCACGAGCGGCGGGATCTTGCCGATTTCGTCCGGATCGGCGCTGGCGAGCACTTTCATGTCCAGCCAGGTGTAGGCAGCAGCGATGTTCAGGCCCGGTGCGAGTTCGCCCTTGGCTTCCAGCTCGATGCCGCGTGAGCGCTGCTTGCCGATCTGGCGCCCCTCGGAGGTTGCCGGGTCGTAGGTGACCACGTTGGTCTTGCGCAGGTCGAAAGCCGCGGCGGTGAACAGGGTGCGCGTGCCTTCGGGCTGGAACTTGACGCCGACCTCGACCTGCTTGCCGCGGCTGGGATCGAAGGGCTGGTTGTTCGCGTCGACGCCGCTGTTGGGCAGGAAGGACGTGGTGTAGCTCATGTAAGGCGCCCAGCCGTTGCCGAGCAGGTAGCTAAGGCCTGCCCGGCCGCTGAACGCACTGTCCGACTTCCGCGTGAAGGTCTCGCTCAGGTAGTTGCTGGTGCTCTGGCGTACCTGATCCTGGCGGCCACCGACGGTGAAGACCCATTTGTCGCCGAACTTGATCTGGTCCTGGGCGTAGATGCCGATCTGGCGCGTCGACTGCGACAGATCAGTCACCGGGATGGTGGGCGTTGCCACGGCCTGGCCGTAGACGGGTGCGAGCACGTCGAGGTCCGGTGCCGCGCCGCGGAAACGCCGCTGCTTGCCGTTCTGGTCGGTGTAGTCGAAACCGAGCAGCACCGTGTGCTGGACGGAGCCGTACTGCAGCTTGCCCTGCACGTTGGTGTCGAGCGTTGCCAGGTTCACGGGGTCGTTCCAGCTTCTGGCAACGCGGGAGAGCGTGCGCTGGTCATCGCCGAGCGAGCCGGCCCAGACTGCTCGCCTGTTCAAGTCGATCCTGCTGTAGCGGAAGTTCTGGCGGAGGGTCCAGGTGTCGTTCAGGGCCGTTTCGAAGCGGTAGCCGATGGCGGCCTGTTTCTGCTTGAGCTGGCCGAAGCTGTAGTCGCCCACCTTCACGGGGTAGAGAACGTAGTCCTGGGTGAGGTAGTACGGGTCTTCAGACGTGTTGTTCTTGAGGTACTCCGCAAAGACGGTCAACGAGGTCGTTGCATTGGGCTGCCAGCGCACGGAAGGCGCGATGTAGGTGCGCGTGTGGTTCAGCTTGTGGCCGTCGGGGTATCTGTCCTGGTCGTTGCTGTCGAGGCCTACGCCAACCAGGCGATAGCTCAGGTCGGTGTTGTTGCCGATCTTGTCGCCGAGGTCGAACGCCAGTTGCTTGCGTTGGTAGCTGCCGTACTGGAGTTCGATTTCGCGGCTCTTCTCCCCGGTCGGCTCCTTGCTCACGCGGTTGACGATGCCGCCTGCGTCGCCCTGGCCGAACACCATCGACGACGGGCCGCGCAACACCTCCACGCGCTCCAGCCCATACGGTTCGCTCAGGTAGTAGGTGGGGCCGAACGCCGGCTGGGCGAGCCCGTCCCGATAGACGCCGTTGGCGGAAGTGCTGAAGCCCCGCAGCAGGATGTATTCCCAGCCACGGTTGTCGGGGCCGTACGTGTTCGTCGTGACGCCAGGCGTGTAGCGAATGGCCTCCATGACGTCCTGCGCGCCGCGCGCCTCCATTTCATTGCGGCCGATGATGGAGATCGACTGCGGCACTTCGAGCACCGGCGTGTCGGTCTTGGTGGCCGTGCTGCTGCGGCGGGCCACGTAGCCGGTGACCGGGCCGGTGGGCGATTCGTCGGCGTTGGCCACCACCTGCACCGCGGGCAGAGTGCCCTGGGAGCTGGCAAGGTCGGCGGTGCGGCGGATCGTGAAGCTGCCGTTGGCGGCGCGCGTCGCCTCGAGCGAGGTGCCGGCGAGCATCTGGCCCAGGGCCTGATCGACCGTGAGCTTGCCTTGCACGGCGCGCGAGTTCTTGCCCGCGACCACCTCGCCGGCAGCAAACACCTGCACGCTGGTCTGGCGCGAGAGCTCGTTGAGCGCTGCACCGAGTGCCTGCGACGGCACTTTCACGTCGAACACCTGCGCCGCGGCCTGGCCGGAAGCCTGCGCTTGCGCTGAAGCCAGTGGGGCCCAGACGGTGAGAACGGAACCGAACGCCGCGGCAAGCGCGGCATTCAGCAGATGTTGACGAGGCAGGGGACGCATAAAAGAACAACTCCAGTTTTTTGAATTACGACGCATTCACATTCAGGTGCGGATGCCGGCCCAACTTCCGGTCTCTGGCGCATCTATGAGTAAGACGTTCGAACTCATCAAACAGAGACACTCTCCCTGCACAAATCTTTAGTACGCCGGGGTGCGGCGCCGGAATTTCAGTTCTGGACGGCCTCGGGTTCCGGCCGGAGGTGCACTGCCGCGCCGGCCGGCGTGGCCAGCAGGGCGCTGCCGATTTCGCCGGTTCTGACCGAGGTGACGGACAGCAGGGTGTCGCTCAGGCCATGCGAATCCTCGCAGGCGCCTTGCAGGTAGATGGCCGGATGGAAGTCGGGCGTGGCCAGGACGCGGTAGTGCCGGTCGACCTCGTAGCTGCCGAGATAGCCCGCCAGCGGCGCGAGCAGAGCCTTGTGGTGCTCCCGGACATAGCCGGTGGCGAGCACCACGGCGTCGTAGCGCACGGCGTGCTCGCGCAGGGCGTTCTGGTCCCACAGCGTGAGGTGCACGCCCTGGTCGTCGGCCATGACGTTGCGGATGTCGTGCCGGCGCAGGAAGCGCAGGCGGTTGCCGCCGGTCACCCGCTGTTGGTAGAAGGCCTTGTAGATCTGCTGGATCAGCTCCAGGTCGGCCACCGCATAGTTGGTATGCCAGAACTCGTCGAGCAGCGCGGCGCGTTCCTCGTCGGAGCGGCTGAAGGTGTAGTCGGTGAACTCGGCGTTGAAGATCTCGTTCACGAAGGGGCTGTCGTCGGCCGGGCGGATCGAGCGCGAGCGCGTGACGAGGTCGACCTGCGGCGCGCCGGGCCGGCCCTGCAGGTCCATGAAGATCTCGGCCGCGCTTTGCCCCGCGCCCACCACGGCGATGCGGCGGGCGTCCGGCAGCTGTGCGATGTCCTGCAGGTAGCTGCTCGAATGGAAGACGCGCGGGTCGTTCCGGAGCGTGCGAAAGCCGTCGGGGATGTTCGCCATGCCGCCGATGCTGACCACGAGGTTGCGCGCGAGCCGCTCGACCAGCTTGCCCGCATGGTTGCGCGAGCGCACGCGCAGCAGGGCCACCTCGCCGCCCTTTTCTTCGGGCAGCACCTCGAACACCTCTTCGCCGTAGGCGCAGGCGTCTTCGAACTGCTCGGCGGCCCACGAGAGGTAGTCGTTGAACTCGTGGCGGCTGGGGAAGAAGCTCTTCAGGTTGGCGAAGTCGGTCAACCGGCCTTTTTCGTGCAGGTAGTTGATGAAGGTGAAGCGGCTGGTCGGGTTGCGCAGCGTCGCCAGGTCCTTCAGGAAGGAGATCTGCATGTGCGCGTGGTCCAGCAGCATGTGCGGGTGCCAGGCGAAGCTCAGCTGCTTCTCGATGAACAGCGCGTCGAGCGGGCGGCCGGCATGGCGCTTTTCGTCGAGGGCGATGGCCAGGGCGATGTTGGACGGGCCGAACCCGATCCCGACCAGATCATGGACGTGTGGCATTGAAATCAACTCCTGTGGTGGAGGGCGGCGCGCCGCATGCGGCAGCCCACCCTGGGCCGTGTGTAAGAAGACGCTCGGCGGCGCGGGATGTTCACGCTTCCACGGTCTCGGCCATCAGGGCCAGGCCCTGGTGGAGCGCGGGAAAGAGGCTGCGGTTGAAGTTGTTCCAGCGCAGCTCGAGGATGGTGTCCGCGGGGTCGATGTCGGTGCCCAGCACGTCGAAGATGACTTCGCCCGAATCGATGCCGGTGTCCACGTAGTGGAAGGAGGCGCCGGTCTTCAGCACCGGCTCGATCGCGACCGTCTCGCGCGTGCGCCAGTCGACCACCCGCTGGCCCTTGGCGCCGTACAGCGCGTCGAGCGTGGCCCAGGCGCCGCGGCGCTCGAACGGCGACTCCAGGCGCGTGATGCCCGGATGGATGTTCACGATCCGGCGGAAGAAGGGACTTTCGGGGCGCGCCAGCTGGTCGAGGATCACCAGCAGGCCGTCGAGCACGACAAGGTCGGCCTCCAGCGCGGTGAGCCGCTCGAGCAGGCGCTGCTCGAACTCCTTCTTTCCGGCTGCGCGCTCGGCGGCCGCGTCCAGCGGCAGCCGCCGGTAGGTCGACGGTACGTTGTGGAAGATGTCGTTGGCCCGGCGGCCCTGCACCTGCAGATCGCCCGGGTAGATCCATTGGCGGGCCGGATCGAAGCCGAAGCCGTAGTCCTGCAGCGCCTGGCGGTCGCGCGGCGAGCCTTCGTCGTCGTCGAAGAGCACGGCCTCCAGCGAGTAGGCATCGCCCAGCGGCGTGCGCTCGAGTGCCTCGGCCAGGTACTCCAGCGGGGACTTCATGTAGCGCTGCCCGCCCTTGTAGTCGATGTACTGGCCGGCCTTGTCGGCCGCCGCATTCCTCAGGGACATGATGTAGACGAGTTTTGCCTTGGACATGGATATGCGCTCGATGGATGGGTGGATGGAAGAAGTGATGACTTGATGACGTGATGGCGTTGTCAGCGGTGCGCCGGCGACAGCGGGCAAGCGCCGCAGTAGCCTTCGCGTGGCAACAGATGGAAGAGGCAGCACTGGCGGTGCAGCTTCACGGTCCGCTCGCGACCCTCGAGGCGCACGCGGATTTCGCGTTGCCGGCCGGGCAGGGGGTTGCTCCACGCCGGCCAGGCGGGGTTGTGCAGCAACTGCTGCCTGTCGCCAGCGATCGGCGGCGACCCGCCGGTCAACGCAAGCGCCTGGTCGAGCACCGGTTCGAGGTTGCGCGCCGCGTTGCCCCAGAGGATCTTGGCGGCGATGCCCGTCAGGCGGCACAGCGCCGAGAACAGCGGCTCCAGGTGCTGCCGCAGCAGCGCCGAGTAGCGTTCTTCGGTGGTCGCGCCGCGTTGTGGCTGGCCCAGTTCGCGGATGTGGAAACTCAGTGGGTGGGCGTGCGGGCCGAGGCGCACCCAGACCTGGTCGGGGGCAACGGGAAATCCATGCTGCAGCACGCTGGCCGCGGCCGCGACCGGCGGCAGCAGCATGCCGAGGTAGTCCAGGCTCCAGGCCGAAGCCACCGCGCGCAGGTCCTTGCCCTCGACCCCCAGGTGCGACGCATGCAGACGCAGTACACGGCCCAGCAGTTCGGGCGAGTGCACCAGGTCGGCAACGCGCAGCGCGCCCGCGGGCGGCTGCGGCGCGCACTGCAGCGCCTCGCCATGCGGCGCCAGGTTGCCCTGGAACAGGGGTTCCAGCATGGCGATCATGGCGTCGTCGCGAAAGAGGGGGCGCCGGCGGTGCGGCGGTTTGCAGGGGGCATGAAGCTAGGACGGATGGGCCGCGCAGGTGTTCATGCCGCGCGGCGTGAACATTTGCGCGGGCCACCCGTCAAGTGGGGTACAGGCGGTCCGTTGCCGCCCGCAGCCCTGTGGCCCAGTCGGCGCGGCAGGGGTGCATCCATCCGTTTCGCGTCCGGCGGCAGGGCTTGCCCATGCCGCCGGACCCCAGTCGCCCAAGGGCGGAAAGAGTTCTTGCATGACAACTGCCCCCGCTCCCGACGGCGAGTTCGCACGCCTGCTCAAGCCGTTCCTGCCGTGGATCCTGCTGTCGGCGGTCATGGGCATCGGCGCGGGCGCGGCCACGGTCGCGCTGCTGAGCACCATCAACCAGGTGCTCAACCGGCAGGGCGGCCTGTCCGGCGGCCTGCTGCTGACGTTCATCGGGCTGTGCGCGGTGGCGCTGTTCGGGCGCATGGTGTCCGATGTCTCGACCAACTTCGTCGGCCAGCGGGTGGTTGCGCAGGTCCGCAAGAGCCTGGCGCAGAAGATCCTTTCGGCGCCCATCGATGCGCTGGAGCGCTACCGTACCCATCGGCTGATGCCTGTGCTGTCGCAGGACGTGGACATGGTCAGCGACGTGGCATTCGCGCTGTCCGCGACGCTGATCGCCTGTGTCACCGCGCTCGGCTGCCTGGCCTACCTGGCCTACCTGTCGCTGCCGCTGTTCGGTGTGCTGCTGGTGGCGCTGGCGATCGGCGCGACGGTGCAGGCCATGGCGCAGTTCCGCGGAGTGAGCGGTTTCTGGAAGGCGCGCGAACATGAAGACCAGCTGCACAAGGCCTACCGCGCGATCAGCGAGGGCGCCAAGGAGCTGCGCATGCACCGCGTGCGCCGCCAGCGCATGTTCGGCGGCCAGATCGAGCGCATCGTCGACAACATCCGCACGGTCAACGGGCGCGCGATCAACACCTTCGTCATTGCCGCCGCATTCGGTTCGGGCCTGTTCTTCCTGCTGATCGCGCTGATCCTGGGCTGGGCCTCGTTCCGGCCGACCGAGCCCGCGGTGCTCAGCGGCTTCGTGCTGGTGCTGCTGTTCCTCAAGGGGCCGATGGACCAGATCGCCGGTGCCCTGCCTGCCGTGGGTCGAGCGCGGGTCGCATTCCGGCGCATTGCCGACCTGTCGGCGCGCTTCGCCACGCCGGAGCCGCACCTGCACGTCGGCCATGCGGGCAGCGAGCTGAAGTTCGAGCACGAGATCGCGCTGCGCGGCGTGCGCTATGCCTTCGATGCGCCCGAGGGTGGCGAGGCCTTCGCGCTCGGGCCGATCGACCTGCGGCTTCGCCGCGGCGAGATGGTGTTCGTGGTGGGCGACAACGGCTCCGGCAAGACCACGCTGATCAAGCTGCTGCTCGGCCTGTACGCGCCGCACGAAGGCGAGGTGGCAATCGACGGCACTCCGGTGGGCCCTGAGCGCCGCGACGACTACCGCCAGCTTTTCACCACGGTGTTTTCCGACTTCTACCTGTTCGAGGACCTCGCAGCCGGCCCGGACGAAGAGCAGGGCGAGGCCAGCATGCAGGTGCTGCCGCAGCGCGCCTTGCCCTACCTGGAGCGCCTGGAAATCGCACACAAGGTGAGCCTGAAGAACGGTGCGTTCACCACCACGGACCTGTCGACCGGCCAGCGCAAGCGACTGGCGCTGGTGCACGCCTATCTCGAGGGGCGCCCGGTGCTGGTGTTCGACGAATGGGCCGCCGACCAGGACCCGACCTTCCGCCACCTGTTCTATACCGAGCTGTTGCCCGAGCTGCGTGCCAAGGGGCACCTGCTGGTGGTGATCTCGCACGACGACCGCTACTTCCACCTGGCCGACCGCATCATCACCATGAGCGCCGGCCGCATCGCGGACGACCGGCCCCGCGCCCACCTGGAGAGTCTTGCTGCATGACCGACGGCCCGCAAACCAACGATACGCAGCGGCCGGTGTTCATGTCGCAACTGCGGGCGGCGCGAATCCGGCCGTCCGTGGTCCGGCTGTGCGTGCTCCAGACGCTGGCGGACGCGGGCAGCGAATGGCAGCGCGGTGAAGAAGTCTTTCGCCGCATGCTGCTGCGCGGCACCTCGGCCAGCCTGACCACGGTCTACCGCATCCTCAAGGAGTTCGAACATTCGGGGCTTGTCGAGCGCGAATGGGCGCGCAGCCGCGGCGGTGCGCTGGCGGTGTTCCGCTACGCCGCGCCGGGTGCGAATGCCGATGCCTTGAGCGTGCGCATGCGCTGCAACGGATGCGGCACGTTCACCGAGGTGCAGGACCGCGAGCTTCACGAGGCGCTGATGCGCGTGGCCCAGAGCAAGGGCCTGCCGCTGGCGGGCACCTTCGACGTGCAGATCCACGGCTCATGTTCGTCCTGCGAGCACCGGTCCGCGGGGGAATCGTCGAGCGAGCACCAGTCGTCGCGCGAGCACGGCAGGATGCTGCCGCTCGCGGGCTTCCGCGCTCGCCCGCGCGCGCAGCGCCTTGCCGCTTGACGAGGAGCCGGCGTGAGTGATGTGCGTCAAGGCGCCTGGCGCCGCCGTGCGGTCGCCGCGGTGCTCGTGTCTCTTTGCGCGGCGGCCGGCGCGGGGTTGCTCTGGGGAAGGGGCGAGCCGATGGACGTCGACTCCGTGCCGGTCGCGCGCGGCACCATCGAGTCCAGCGTCTCGGCACTCGGGGTGCTGCAGCCGCGGCACTACGTGGACGTGGGCGCGCAGGTCTCCGGGCAGATCCTTCGGCTGCATGTGCAGCCGGGCGACGTCGTCAAGCGGGGGCAGTTGCTGGTGGAGATCGATCCCAGCGTGCAGCGGGCCACGGTCGATGCGGGCCGAGCCTCGCTGGCGGGGCTGCGCGCGCAGCGCGACGACCAGCAGGCCCAGCACGTGCTGGCGCAGCAGCAGCATGCGAGACAACGCCAGATGGCTGCCGACGGCGCCACGCGGGACGAGGACGTGCAGGCCGCGCAAGCCGCGCTGGCGTCGGCCGGCGCGCGCGTGAGACAGCTCGAGGCGCAGATCGCACAGACCCAGGCGACGCTGAAGGCTGACGAGGCCCGCCTCGGCTACACCAGCATCTACGCGCCGATGGCCGGCACCGTCGTGTCGGTGGAGGCGCGCGAGGGCCAGACGCTGAACGCGACCTACCAGACGCCCAATGTGCTGCGCATCGCAGACCTGTCTTCGATGACGGTGTGGTCGGAGGTTTCCGAGGCCGACGTGCGGCGCATCAAGACCGGCATGCCGGTCTACTTCACCACGCTCGGCGAGAGCCAGCGCCGTTGGCAGGGACACGTGCGGCAGCTGCTGCCCGCGCCGCCGGCGCCCGAGAGCAAGACGGGCAGCGACAGCAGCGCCAAGCCTTCCGCCGCGGCGAGCAAGGTGGTGGTCTACACGGCGCTGTTCGATGTCGACAACGCCGACGGCGAGCTCATGCCGCAGATGACGGCCAAGGTCGCCTTCGTCGAGTACGCCGAAAAAGACGCGCTTTCGGTGCCGCTCGCCGCGCTGGTGCCGGTGGCCGGCAGCAGCGACCGCTTCACGGCACGCGTGCTTCGCCCCGATGGCAAGGTCGAGGTCCGGCAACTGCGCGTCGGCGTGCGCAACCGGCTCGCTGTGCAGGTGCTGGAAGGCGCGCAGGCCGGAGACCGCATCGTCATCGCCGCCAGGGCTTCGAAGCCATGACGACCGCGGCGCGTGCGCCGGGCGATGCGCCGCGGCCGCTGATCGAACTGCAGGACATTCGCAAGTCGTACGGCGGGCGCGGTGGCCGGGGCGGCAAGGAAGCAGGGGCGGGCAGCCCGGCAACGACCGTGCTGCATGGCATCTCGTTGCGCCTGTACGCGGGCGAGTTCGTGGCCGTCGTCGGTGCTTCGGGCTCCGGCAAGTCCACGCTGATGCACATCCTGGGTTGCCTCGATCGGCCGAGCGCCGGGCGCTACCTGTTCGACGGCCAGGACGTGGCCAGCTTCGATGCCGACGCGCTCGCCTGGCTGCGCCGCGAGGCCTTCGGTTTCGTGTTCCAGGGCTACCACCTGGTGCCCAGCGAGTCGGCGCGCGAGAACACGGAAATTCCCGCGCTCTATGCCGGCATGCCGGAGGCCGAGCGGCGTGCGCGCGCCACCGCACTGCTCGAACGGCTGGACATGGGCGCGCGGCTCGACCATCGCCCGCACCAGCTGTCGGGCGGGCAGCAGCAGCGCGTGGCGATCGCGCGTGCGCTGATGAACGGCGGGCGCATCATCCTGGCCGACGAGCCCACCGGCGCGCTCGACAGCAAGAGCGGCGCCGAAGTGATGGCGCTGCTGCACGAACTGGCGGATGCGGGCCACACCATCATCCTCATCACGCACGACCGCTCGGTGGCCGCGCAGGCGCGGCGGATCATCGAGATTCGGGACGGGCGCATCGTGGCGGACTCGGGTGAGCACACAGGCGAAGGCGCGGCGGCAATCGCTGCCGCGCCTTCGCCGGTCTTCAGTCGCCCATCGGTCACTGGCGGCGCCTCGCTGCCTGCCGACATTCGCGAGGCGACACGGGCCGCGTGGCGCGTGATGTGGAGCAACCGGTTCCGCACCGGGCTCACGCTGCTGGGCATCGTGATCGGCGTGGCCTCGGTCATCGTGATGCTGGCGGTCGGCGGTGGCTCGCAGCGCAAGGTGATGGCGCAGTTCGAGACCTTCGGCACCCGCACCATGTTCGTTTCCGTGCAGCTCGCCAGCCTGCGCAACCCGAGCGCGCCGCTCACGCTGGACGACGCGCTGGCCGTTCGCGCGCTGCCCAATGTCGAAGGCGTCGCGCCCTACATCGAGGACAGGGTGGTCGTGCGCCGCGGCAATATCGACCACCTCACCGAGGGCGGCGGTGCCACGGTCGATTTCTCGCGAGTGCTCGGCTGGGGCGTGAGTCGGGGAGTGATGTTCGACGCCGAGGACGAACGGCGCATCGCCAAGGTCGCGGTGATCGGCGAAACGGTGCGCCAGCGCCTGTTCGCCGACGGGCAGGACCCCGTCGGACAGGACATCCTGGTGGACAAGGTGCCGTTCCAGGTCGTCGGCGTGCTGGCGTCGAAGGGCGCCACCAACGGCGAGGACCAGGACGACCGGGTGGTGGTGCCGCTGTCTTCCGCGGCCACGCGCGTCTACGGCCATCCCCACCCGACGTGGCTTGCAGTGCAGGTGCGCGACATCGACAAGGCGCAGGAAACGGCCACCGCCATCGAGGCGCAGCTCGAACGCCAGCAGGCCGGGCGCCACGTGCTGATATGGAACCGCGTCGAGGCGCTGCGCGTGCAGACCGAAACCGCGCGCGCCATGACGCTGATGTTGGGGCTGATCGCCATCGTGTCGCTGATCGTGGGCGGTATCGGCGTGATGAACGTGATGCTCATGACGGTGCGCGAACGCACGCGCGAAATCGGCATCCGCGTGGCGACGGGCGCGCGCCAGCGGGACATCCTGCGGCAGTTCATGACCGAGGCGGTGCTGGTGACGTCGGTGGGCGGCACCGTGGGCGTTGTTGCCGGGCTGGGCATCGTCGTGGGGCTGATGCTGGCCGGCGTGCCGGTGCTGTTTTCGCTGGCGGCGAGCGTGGGCGCCTTCGGCTGCGCGGTGCTGACGGGCGTGATCTTCGGGTTCATGCCGGCGCGCAACGCTGCGCGGCTGGACCCTGTGGTGGCGCTGGCGGGGGAATGACGGTGTTGTTGCGAACGCGCTCTGGATGCGGCTGGTGGGCGGCTTTGTTGTGTGCGGCGCTGTCGTCGGGCTGCGCGCTGCATGGCGATCGCGCCGAGCGCGCGATAGAGCTCCCCTCTGCATGGCGACATGCGCAGGTATTCGGCGACACGGGGCCGGTCGATGCGCAGTGGTGGCGCAGTTTCGGCAGCACGGAACTCGACACGCTGATTGCGCGCGCGCAATCGCAAGGCAACGATCTCGCAGCCGCTGTCGCGCGGGTGCGGCAGGCCGACGCGCGGGCGCGCATCGCCGGCGCGGCGCTGCGGCCGCAGGTGACGGGCACTCTCGGCGTCAGTCGCGAGGGCCGCCTGGGCGGCAATGCAACGGTTGCCGGCAGCACTTATGCGGCGGGTTTTGCCGCCAGCTATGAACTCGACCTGTGGGGCCGCGATGCCGCGCTGCGCGACGAAGCGCTGCAAGGCCTGCGCGCAAGCGCCTTCGACCGCGACACGGTACGGCTCACCGTGACGGCCGATGTCGCCGCCACCTGGCTGCTGGCGCTGGCCCTGCGC
Source organism: Variovorax sp. GW821-FHT09D05 (assembly GCF_059416325.1). NCBI lineage: Bacteria > Pseudomonadati > Pseudomonadota > Betaproteobacteria > Burkholderiales > Comamonadaceae > Variovorax > Variovorax sp. GW821-FHT09D05. Next base: position 430,564 of record NZ_JBWKOZ010000006.1, on the reverse strand, counting down.
GAACGCGCCGAAATTGCGGCACGCAACCTCGACAACGCGCGCCGCGTGCTGGCGCTGGTGGAGGCCCGCAGCCGCGCCGGCGCGGTGTCGCCGCTGGATCTTGCACAGCAGCGCGGTCTGGTGGCCGCGCAGCAACGTGCGCTCGCAGCGCTGCATCAGCAGGCGGGCGACGCCGAGACCGCGCTGGCGCTGCTGCTGGGCACTGCGGCGCCGGCGTTCGAACTGCGGGGGCCGCGGCTCGATGCGCTTCAGGTTCCCGTCGTTGGCGCGGGCGCGCCTTCTGCATTGCTGGTGCGGCGCCCGGACATCGCACGCGCGGAGGCTCATCTGGCTGCGGCCGATGCCAACGTGCTGGCGGCGCGCGCTGCGCTGCTGCCGACCGTCTCCCTGAGCGCCACGGTAGGCACCGGAGATAGCCGCTTCGGCAGGCTCTTCGACAACCCGCTCTACAGCCTGGCTGCCGGCCTGACCGCGCCGGTTTTCGACGGTGGGCGACTGGCGGGCGGCCAGCACCTGGCCGAGGCGAAGCGCGAAGAATTGCTGGCCGCCTACCGGGGCGCGATCGTCGGTGCGTTCGCGGACGCGGAGACTGCGCTGAACGGCGTGTCGGCCATCGATGCGCAGGCAACGGCGCAAGGCGCCGAACTGGCCGAGGCGCGCCGCGCGGCAGATCTGTCGGAGGCCCGCTACCGTGCGGGCGCAGAGACACTGCTGACCTTGCTCGACGCGCAGCGCACCCTCTACACCGCGCAGGACCTGGCGGTCCAGTTGCGCATGGCGCGCTTGCAGGCACGGGTCTCGCTCTACCGTGCAATGGGCGGTGGATGGCGGCAGGCCCGGTGCGCGGATGCCGCACCCGCCGCAGTCGAAGGACATGCCGAATGCGTTTTGGACGCTCGTGGCCCTGCATCGCCGGGCCGGCCTCCTTGAACATTCGGGGCCGCGGATCGTCTTTTTCTCTAGACGCCTGCGCGCCGGCATTTTCCGGTGCGCATCGGCCTCGACGGTCATCCCCCTGAATCAACAACACAGCGCCTGGAGTAGCAGTGGCCCCGCAAAACCATCCGGAGGCGCCGTCCGCCGAGGAGACCGCATGGCGTCTCTACATGGACCTCCGAGAGAATCCATGCCGCACGGGCGCGTTGAAGCTGACGCACTGGCTGCGGGAAGACCAGGCACATCCGCCCGCATTCGACCGCGCCCTGCGCCTCTGGGCACTGGCGGGCGCCGCTCTGGTCGTCAGCCGCCGCAGGAATTTTCATCCGCCCACGGGCGGGCTCGAATGAGGCGCGCCGGGTTGGCCGCGCACTGCCTCGTGCCCGATGAATGCGTCCGCACCGCGGCGTCGCTTTTCGCTTGCATGCACGCCTCGCCGACCCTGCAGAACACGGAGGAACTGGCCCGATGGCTCGGGAAAGACCCCCGGCACCTGCGCGCGCTCGACATCGCGCTGGCGGAGTGGGGCCTGGTGCAGTCCGGCCACCCCGTGGGGAATGTGCGCGGCGCCTGACGCGGCGAAGGACTCAGCGCGTTCGCAGGGTCACGCTGCCGTCCGGCTGCGGTTCGGCGGCCAGAGGCAGGATCGTCGGCAGGGCGGCCACGAGGCCGTCGGAATCGTTGGTGCGGAAACGGCCCGACAGCCGCATCGCGTCGACGCGCGAACTCGTGCTGACGATGGGCCGTGCGCGATAGCTGTTGACCGCGGCCAGAGCGTCGCCGAGCGGTGTGTTCTCGAAGACGAGCCAGCCATTGCGCCACGCAGACAGGGCTGCCGTGTCGGTTTGCCGCACTGCGGCGGCACGGCCGTCATCGATTTCAAGCAGCTCGCCCATGCGCAGGTCGATCACTTCCGTCTCTGCGCCGGTGGACCCGTCGCGCGGCGGCATGTGCACGCGCACATGGCCATGCTCCACGCCCACGGTGATCGGGCCGCCACGGTCGCGCACGGTGAACGCGGTGCCGACCACTTCGATGGTGACGCCGCGCGTGCGGACCCTGAAAGGGCGGTCTGCATCGCGCGCCACCTCGAAGCGCACTTCGCCGTGCGCCATGTCGACGGCGCGGTGCTGGCGATAGAGCGCCACGTCGATCGCGCTCTGCGGTGCCAGGTCGAGTAGGCTGCCGGGCGCGCCGCTGCGGCCGTCGGTCAGCGTCACCTTCAGCATCTGCGCGGTACGGGTTTCGTAGGCTGCGCGGAACACGGGTTGCTGCCAGTACCACTGCACGCCCCGGCCCGCGACCAGGCCAGTGCCCAGCAAGGCGGCGACCGAAAGCAGCATCTTGCGGCGCTGCTGCCGGTGCGTCGATGCGGCGGCAGTGGCGGCTGCGTTGGCCATCAGCGCGGCGTCGGGTTCGTCGAAGTGCGCGCGCAAGTCGTTCGCCATGCCGCCGAGTGCGTCCCAGCGCTCGCGTGCCTCCTGCACGGCCGCTGCATGTTCCGCCGATTTGCCGCGCCACTGGTTGAGCAACGCGCGGGCGCGGCCCGCGGCCTCGCCGGGTGCGATCTCTCCTTCGACGATCAGCGCGAGCGCGCGCTCGATCAGCCGTTCGCGCGGAGGAGCGCCTGCCGCCATGCTGTCGCCGTTCACGAGAAGTCTTCGGCCAGCGCCGCGTCGAAGCCCGGCCGGCTCAGCACGACCTGCGGCTCGATCAGCTCCGAGCGCAGTTCGGCGAACACGCGCGAGCAATCGATGGTGGCGCGCAGCAGGTGCTTGGCCACGGCCATCTCGGTGATGTTCAGCCGCTGCGCAATTTCAGCGCGCGTGTGGCCGTAGGCGCGGAACAACAGGAACACCTCGCGCCGGCGCGGCGGCAGTTGTTCCATGGTTTCGACCACTCGCGCCAGCACCCGTTGCTGGGCCACGACGTATTCGCTGGACTGGGCCGTCTGGTGCGTGCCGATGCCAGCATGCGTGCTGACCCATTCCTGCGCGACCTTGCGCCGGCGTGCATCGTCGACGCACAGGTTGCGCGCCACGCGAAACAGCAGGGCGCGGGGCGATTCGATGGAATAGGCGGCGTCCTGCAGATCGGGCAGGGCATCGCCGCGATTGCCGCCGCGCGTCTTGAGCGACGCCGCATAGACCCGCTCGAAGCTGGACTGCGCGATGTCGGCCGCGTAGTGCGGGTCTCTCAGGTCGCGAGTGAGCTGCCGGCGCAAGTCCGCGTAGTGAGCTACCAGTTCCTGAACGAGGTCGCGCATCCGGCCGCCTTCTCGCAAGCATCGACGATGGACCCCGGGGTCGTTCGCCAGAACGCACCGACGGATTCGCCCCGACTTCCGCATGGGAAGAGGCGAGCTGGCCGCAGAAGCATTTGGTTTTGAAAATCCCCGGGAAGGGTGAATAAGAACTATTCTTATTGGAGTGTATCACTGAATTGTTAGCTGAAGACATGACTGTGGCGCGTCGCGGATGAGCCGCCTTTGCCACTTTTGCCAATGGCTGTCGAAACTAACTTGTCAGGTTCTCGCGGCGTTGCCGCATCCACTCACTGTCCAGAGAGTTCCTTCTTATGTCTTCTTCCCGTTTCGCGGCGCCTTCGCCTGATGCCCCCCAACCCGGGCTGATCGAACGCACGTTCACCCGCCTGTTCCTGCGTCCGGTGCGTGTCATTGCGGCCACCAGCCTGTCGACGCACTTCCGGTTCATCGACCTCGAAGGCGCGGCTTTCGAAGGCCATCGCTGGTCGCCCGGCCAGAAGCTCCAGATCAAGGTCGGCGGCACATTCGAGGCGCGCACCTACACCCCCGCGTCCTTGGATGTGGCGCGCGGTGTCATGCGCATCGTGGCGTTTGCGCACGGCGAGGGGCCGGGCAGCGAATGGGTGCGCCGCACCCGGCCCGGCGACGAACAGCAGGTGTTCGGGCCGCGCCGCTCGCTGGAACTCGAGCCGCTGCCGGCATCGACGATCCTCTTCGGCGACGAGACCTCCTTCGGCCTCGCGGCGTCGCTGTGCGGCAGGGATGCGCCCGGGCAGGGCGTTCGCGCCGTGTTCGAGGTGAACGCCATCGCCGAATCGCGTCAGGTGCTGGATGCGCTGGGCGTCCAGCCGCTCGCGCTGATGGAGCGCCGCGCCGACGATTCGCATATCGGCGAGCTGCTGGCCGCGATGGTGCCGCCCATGGAAGGCAGCACGCACTATGTGCTGACCGGCAAGGCCGCGTCGATCCAGCAGGTGAGTCGGGCGCTCAAGGCGCAGAGCGTCGAGGCGCGGCGCATCAAGGCCAAGGCCTACTGGGCACCGGGGAAGACCGGGCTCGACTGAACGCAGTCCGCAAGCGGGCCAGGCTAGACCCGGATCACGCGGCCCGGGTTGAGGATGTTCTTCGGATCGAGCCCGCGCTTGATCGCCCGCATCATCTCCAGCGCCACCGGCGACTTGTGCTTTTCCAGCTTGTCGACCTTGAGCGAGCCCACGCCATGCTCGGCCGAGAACGAGCCGCCGAACTTCTCGACCGCGTCGTACACCAGCGTGTTGATGCGCTCTTCTTCGTTCTTCAGGAACGCCTTGGTGTCGATGTTCTCCGGCGCCTGCACGTTGTAGTGCAGGTTGCCGTCGCCCAGGTGGCCGAAGTTCACCAGCCGCACGCCGGCAATTTCACGCGCCAGCAGCGCATCGGTTTCTGCCACGAAGGCCGGGATGCGCGACACGGGAATCGAGATGTCGTGCTTGATGTTCAGGCCTTCCTCGGCCTGCGCGAGCGGAATGCTTTCGCGGATGTGCCACAGCTGGTGCGCCTGCGTGAGGTTCTCGGCCACCACCGCGTCGGTGACGCAGCCGTCTTCGAAGGCGGTTTCGAGCAGCGCCTCGAAACGCGCACGTGCGTGGTCTTCGGATTCGCTGTCGGAGTTTTCGAGCAGCACACAGTACGGCACGGCCTCATCCTCGATGAAGGGCACGCGCAGCTGCGGCATGTGCTTGTCGACCAGGCTCAGTGCAAACTTGCCCATCACCTCGAAGCCCGTGAGGCCCGAGCCCAGGTGCTTGTGCGCAAGGCCCAGCAGCGTGACCGCATGGTCGAGCGATGGCACCGCCGCCCAGGCCGTGAGCTGCGCGGCCGGCAGCGGGTAGAGCTTCATGGTCGCGGCGGTGATGATGCCGAGCGTGCCTTCGCTGCCGATGACGAGGTCGCGTAGGTCGTAGCCGGTGTTGTCCTTGCGCAGGCCGCTGGTGCCTTCCCAGATCTCGCCCTGCGGCGTGACCACTTCGAGGCCCAGGCACAGCTCGCGCGTATTGCCGTAGCGAACCACCTGCGTGCCGCCCGCGTTGGTCGCGAGGTTGCCGCCGATGGTGCAGCTGCCTTCGGCAGCGAGGCTCAGCGGGAAGAGGAAGCCGGCCTTCTCGGCGGTCTCCTGCAGCGTTTGAAGAATGCAGCCGGCCTCGACGGTCATCGTGAGGTTGGCGCCATCGATGGTGCGGATCGCGTTCAGGCGCTGCAGGCTCAGCACCACCTGCGTGCCGCTCTCGTCCGGAATGGAGCCGACCGCCAGGCCAGTGTTGCCGCCCTGCGGAATGATGGCGGTGCCGGCGGCCGCACAGGCCTTCACCACGTCGGCCACCTGCTGCGTGGTGCCGGGCCGCACCACGGCCAGCGACTTGCCGCGCGCGCGCTTGCGCCAGTCCTGCTCGTAGGCAGTGAGGTCGCCCTCGTTCAGCACGTTCGCCGCGCCGACGATGGCGCGCAGTTGATCGATCAGGGAAGAAGAAGCAGCAGTGGTCATTGGGCGGAAGCCTCCAGTTGGCGGGCAGCGTTCTTGGCGTGGCGCAGGCGCAGCCGCACATGCCATGCGCAGGCCGCGAAGAGCACGAGGCACAGCAGCACCTCGACGAGCGCGAGCACCTGGCCCACGCCGTTGGTGTCGCTCCAGGCGCGCACAACGCCCTCGGTGAAATAGAGCCAGATCATCAGGCTGACCCAGCGGTAGGTGTACATGCGGTTCTTCCACAGACCCGCGAGCGGAATGACGAGCGGCAGCACCTTCAGCGCCAGCAGCGAGCCACCCGGGCGCAGCGGCGCCAGCCACAGCTCCCAGGCCAGGCCCAGCACGATGAGGCCGACGAGGCTGCCCACGGCGGCCCAGCGGGTCGCGCGAACGGAAGAGGGCGGGAGCGGAGTGTCGGACACGTTGGGCGGCGAAGAGAAGAGAGCGCCCGGCAGGCGGCCAGCGGCGACAAAAAGAGCGGATGGCATGATAGCCGCCATGAATCGCAGGCAACTCTGGAGGGATCTTTCGCGCTTTCCGTGGCGCAACACCGCAGCGGTGCTGGGCGAGCGTTTTCGCGAAGACCGGCTCGGCCTCACGGCCAGCAGCCTGACCTTCACCACCACCATCGCGATGGTGCCGTTCTTCACGGTGGCGCTGGCACTGTTCACCGTGTTCCCGATGTTCGCGAAGATGCAGGGCCGACTGCAGCGCTGGCTCATCGAGAGCCTGATTCCCGACAACATCGCACGGCAGGTGCTGGGCTACCTGAACCAGTTCGCGAGCAAGGCCAGCGGGCTGGGCATCGCGGGCCTGATCGTGCTGCTGATCACCGCCATCGCGCTGATCCTCACCATCGACAAGACGCTCAACAACATCTGGCGCGTACGCTCGCCGCGGCCGTTCGCGCAGCGGGTGCTCATCTACTGGGCGGCCATCACGCTGGGGCCGATCATCCTTGCGGTGAGCCTGTCGACCACTTCGTACGTGGTCTCGGCCACCAGCGACGTAGTGGGGCGCGGCATGGTCAAGCTGTTCTTCGACACCTTCGAGTTCGCGCTGCTCGCGGTCGGCATGGCGTCGCTCTACCACTACGTGCCCAACACCAATGTGCGGTGGTCGCATGCATGGGCCGGCGGCATCTTCGTGGCGGCCGCCATCGAAATCGCCAAGCGCGTGCTGGCCTACTACCTGAGCCTGGTGCCGACCTATTCGGTGCTGTACGGCGCCTTTGCCACGGTGCCGATCCTGCTGGTATGGATCTACGTGGCCTGGGTGATCGTGCTGCTCGGCGCGGTCATCGCGGCCTACTTGCCGAGCCTGCTCACGGGCGTGGCACGGCGCGGCGGCACCGCGGGCTGGCCCTTGCAACTGGCAATGGAAGCGCTGCAGCACCTGGCCCGCGCGCAGGCCACGCCGGCCAAGGGCATGGGCGCGACCGAACTGGTCACGCGCATGCGGGTCGATGCGCTGCAACTGGCGCCGGTGCTCGAAACGCTGGTGGCACTCGACTGGATCGCGCCGCTGGCGGAAGAGCCCGCCAACGAAGACCCGCGCTACGTGCTGCTCGCTGACCCTTCGACGCCCATCGAGCCGCTGCTGAAGGAACTGCTGATGCCGCAGGCCGAGCCGCTCGAAGACCTGTGGCAGAAAGGCCCATTGCGCTCGCTGCGCCTGGGCGACGTGCTCCTGATCTAGATCTTCACCCGACCGAGCCAGATGTCGCGGTACATCGCCCAGTCGCCCATGAAGGAGTAAAGCGGCCGCTTGAACGAGGCCGGCTTGTTCTTCTCGAACCCGAAGTGCCCGACCCAGGCAAAGCCGTAGCCCGCCACCAGCCCGGCCAGCAGCCACAGCGGGTTGAGCGTGACCACCAGCGCCACCAGGCACAGCAGCGAAATGGTCGAGCCCGCGAAGTGCAGCCGCCTGCAGGTGAGGTTGGCGTGCTCGGTCAGGTAGAAGGGATAGAACTGCGCAAAGCTCTTGAATTGACGCGGATCGACGGCAGATCCTGGGGCAGTCGTGGTGTTCATCGTGCGAGTCTCCTGTGCCCCTGAAACCCGGTGGTCCCGGCGGATGAGGGCTTTGTCCATAATAGCCACGACCTTCCGGCCGCACCACCCCGGCCTTCCGATCACACCACCGACGCATCAGCCTTGAGCGCCCTTCCAAGCACCCCCGAATCCGTCGAGCCGGCCAGCAACGATGCGCCTTGGGTCGTGTGCCTTTGCGCCGAATGGTGCGGCACCTGCCGCGACTACCGGCCGCTGCTCGAAGAGGTGGCGCGCGCGCACCCGCAGTTCCGCTTCGCCTGGGTCGACATCGAGGACCACGCAGACATCGCCGACGCCTTCGACGTAGAGACCTTCCCGACCCTGCTGGTTGCGGGCGCCGACGGCACGCGTTTTCTGGGCCCGCTGCTGCCGCATGCCGAGACGCTGTCGCGCATGCTCTCCGCGCTGCAGCCGCCGAAGCCTTCGAGTCTGGACGTCGACCTGCTGCTCGCCGTGCTCAACAAGAAACCGGCCGTCTTCACGGTCTGACCGGAAGCTCCGTCATGAAAATCCTGATCTTCGGCGCCACCGGCATGGTGGGGCAGGGTGTGCTGCGCGAGTGCCTTCTGGCGCCCGACGTCGAGAGCGTCGTCGCGGTCGGCCGCAATGCCACGGGGCAGCAGCATCCCAAGCTGCGCGACCTGGTCCACAAGGACATGTACGACTACAGCGCCATCGAGCCGCAACTGCAGGGCTTCGACGCCTGCTTCTTCTGCCTCGGCGTGTCGTCGGTCGGCATGAAGGAGCCTGAATACAAGCGCATCACCTACGACCTGACGCTGGCCGCCGCCACCGTGCTCGCGCGGCTCAACCCGGCCATGACTTTCACCTACGTGACGGGTGCCGGCACCGACAGCAGCGAGCGCGGCAGCAGCATGTGGGCGCGCGTGAAGGGCGCGACCGAAAACGCCTTGTTGCGCCTGCCGTTCAAGGCGGCCTACATGTTCCGGCCCGGCATGATCCAGCCGCTGCATGGCATTCGCTCGAAGACGCCGCTCTATGACGCTGCGATCGTCGTGCTCAGGCCCGTGCTCGGGCTGGCCCACAGCCTGTGGCCGAACAAGGTGACGACCACCGAGAAGATCGGTCGCGCCATGCTGGCCGTGGCGCGCAACGGCGCATCGAAGGTGCTGCTCGATCCGGCGGACATCAACGCGCTGGGCTGAAGAGCTTCTTCAGGCTGCCGCAGCCCGCGCGCGCCCCAGCTTGCGCCGGCCCGCGCTGGCGATCGCGCTCACCAGGTGCCGGACGAAGTCCTGCGCCAGCGGCGGCAGCGTGCGGCCTTCGAGCGCCAGCACCTGCAACTGCCGCTGCTGCAGCGGCGCCTCCGCAAAAGGCCGCGCCACCACCGTGCCCGCGTCGATCAGGTGCATCACCGTGAGCAGGCCCGACAGCATCACGTCGGGTGTGCGCAGCAATGGAAGCAGCACTGAAGAGAAATTGCTCACGAACAGCGCGTGGTACTGCAGCCCCTGCAGGCTGCAGGCCTGGTCGAACAGCTGGCGCGCGGTCACGCCCCTGTCGCCCACGGCCAGCGGATAGCGCACCGCATCGGCCACCGACACCACGCGCTGGCGCGCCAGCGGATGGTCGGGGCGCAGCACCGCGTACACCGGCGCGGTGGCCGTGTGCTCGATCTTCAGGCCCGGCTCGGGCGCAACCACGTACTTGAGTGCGATGTCGGTCTCGCCGCGTGCCAGCAGCGCGCTCACGCCGTCGGGCGAGCCCACGTGCAGTTCGAGCTGGCAGCCCGGATTCGCCGTCTCGAAGCTGCGCATCACCAGCGGCATGAAATGCCCCGCGAAGCCCTCGGTGCAGGCCATGCGAATGCGCCGCGCGCGTTGCCCGCCGAGGTCGCGTACCTGCTCGACCACCTGCTCGATGTCGAGCTGCGCATTGCGCAGGTGCGCGGCCAGCCGTTCGCCGGCGGCCGTGAGCGCCATGCCGCGCGCATGCCGTTCGAACAGCGGCGTGCCCAGGCTGTCTTCGAGCTTGGCGATCTGCCGGCTCACCGCCGAAGACGCCACGAACAGCCGCGCCGCCGCCTGGTTGACCGAGCCGCTGCGCGCCACTTCGAGGAAGTGGCGCATCGGGATGCTGAGAAGCGGGAGAGTCATGACGCCAGGGTGTTGCCTTCAAGGCAATGGTAGCTTGCCAAAACGATGCTGGAAGCATCGGCCTTCAGGCCTTGTACTTGCTGCACCCGATGGACAGACAGACAAGGAAGCTCTTCATGCAACGCACAGACAGCCTGGCCGCTGCCGCCGCCTACTTCGACGGGGGCGGCTTCTTCGCCGACCTCCGGCGCCGCATCGCCTTTCGCACCGAGAGCGACACCGGCGCCGCAACGCCCGCGCTGGAGGCCTACCTGCGCGAAGAATTGATGCCGCCGCTCGCGGCGCTCGGCTTCGCCTGCGAGGTGATCGCCAACCCGGTGCCCGGCGGCGGGCCGTTCCTCATCGCGCGCCGCATCGAAGACCCGGCCCTGCCCACGGTGATGACCTACGGCCACGGCGACGTGGTCAGCGGGCAGGACGCGCACTGGGAAGAGGGCCTCGCCCCGTGGGCGCTGACCGTGCGCGGCGAGCGCTGGTACGGGCGCGGAACCGCCGACAACAAGGGCCAGCACAGCATCAACCTCGGCGGGCTTGCTGCCGTGCTCGAGGCGCGCGGCGGGCGCCTGGGCTACAACATGACGTGGCTCGTCGAGATGGGCGAGGAGGCCGCCTCGCCCGGCCTGCACGCGGTGTGCGCGCAGGAACGCGACAAGCTGCGCGCCGACGTTTTCATCGCCAGCGACGGCCCGCGCGTGAGCGCCGCGCGGCCCACGCTGTTCCTCGGTTCGCGCGGCGCGGTCAACTTCAGCCTGCGGCTGCGCGCCCGGCCGCGCGGCTACCACTCGGGCAACTGGGGCGGTGTGCTGGTCAATCCGGGCACAGTGATCAGCCATGCGGTGGCCTCGCTGGTGGATGCGCGCGGCCGCATCCTCGTCGAAGCGTTGCGCCCGCCGCCGGTTACGCAGGCCGTGCGCGATGCGCTGGCCGACATCGCCATCGGCGGCGGCGCGGACGACCCCGCGGTCGACGAGGGCTGGGGCGAGCCCGGCCTGAGCCCGGCCGAACGGCTGGTGGCGTGGAACACCATCGAAGTGCTGGCGCTCGGCGCGGGTTCGGCGCAGCGTCCCGTCAACGCGATTCCGTCTGAAGCCGTGGCGCATTGCCAGCTGCGCTTCGTGGTCGGCACGCCGTGGCAAGACCTGGAGAAGATCGTGCGCGCGCACCTGGATACGCACGGCTTCGGCCAGGTCGAGGTGCAGATCACGCTGACCGGCGCGGCGACGCGGCTCGATGTCGAGAACCCGTGGGTGGGCTGGGCGCGCCACTCCATCGCGCAAAGCAGCGGGCAGCGCGTCGACCTGCTGCCCAACCTGGCGGGCTCGCTGCCCAACGACGTGTTCGCCGACCTGCTAGGGCTGCCCACGCTGTGGGTGCCGCATTCGTACCCGGCCTGCGCGCAGCACGCGCCCAACGAACACCTGCTCGCGCCGCTGGCGCGCGAGGGCCTGCAGATCATGGCCGGCCTCTACTGGGACCTGGGCGAGCCGGGGCTCGCGCCGTGGGCCGCCGGGCAACTGCCGCCATCCGTTTCTTCCCTTTCCTGACACGCACCATGAACCTCGTCATTTCCCGTCGCGCCTTCGGCCTGCTGCTTTCCGCTTCCGCCGTCCTGGGCGCCCAGGCACCCGCCTTCGCGCAGAGCGCATGGCCTGATCGGCCGGTCAGGCTGGTCGTGCCCTTTCCGCCGGGCGGCGGCACCGACATCGTGGCGCGGGCAATGGGGCAGACGCTGTCGGAGCACCTCGGCCAGCCCATCGTGGTCGACAACAAGCCCGGCGCCTCCACCATCATCGGCACCGATGCGGTCGCCAAGGCCGCGCCTGACGGCTACACGCTGCTGCTCTCGGGCTCTACCAGCTACAGCGTGAACCCGGCCCTGCGCGCCAAGCTGCCGTACGACCCGGTGCGCGACCTGGCGCCCATCGCCATCGTGGCGCGCACGCCGCTGGTGCTGGTGGTGGGCAAGGGCACGCCCTGGCACTCGATGCCCGAGCTCATCGCCGCGGCCAAGGCCAAGCCGAAGAGCATCCGCTACGCCACCTTCGGCTCGGGTTCGGGCCCGCACCTGGCCGGCGAACTGCTCGCGCTGGCCGCCGGCATCCAGCTCCAGGACATTCCGTACAAGGGCAGCAGCCAGAGTTCGATGGCGGTGATCGGCGGCGAGATCGAGATCGGCATCGACACCGTGGCCGCCGTGGCGCCACATGTGCGCTCGGGCAAGCTGCGCGCGCTCGGCATCGTGGGCGCGACCCGCTCCAGCATGCTGCCCGAAGTGCGCACGCTGGCCGAGCAGGGGCTGCCCGACGCCACCTTCGATGCCTGGTATGGCTTTGCCGCGCCAGCCCGAACCCCGGCGCCGGTGATAGACAAGCTCGCCCGCGCGGTCACCGCGACCATGGGCAACCCTGCGCTGCAGGCGCAACTGCGAGCGCAGGGCATGGAGCCGGTGGCAATCGGCGCAGCGGCGTTCCGTACGCAGATGGAGGGCGAGATCTCGCGCTACCGTGCGCTCGCACACCGCGCGGGGATCGCGGCGGAATAAGGGCGTGCCTGCTCAGGCTGTCGCGAAGTCGCGCAGCGCGAACAGCACCTCGTCGGGCGCCTCGCTCATCAGCGAGTGGCCGGCATGCACCATCACCACCTTGGCGTTGCGCGCCTTGCCCACCAGCGCCTTGGTGGCGCGCGGCGGCGTCATCTGGTCGGCATCGCCGAGCAGGAACAGCACCGGGCACTGCACCCTCTCCATCGCGGCCTCGCCGTTGGCGTAGTCGTTGCAGGCCTTGAAGCCGATGTGGAACACGTTCGCATCGCGGTTGCTCGCGAGCACGCGGCGCATCAGCGCGCGCGAGCTGCCGTAGAGCCAGGTGCCCGGGCCGAGCGAGGAGGGCGGCGGCGCCAGCAGCGAGTGCGAGAAGGTGTTGACCATGGCGATGGCGCGCTGCGGGTCGCTCACCGAGCTTTCGAGCAGCGCGGGCGACACCACCATCGGGTAGGCCGTGCCGACCATCGCGAGGTGCGTGATGCGGTCGGGTGCGCGCGAAGCCGTTTCGAGTGCGATCAGCGAACCGAAGCTGTGGCCGACCAGTGCGGCCTTCTGCACGCCGGCCGCGTCGAGCAGCGCAATGACGAACTGCGCCGCGTCCTCCACGCTGGCGGGTGGCGGGCCTTCGCTCTTGCAGTGGCCGGGCAGGTCGACTGCGAGCACGTTCCAGCCGTGGTTGGCGAACCAGCGGCTCTGCAGGATCCACACGCTGTGGTCGTTGAGCACGCCGTGGATGAACACCACGGTTGGCTTGGCCGCATCGAAGGGCTTGCCGCCGGTGTAGCAGTAGGTGGTGTGGCCGTTGACGGTGTAGTTCATGTCAGGCGCCCGCCTTTTCCGCGGCCTTCAGGGCACGCTTCAGGTCGTCGATCAGGTCGGCCGGGTCTTCGAGCCCGATCGACAGGCGAATCGTGCCTTGCGAGATGCCCGCACCCGCCAGCGCCTCGTCGGTCATGCGGAAGTGCGTGGTGCTCGCGGGGTGGATCACCAGGCTGCGGCAGTCGCCCACGTTGGCCAGGTGGCTGAAGAGCTTCAGCGCCTCGATGAAAGCCTTGCCCTGCGCGCGGCTGCCCTTGATGTCGAAGCTGAACACCGCGCCCGCGCCGCGCGCGCCATGGCGCAGCAGCTTCTGCGCGAGCACGTGGCTCGGGTGCGATTCGATCAGCGGATGTCCCACGCGCGACACGAACGGGTGGGTGGACAGGAACTCGACCACCTTCTGCGTGTTGTCGATGTGCCGCTCCATGCGCAGTGGCAGCGTCTCGATGCCCTGCAGGATCAGCCAGGCCGTGTGCGGGCTCATCGAGGCGCCGAAGTCGCGCAGGCCCTCGCGGCGGGCGCGCAGCAGGAAGGCGCCGACGGTGCTTTCCTCGCTGAACACCATGTTGTGGAAGCCGTCGTAGGCCTGGGTCAGCTCGGCGAATTTGCCGGACTTTTCCCAGTCGAAGCTGCCGCCGTCGACCACCACGCCACCGATGACGGTGCCGTGGCCCGACAGGAACTTGGTGGCCGAGTGATAGACCAGGTCGGCGCCCCAGTCGAAGGGCTTGATCAGGTAGGGCGAGGTGAGGGTCGAGTCGACCAGCAGCGGCACGCCGGCCTCGTGGGCGATGTCGCTCACCGCCGGAATGTCGAGCACGTCGAGCCCGGGGTTGCCCACGGTCTCGCCGAAGAACAGCTTGGTCTCGGGGCGTACCGCGGCGCGCCAGCCGTCGAGGTCGCCGGGCTTCACGAAGGTGGTGTCGATGCCGAAGCGCCGCATCGTGTAGTGCAGCAGGTTCTGCGAGCCGCCGTACAGGGCTGTGCTGGCCACGATGTGCGAGCCAGCGCCCATCAGCGTGGCCACCGACAGGTGCAGCGCCGCCTGCCCGCTGGCGGTGGCGATGGCGCCGATGCCGCCCTCGAGCGCAGACACGCGCTGCTCCAGCACCGCATTGGTCGGGTTGCTGATGCGCGAGTACACGTGGCCCGCGCGCTCCAGGTTGAACAGGGCGGCCGCGTGGTCGCTCGACTCGAAGACGAAGGAGGTGGTCAGGTGGATCGGCACCGCCCGTGCGCCGGTGGCGGGGTCGGGCGCGGCGCCGGCGTGCAGCGCGAGGGTGTCGAAACCGGGGTCGGAATAACCGGGCATGAGGGCCTTTCTGGGTCTGAGCAGTTGTCTCCTGGCAATGCCCCGTTACGTATGCAATTCATGCGTCCGCGACATGGGCGCTCAGGTCGGCGTCGATTGTGGGCTATATTCAAAAACGGCACGCCCGCCTAGATAGCCGAGATTGAGTCCGAGAGGAGCACACGATGAAAGTCAGCGACATCCTTCGCGTCAAGGGCAATACGCTCTTCACCATCACGCCAGACGACCTGCTGGCAGAAGCCGCCAACACCATGGCGGAAAAGGACATCGGTTCGCTGGTGGTCATGGAGCACGGCGACCTGGTCGGCATGCTCACCTTCCGGGAAGTCATCGTGGCCATCGTCGGCAACGGCGGCCAGGTCGGCACCACGCTGGTCCGCAAGGCCATGGACGACGCCCCCGTCACCTGCACGCTGGAAACCGACCTCGACGAAATCCGCCGCATCATGCTGGAGCGCCACGCGCGCTACATGCCCGTGATGGACAAGCGCATGCTGATGGGCGTGATCAGCTTCTACGACGTGGCCAAGGCCGTGGTGGACAGCCAGAACTTCGAGAACAAGATGCTCAAGGCCTACATCCGCGACTGGCCGGCGGAAGACGAAAAGGCCGGCTGATCCTGGCCAGCCCGCTCAGGGCAGCCGCGCGATCTGCGCGCGCAGTAGCGCGTAGAAGCCTTCGGTATCGGCCTCGCTGATCCACAGCGTATTGGGCGTGCGGCGGTTGTAGCCGCGAAAGTCGACCACCGTCGCGCCGGTCGTGAACTCGCCCTTGGTCTCCACGTCGACGCTCACCTTCGCGCCCTTGAAGAGTTCGGGCTTGAGCAGATACGCGATCACGCACGGGTCGTAGATCGGCCCGACCGCCACGCCCCGGCGGCGCTGGCCGTACGCCATCATCGAATCGAAGATATCCGCCACCACCTTGCTGGCGTTGTTGCCCATGGTGCGGAAGGGCCCGATGCGCTCGGGCGTCAGCAGCACGCGGCGCGCCGCGTCGTGCGACATGGCCGTGACAGGCACGCCGCTGCGGAACACGATCGATGCCGCCTCGGGGTCGGCGTACACGTTGAAGGTGGCGGCGGGCGTGATGTTGCCGCCTACGCCCCAGGAGCCGTCCATCACCACGATCTCGGCAATGGCTGGCTTGATGTCGGGCGCCGAGTTGAGCGCCGCCGCGAAGTTGGTCAGCGGCCCCAGGCCCACGAGCGTGATGCTTTTCGGCGCTGCGGCGCGCAGCGTGTCGATGAGGTACTGCACCGCGTGCGTGGGCATCAGCGGTCCGCGCGGCTCGTGCAGCGTCGGGCCTTCCATGCCGGTCTTGCCGTGTACGTCGTCGGCGAAGATGGGTTCGCGCACCAGCGGGCGCGGGTAGCCGGCGTAGACCGGAATCTCGGGCCGGCCTGCCCAGTCGCGCACGATGCGCGCGTTCTTCTCTGTCACCGTCAGCGGCAGGTTGCCCACGCTCACCGTCAGCGCCTTGATGTCGAGCCGGTCGGTCGCGGCCATGGCCATCAGCAGCGCGATGGCGTCGTCCTGGCCGGGGTCGGTGTCGATGATGACCTGGCGCTTGCCTGCCACGGGCGGCAACCGCGTGGCGGGCGTGCCGGCAAGCGCCTGTGCCAGTTCTGCGGGGCTTGGGCTCTGCGCGAAGGCCATGCTGGCGAGGCCGGCGGCGGACACGCCCAGCAGGGCGCGGCGGGACAGCTTGGGCGTCGTCTTCACGCGCTCACTCCTTGATGTTGGCCGTCTGCACGATCTTCTGGTTGCGCGCGTACTCCGTCTGCACGAACTTCGCGAAGCTCTCCGGCGTGCCGCTGCCCGGCAGCGCGCCTTGCTCCATCAGCTTGCCGCGCACGCCTTCTTCCTGCAGCACCGCGTTGAGCTCGTGGTTGATCTGCGCGACCACGGCCGGCGGCGTTTTCGCAGGCGCGAAGATGCCGGTCCAGCTCACCATGTCGAAGCCCTTGAGGCCGGGCATCTCGTCGAAGGTAGGCACGTTGGGCAGCGCGGCCAGCCGCTTGCTGCTGGTGATGCCGAGCGCCTTCAGCCGCTTTCCGTTCACGTGCGGAATGGCGCTGGTGCTCACCAGCATCGCCAGGTCGACCTGGTCGCCGATCACGTCGGTGGCAATCTGCGCGCCGCCGCGGTAGGGCACGTGCGTGACGAAGATGCCGCTGCGTTCCTTCAGCAGTTCCATGGCCAGTTGCAGCACCGTGCCCACGCCCGAGGTCGCGTAGTTGTATTTGCCGGGCTTGGCCTTCGCGAGCTTCACGAAGTCGGAGAAGGTCTGGGCCTCGAGGCCGGGGCGCGCCACCAGCACCATCGGCGCGGTGTTGAGCAGGCCGACCGGCGCCAGGTCTTTCAGCGGATCGAAGCGGAAGGCCGTGGGGTTGACCAGCTTGCCGATGGCGATGGCGCTGTCGGGCCCCACCACCAGCGTGTAGCCGTCGGGCGTGGCATTCACAGCCTTGGCAACGCCGATGGCGCCGCCCGCGCCACTCACGTTCTCGATGACGACCGACTGCTTGAGCCGCTCGCCAAGGCGCTGTGCGACGAGGCGCGCGTTGACGTCCACGCTGCCGCCGGCTGTGTAGGGAACGATCAGCGTGATGGGCTTGGCAGCGGGCCATGCCTGCGCGAGGGCCGCGGTGGGAAGCGCGGCGCAGAGTGCGGCGGCGAGAAGCAGGCGGCGGGGTGTGTTCATGGCGTGGGTCATTCGAGGGTGGTGGGGGCGGGTTCGGTATCGAGGCGGGCGCGCAGCGTGTCGAATTCATCGCTCCACTGCGTGCGCCATGCGCGGCGCTGCGTGTCGTCGATCCACGCACCGTCCAGGCCGTTGTGCATGAAGCCGCGCAGGTCGTCCAGGCCGAAGCCGAAGTCGCGCACCATCATCAGCCAGGCCTGCGTGGGCGTGACCTTGTGCAGCGTCGGGTCGTCGGTGTTGGGGTGGATGCGCAGGCCCAGGCCGGGCATGCGGCGGATCGGATGATCGATGGCCCATCGCTCGGGCGGCAGCGTGCGCAGGTAGTACGAGTTGGTCGGCACTACCGTGAAGATCACGCCGCGATCAGCACATTCGCGCGCGAAGTCTGGCTGGTCGACCACCGTGTAGCCGTGGTCGATGCGGTCGACCTGCAGCACGTCGAGCGCAGTGCGCACGTTGGTCCAGGGCATGCCGAACTCGCCCGCGTGCGCGGTGGTCTTGAGGCCCGCCTTCTTCGCATCGGCATAGGCCTGCGTGAACAGTTCGGGCGGACGGTCGACCTCGCGGTAGTCGATGCCGATGCCGATCACCTCCTCGCAGCGATGCGCCTTGACCCACTCGACCATCTCCACGGCCGCCTCGGGCCTGGCTTCGCGGTCGATGGCGGCGATGAGGCGGCCGACGATGCCGAATTCTTGTTGCGCGTCCTGGATCGCGCGGACGATGGCGCCTTGCGCGAGCGGGTAGGCAATGCCCGACTCGTGCACCGTACCGGTCGGGTTCCAGAAGAACTCGGCGTAGCGCACGTTGTGCGAGGCCGCGTCCTGCAGGTATTCGAGCGTGAGCTGATAAAGGTCGCCGGCGCTGCGCACCAGCTGGGCGTCGAGCGCGCGCAGCACCCGCAGCACGCCGACGGGCTTTTCGCCGCGCGTGTAGAAGCCCTCGATTTCGTCGGCTGCCAGCGGCGAGCCGGCGCGCAGGTTGAGCTGCTTGAAGGTTTCGTGGCGCACCGTGCCGAACAGGTGGCAATGCAGCTCGGCCTTGGGCATGGCGCGGAGCATCGATTCCAGCGTGAGGGGCGCGTGGGGAGCAGGCGTGGGGCTGGTCATGCTGACCAGTCTAGTAACGGCGCTCTCATAAAGAAAATTTTGAATTTCTATAATTTGATTCACTGAATCAATAACCGGGGATTCGCCCATGGCCGCCTTGCCTCTGCGTGCACTCACGTTGCGCCAGCTGCAGTTCTTCTCGGTGCTGGTGGAAGAAGGCCAGTTCGGCCGCGCCGCGCGCCGGCTGGCCATCAC
This sequence comes from Variovorax sp. GW821-FHT09D05, assembly GCF_059416325.1. NCBI lineage: Bacteria > Pseudomonadati > Pseudomonadota > Betaproteobacteria > Burkholderiales > Comamonadaceae > Variovorax > Variovorax sp. GW821-FHT09D05. The sequence continues at coordinate 412,005 of NZ_JBWKOZ010000006.1, read as the reverse complement.
GCAGCCGGCCTTGAGCAACGCCATCAAGCAGATGGAGAAGCTGCTCGGCGCCGAACTGCTCACGCGCTCCACCCACCGGCTGGAGCTCACGCCCGTGGGCGCCGAGGTGCTGGCGCGCACCGACTTCCTGGTCAATACCTTCGAGGTGGCGCTGCGCGACATCGAAAGCACGGTGCAGCGCGGCCGCGCCTTCGTGCGCATCGGCGTGATTCCCTCGGCCAGTGCGCGCGTGGCGGCGGCTGCCAGCGAGTTTTTGCAGAGTGGGCAGCGCGAGGTGGAGCTGGCCTGGCGCGACGCCCCCTCGAACACGCTGCTGGCCGAACTGCGCAGCGGGCAGATCGACATGGCGGTGGCCGCCATCACCGAGCCGCCGGGCGGGCTGACCTGCATCGACCTGTTCCGCGACCCGCTGGTGCTGGTGGTGCGGCGCGACCACGCACTGGCAGCGGCCGGCGATGCCCAGTGGGAGGCCATCGGCAAGGAGCGGCTGGTGCTGTTCGAACGCGGCAGCATGCCTGCGCTGGGCAACCCGGCGCGCGCGCAGTTCGCGCAGGGCCCGGAACCGTACCGTGTGAGCTATTCCGAGACGCTCTATGCGCTGGTGCGCAGCGGGCAGGCGCTGGGCCTGATGCCGCGCCTGTACACCTCGTCGCTGCGCGACCCCGAACTGGTGGTGGTGCCGCTGCTGAAGCCGCGCGTCGAGCGCCGAGTAGTGCTGGCCTACCTGCCGGGGCCGATGCGCAACGTGGTGGCGCAAGAGCTGATCGCGTTCCTGCGCGAGCGCCTGCCGCAGGCCGGCGAGGCGACAGTGCGGCGCGTGAGCGGCAAGGGCGTGCGCGCGCGGCGCCAGTCCTAGCCGTTCAATTCAGCCGCGGCGTGGATCGTCTCGCGCACGCGCGGATAGATCTGCGCATTCCACTTGCTGCCGCTGAACACTCCGTAGTGCCCCACGCCGGCTTGCAGGTGGTGCGTCTTGAGGTACGGCCGGATGCCCGTGCAGAGGTCTTGCGCCGCCACCGTCTGGCCCACGGCGCAGATGTCGTCGCGCTCGCCTTCCACCGTCAGCAGCGCGGTGCGGCGGATGGCGGCGGGGTTCACGGTGCGGTCGCCCACGGTGAGCACGCCTCGTGGCAGGTCATACGTCTGGAAGACTCGTTCGACGGTCTCCAGGTAGAACTCGGCCGGCAGGTCGTTCACGGCCAGGTACTCGTCGTAGAAGGTGCCGATGGTGCGGGCCTTCTCGATGTCGCCCTCGACCAGGTGGCTGTACATGTCCTCGAACTGCTTCTTGTGCCGCTCGGGGTTCATGCTCATGAAGGCCGAGAGCTGCAGGAAGCCCGGGTACACGCGCCGCATCATGCCCGCGTGCGGCCACGGCACGTGGCTGATGAGGTTGCGCCTGAACCACTCGATGGGCTTGCTGGTGGCCAGCGTGTTCACGCCGGTCGGATTGATGCGGCAATCGACCGGGCCGGCCATCAGCGTGAGGCTGCGCGGCGTGGCGGGGTTGTCGTCTTCGGCCATCAGTGCGGTGGCGGCCAGCGCGGCCACGCAGGGCTGGCAGACCGCGACCATGTGCACGCCCGGCCCCACGGCCTCCAGGAAGCTGATGAGCTGCCGCGTGTAGTCGTCCAGGCCGAAGCCGCCGTGCCACAGCGGCACGTCGCGCGCGTTGTGCCAGTCGGTCAGGTACACGTCGTGGTCGCGCAGCAGGGTGCGCACGGTTTCGCGCAGCAGCGTGGCGAAATGGCCCGACAGTGGTGCGGCCAGCAGCACCGGCGGGTGCACCGCATCGGTGTCCTTGCGGAAATGCAGCAGGGTGCCGAAGGGCGAAACGAGGGTCGTCTCCTCGTGTACGGCCACTTCCGCGCCGTCGACCATGACGCTGTGTATGCCGTAGTCGGGCCGCGTGTGGGTCAGCCGCATGCGCGAGAACACCTCGAACTGGGCGGCCATGCGCCGCAATATGGTGCGCTCCGTGCCGTCTTTCCACAGTGCCTTGCTCATGTACTGCGCCGCGAGCCGCGCCGGAGAGAGCAGGTCGGCTTGGTTCTGGTAGGCCCGGTACAGCATGAATACCTCGCAGGCAAGTTGCGGGCCAACCGCATGGCATGGCGCTTGCACGCAACAGCACAACGCCCAAGGAGCTTCACGATGGCCAAACCCGTTCTCACCATCAGCAGCAAGAACTACGGCGCGTGGGCGCTGCGCGGCTGGCTGATGTGCAGGCTGGCCGGGCTGGACTTCAGCGAGAAGGTCATTCCGCCCGACGATCCGGCCATGAAGGCCGAGATGCTGCTGCTGTCTTCGTCGATGCTGGTGCCCTCGCTGCAGCACGGCAGCGTGAAGGTGTGGGACACGCTGGCCATCGGCGAATACCTCAACGAGATCAAGCCCAAGGCCGGCCTGCTGCCAGACGACGTGGCGGCCCGCGCCCATTGCCGCGCCATCTGCGGCGAGATGCACTCGGGCTTCGGCTCGATGCGCGGCGCGCTGCCGATGAACATCAAGGCCCACTTCAAGAACTTCAAGGTGTGGTCTCGCGCGCAGGCCGACATCGACCGCATCGTCGCCATCTGGCGCGAATGCCTCAAGGCGTACGGCGGCCCCTTCCTGTTCGGCAAGCAGCCGGGCATGGCCGACGCGATGTACGCGCCGGTGGTCACGCGCTTCCTGAGCTACGACGTGGCGCTAGACAGCGTGTGCGCGGCTTACTGCAAGCGCGTGATGGAGCTGCCGGCCATGAAGGAATGGGTGACGGCCGCGAAGCAGGAGCCGGAAGAGATCGACGAGCTCGACGCAGAGTTCTGAGCCGCGCGCTTCATGAACTCGCTGGGGGCGGCTCGAAGCCGGCCTGCGCCAGCTTGCGCTCGATGTTCTGCGCGGCCTGCTGCAGGTCGGCCAGGTGGGCCGAGACGATCTCGCGCTCGCTCTTCACCGCCGGCAGCCAGGCGCAGCTGAGGCAGCCCACCACCAGCTCGCCTTGGCGCAGTGGCACTGAGATCGCGCCGAAGCGGTCGGGCGAATCCATGCTGGTCGAAGTCGGGTCGCGCGCCACGTAGCCGAGGTCGCGCGCGTGCGCCACCATGCGCCGGATGTTTTCGGGCCGCCGCGCGCTGCGGTCGAAGTCGTTGGGCGAACGCGCCAGCGCCGCGAGGATTTCGCGTCGCTCGTCTTCCGGGCAGAACGAGAGATAGCAGCGCCCCAGTGAAGACAGCAGCATCGGCGGACGAAAGCCCAGTGCACGGTAGTTGACGGCCAGGCCGTTGCGCGGCCGGTCGGTGTCGAGGATGAGCATGGCCGTGCCGTCTCGCACGCCCAGGTCGATGGGCCACGGCACCACCCGCTGCAGCGTGGCGCGCGCGGGCGCCGCCAGCGCTGACAGGCGCGTGCGCCATGCCATTGCAGGCCCCGACTGCCCGGTGGCCGACGTGGGCACGTAGCGCCTGTCGTGCTCGCTGCGCTCGGCCCAGCCCGCCTGCTGCAGTGTCTTGAGGATGCGCAGCAACGTGGCCTTCGACAGGCCGGTCTGGCGGTGCAGCTCCTGCAGCGTGACGGCCGACGAGCGCTGGATGGCCAGCATCACGTCGAGCCCGCGGCGCAGCGCGTCGATGGCTTTCACGCTCTGCGCGCCTGTGGTGTCCGACATGCCGGTCTCCGGAAAAAAGTTCACTGAGTGAAACTATATCTTCTGGCTTCGAGGCCCCGTTCCTACAGTGCGGACGACACCAACGTCGTCCCACCGAGAAGGAAAAGAGCATGATGTTTCACCCGCGGAACGCGGTCCGTGCCGCTGCAGCAGCCGTTCTTTCGCTATGCGCCGCCACCGCGGCCATGGCGCAGGCCTGGCCCTCCAAGCCGATCACCATCGTCGTGGCCTACCCGGCCGGCGGCGACACCGACGCCATCGCGCGCACCTATGCCGAGAAGCTGTCGCAGCGCATCGGCCAGCCGGTGCTGGTCGACAACCGGCCCGGCGCGAGCGGGATGATCGGCAACGTCTGGGTCGCCAAGGCGCCGGCCGACGGCTACACGCTGCTCTTCACGCCCAGCACCTTTCCCATTGCGCAGCACGTGCTGAAGACCGGCCCCGGCGTGGCGCACGACGTGGTGAAAGACTTCACGCCCATCGTGAAGACCGGAAACATCCCGCTGCTGCTGGTGACCGCGCCGTCAACCGGCATCCAGAGCGTGGCGCAACTCGTTGCCGGCGCGAAGGCCGGCAAGACCACGACCTACGGAACGCCCGGTGCCGGTTCGCCGATGCACATTGCGGGCGAACTGCTCAACAAGGACGCGAGCATCGCGGCCACGCACGCGCCCTACCGCGGTGTGGCGCCGGTGGTCAACGATGCATTGGGCGGCCATGTCAGCGTGGGCTGGATCACGCCCGGCGCCGTGGCAGGCCACATCGCCGCGGGCAAGCTGATTCCGCTCGCCGTCGCGGAACGCCAGCGAACGAAGCTGATGCCCAACGTGCCCACCTTCATCGAGCTGGGCTTCAAGGACGTGGACGTGAGTGCCTGGATGGGGTTGCTCGGCCCGAAGGCGATGCCGGCCGAAGTCGTGCAGGCGCTCAACAAACACTTCAACGAAATCCTGAAGATGCCCGACGTGCAGGCAAAGATGGCCGCGCTCGGCATCGAGCCCGTGGGCGGCGCGCCCTCCGTGCTGGCGCAGCAGATTGCAGACGACGACCAGCGCTTCGGCAAGCTGGTGCGCGAGTTCGGCATCCGCGCCGATTGAAGAAGAAGGAGACGATGCATGTTGAGCGAAGAAAAGAACCGCCTGCTGACCGAAGTGGGCCCCGGCAAGCCGATGGGCGACTACCTGCGCCGCTACTGGCACCCGATTGCCGGTGCGAGCGAGTTCGACGACAAGGCCGTGAAGCCGCTGCGCATCCTCGGCGAGGACCTGGTGCTCTACAAGGATCTGAGCGGCAACTACGGCCTGGTCGACCGCCGCTGTCCGCACCGCAATGCCGACATGTCGTACGGCTACGTCGAGCAGTGCGGCCTGCGCTGCAGCTACCACGGCTGGCAGTACGACCAGAGCGGCCAATGCGTGCACCAGCCCTTCGAGGAAACGCTGGACCCCGGCGCGCGCATGCGCAAGAACACGAAGATCAAGGCCTACCCGGTGCAGGAGAAGGCCGGCCTGCTATGGGCCTACATGGGCCCGCAGCCCGCGCCGCTCTTGCCCGACTGGGAGCTGTTCAACTGCAGGAACGGTTTTGCGCAGGCGGTGTTCGCGGAGATTCCGTGCAACTGGTTCCAGTGCCAGGAAAACTCCATCGACCCGGTGCACTTCGAGTGGACCCACAACAACTGGACCACGCGCCTGCAGGGCGAAGAAGGGCCGTACGTGCCCACGCACCTGAAGCTGGCCTTCGAGGAATTCGAGCACGGCTTCGTCTACAAGCGCCTGCGCGGCGGCGAGCGCGAAGACAACGTGATGTGGACCACCGGGCGCGTCACGCTGTGGCCGAACGGCTTCTTTCTCGGCCATCACTTCGAATGGCGCGTGCCCATCGACGACCATCACACGCTCAGCGTGCTGTGGGTGCTGAGTCGCGTGCCGAGCGAGCAGGAGCCTTATGTGCAGGAGTGCATTCCTTCTTGGTACGGGCCCATCAAGGACCCGGCGACGGGGCGGTGGATTACCAGCCACGTTGCCAACCAGGACTTCGTGGTGTGGGTCGGGCAGGGCGCCATCACCGACCGCACGCGCGAGAAGCTGGGCCAGAGCGACAAGGGCATCGTGATGATGCGCCGCCGCTTCTTCGAGGAACTCGAGGCGATGCAGGCCGACCCGGCGCACGAGCCCAAGGGGCTGATCCGCGATCCCGAGAAGAACCGCGATGTGTTCCTGCCGTCAGCCTGCCGCGACGAGATGCTGAACGGCTTGCCGCGTGCCGAGCTGGCCGCGCATCCGCTGCTGGGGCCGTATCTGAAGGATTTCTTCGGCCAGGCCGGGCAGCCTGAGGACGTGCGCGCGGCCTATGAGAAGGCCATTGGCCAGAAGGTCGAGGGCGCGACCTTCTTCAAGGTGCACGGCGCCGGGGTCGAAGAAAAGGCCTAGTGGCGGAACATCCGCAGGTCGAGCGCGCTTTCTTCGCCCAGCCACATGGCATGGGCTGTGTGGTCGGCAAAGTCGTCGCCCGTCACGCCGTGCACGAACACGTCGAGGCCGTTGCGGTTGGCGTCGAGCCAGCCGATGACCTGGTCGAACTCGGCGGCGTCGAAGGCGAGCTGGCAGCTCCAGTGCGGATGCGGCCCCACCAGCCGCTCGTGCACGCGGCCGACCACCACCATCAGCTCGTGGCCCGCACGCTCGCAGAGGGCGCGCGCCTGCGCCACCGTGTCGGGCGCGAAATAGACGTGGGCGTGGTACTGGGCGTAGAGGTTTTCAGGGCGGCGTGGCATGGTGCGCTCATTGTGGCCCTAACCGCGGGCCCAGGTGAAAACGCCCGCTGTAGCGGAACACGTCGCCGAACCAGCGGTGGCGCAGCAGCATCTTCATGGTGAAGTGGTCGGCATCGGCGGGGTCGGGCCGCTCCTCGACATAGGCGGTGCCGAGAAAGAGGCCCAGCGGCAGCGGAATGCGCAGCCCCGCGATGCGCCAGATGTAGCCCATGTCGCGGAACACCACCGCGCCGTCTTCTGCGCTTACCGCCAGGCGCATGCCGATGCCGAAGCGCACGTATTCGATCACCTCGCTGCCTTGCTTTGCATCGTGTTCCATGTGCGAGCGGAAATGGAAGGGCGGCTTTCCCGGAAAGTGGAAGATACGGTCCCAGTAGAGATTGGCGTCGTCGGGGTGGCAGCGGTAATGCACCTCGATCGGCACATTCGTGCCCTGGTGCGGAACGAGCGCGCCGAACAGCCGGCCGAAGGGCATCAGCAGCGCGGCCCAGGGGGCGTGCCAGACCTCGTTCATCGTTCCGCGCACGCATACGTAGTCGCCGGAGAACGGCGTCATCGCGTAGTGGCGGCGGATGACGTCGCCGAGCCGGTCCCACGCGGGGCCGAGCGCCTGCTGGAAGACGGGTTGCATCGTCATCCTGCTGCCGCCGTTGCCGTGGCTTCGCTGCGCGCCTTGTAGAAGCGCAGGATGTTCTCCGAGGCGTCATTGAGCAGCATCTGCATGACCCGGTCCGCATACCAGTTGAAGCGCGTGCTCAGGCGCCACGACACTTCTACGCGCAGCTCGGTGCCGCCCTCACGCGGGGTCAGCGTGTAGGTGGCGTCGCGCAGGTCGAAATACTGGCCGCCGATCATGACGTGGTCGTCGAGCGCCCCGGCGGGGAAGGAGTCGGGCGAGAAGCGAAAGCGCCACTTCAGCAGGCGGTTGGGCTGCCACTCGGTGACGATTTCTTCGAAGTGCACGTTCTTCTGCCATTGCACCTGGCGCACGCGGCCCTCGGGCGTGTCGACGGTCACCCCGGACACCGGCATCGGCACGCCGATGCGGTAGGCCCATGCGTCGCCGACTTCGGCGGGGCGGATGTCGCGCGCGGCATTGAGTTCGTGCCACACGCGCTCGGTCGGCGCGGCAATGAAGAGCGTGCGCGAGGTGTTCGAGAACTGGTCCGGGTTGGGCAGTTGCGGCTCGATGCCGCCGAGCAGCAGCGGCATCAGGGCGAAGCTGTACAGCGCGGGCTTGGGCCAGTTGGTGATGCGGCACACGATGCCCATTGCCAGGCCGCCGACGCTGCCCATCACCGCGAACAGCGGAATGATGACGATGGCGCAGATGATGCCTTCGATGAACACCGCCAGCGTGCCGGTGACGAACAGCGCTGTCGCCACCCAGGGTGCCCAGAGGTAGTAGCCCCAGCTGCGCCGCTCGATGCGCTCGGCCAGGTAGACCGTGACCGCGCCGCACACGGCGGGCACGAAGTACACGAACGACCCGAGCATCGGGGAGAAGCGCTGGCCAGGCCCGCCGCTGAAGACGACACGCAGCACCAGCGCGACGAGCGCGCCCGCCAGGATCGGCCAGAACCATGCGAAGGGCATGCGGCGCCGGGCCTCGGCCTGCTCGGCGGGGGCGAGTTCGGAGAGCCTGCTTTCTTCGTTGTCGTTGCTCATGTGGAAACCTCTTCTCCTCGTTGTGCTTGTGTTGTTCGTTCTGTCAGTCGGCACGGCGCTTCGCCGTGACCATGCAGTAGTCGAAGTCGCGCCAGAACATGCCCAGCGCGAGCGCGCAGTAGCTGGCCACGATGTGCTTGCGCCGCCACGGGCTGAGCTTGCCGCGCGCCTTCCAGAGCTCGGCCAGCGTGAAGCGGGTGGCCAGCACCGGGATGTGCAGCGCGCTGGGCGCCACGCGCCAGCGCAGCGACTTCACCTCGATGTCGTCGAAGCCGTGCTCGCGCAGCGCGGCGACGAAGTCTTCGCGCACGGCCAGCGTGGGCACGGCCCAGCTGTCGGCCCACAGGCGGTGCAGCCAGCTTGCCAGGCGGCCGGGCCGGGGCCGCAGCAGAAAGCCGTCGACAACAGCCAGCCGCGCACCGGGCTTCAGCAGCCGTGCGGCTTCGCGGATGAAGTCGGCCTTGGCGGTGCCGTCGGCATAGCAGGCGCTCTCGACGGCCCACGCGCCATCGGCCTGCGCGGCGGGCAGGCCGGTGCGCGTGTAGTCGGCTTCGAGGTGCGCCATGCGGTCGGCCACGCCAGCAGCGGCGTCGAGCTTTGCGGCGATGCGGTTCTGCACGGCGACGTTGGTCACGGTGATGGCGTAGAGCGACGGATCGTCGCCGACCAGCGTGCGCGCGGTGGCGCCGGCGCCGCAACCCATGTCGATCACGCAGCGGCGGTGCGCGGTGCCGGGCTGTGCGTCGCCGAGCTGCAGCGCACGGCCGACCGCGCGGTTCATCTCCACCAGCATGCCTTCGCGCCGCAGCGGGTTCAGGCCCACGCGCCAGAAGCCGAAGTGCATGTTGTAGCTGGGGCTCCAGGCGCTGTAGTCGGTCGCTACTTCGGTGAAGTAGTCCTGCGTGTCCTCGGTCGTGATGGGCGCGCTGGCGTGGCTTGCCGGGGTGCGCAGGGGCGTTTCGTGCGGCACGCGAAAGTCGGGCTGGAAGACGGTGGGCATGGCGATTCCCTCGGTGGTTGCTTGTTCGTTGGTTCTCAGAGGCGGCAGTTGCCGTCGTCGCAGGAAGGCGCGACGCGCCCGGCCAGCCAGCGCGGAATGCGGTAGCGGTTGCGGGCCAGCAGTGCATAGGCGCGGTCGGCCAGCGGCGCGACGATCGGCAGGTCGAGCAGGAAGCTGCCGCTCGACAAGCCGACAGCTGTGCGGCAGATGCGGATCGCGGGCACGCCGACGAACACCCGGCCTTCGGCGTCCGACACGTGGATGGCCGCCATCAGCGCGTCGCGCGGAGCAGGGCCGCTGCTGAATGCTACTGGCGAGCAGTCGACCAGTTGCAGCCGCCCCCCCGCATCGCGCGCCTTGAGGCTGCCCATTTCGGCCGAGCAGATCGCGCAGCTTGCGTCGAAGTAGATCGTGAGCGGGTAGGCAGGAAGGGCGGTGTGGCTCATGTTGCTTTTGGTTCTCGATATTTCTGTCAAAACAGAAACTGAAAGGCAAAAAAAGGGGCCTCAGATCATCGGCAGGCTGGCATGGTGCGCGTCCGGGTCTTCGTCCTTGCCGCCCTTGCCGGTCGCAGCGGTATCGCCGCGCACGAACCTCTGCACGCTCGCGCCCAGCGTCATCACCTTGTCGAGCGTGCCGGGCGACAGCCGCAGCATTTCGTCGGCCCAGGTGGCGAGCTTGTCCATGAGTTCCATGGTGGAGCGGATGCGGTCCTGTGCATCTGCGGGTTCCTTCTGGAAGTCGGGGCTGGAGACCAGCTCGCGCAGCACGCGCACGGTGGGGTCGAATTCGCGTTCCTTGCGTTCGCGCACGACGGTGCGGAACAGCTCCCACACGTCGACGCTGGTCTCGAAATAGTCGCGCCGGTCGCCCAGCGTGTGGGTTACGCGCACGAGATTCCAGGCCTGCAGCTCCTTCAGGCTGTTGCTGATGTTGGAGCGGGCGACGCCGAGCGTGTCGCTCAGCTCCTCGGCGTTCATCGGCTTGCCGTGTGCGAAGAGCAGGGCGTGGATCTGCGAGACGGTGCGGTTGACGCCCCACATGGAGCCCATTTCGCCCCAGTGCAGGACGAACTTGCGTTGAATGTCGGTGAGTTCCATGGCGTCGAGTTTAGGATTTATGAAATTTCTGTCAATAGAGAAACTGAAAAACTGGCGACAACGGTGAATCAGTGGAATACTGTATGAATAAACAGTAAATCAAGCCTCGAAGGAGTTGCCATGCCAGCTGCCCGGATCCCCATTCACGCCATCAAGGGCCGCGGCGCGGCCACGCATATCGCGCATCGCTTCTCGAAGGACGAGCGCAACGCCTTCGACGACGGCTGGGGCACGCTCGAAGAAGGCGTGGCCGAGGCCGATGAGCTCCAGCCCATTGCCACCGAGGTGCGCTTCGAGGACGTGAAGTCGGTGCTCAACGGGAACGACTCGCCCGACATCTACTTCGACCGATCGCTCAATCCCTACCGCGGTTGCGAACATGGCTGCATCTACTGCTTCGCCCGGCCCACGCACAGCTACCTGAATCTCTCGCCCGGCCTCGACTTCGAGACCAAGCTGATCGCCAAGCGCAACATCGTCGAGGTGCTGCGCACCGAGCTCGGGCGCAAGAGTTACAAGCCCAGCTACATCGCCATCGGCACTGCCACCGACTGCTACCAGCCCATCGAGCGCGATCTGCGGCTCACGCGTTCGATCATCGAGTTGCTACAGGAAACGCGGCATCCGTTCGCGCTGGTGACCAAGTCGAGCGCCATCGAGCGCGACCTCGACCTGATCGCGCCCATGGCGGCCGACCACCTGGTGGCCGTGTACGTGACCGTGACCACGCTCGACGGCGAACTCGCCCGCAAGCTGGAGCCGCGCGCCGCCGCGCCGCATCGCCGGCTGCGCACCATCCGCACGCTGACCGACGCCGGCGTGCCGGTCGGCGTGAGCGTGGCGCCGCAGATTCCCTTCGTCACCGAAGACATGGAGCAGGTGCTCGAAGCCGCTTGGGAGGCCGGCGCGCGCAGCGCCTTCTACACGGTGGTGCGGCTGCCGTGGGAGGTGGCGCCGCTCTTCAAGGAATGGCTGATGCTGCACTACCCGCAGCGCGCCGACCGCATCATGGCGCGCATCCACGAGATGCGCGGCGGCAAGGACTACGACGCCGACTTCGCCACGCGCATGAAGGGCTCGGGCCTGTGGGCCGACCTGATCCACCAGCGCTTCGAGAAGGCCACGAACCGCCTCGGCTACAACCGTGAGCGCATTCCGCTGGATGTCACCGCGTTCCGGCCGCCTGGGGCTGCGGGGCAGGGCAACTTGTTCTAGCCGTACTCAGGCGCGCACTCGGGCCATCGATGGCGCGTGCCGCCCGAGCGGCGGTCGGCTTTTTCCGGGACCACGCCCAGCGCGCTCAGTTCCCTGCCGCGCAATTCGAGCCGGTGCAGGCACTCGAGAAAGATGTCGAGGTGCTCCGCGTCGATGCCGTCGAGAAGATCCATGTTGAGGCGGGCGACCCGCGGAAACAGCGCGTCGCAGAGCTCGCGGCCGGTGGAGCTCAGGCGCACATGTACTTCGCGGCCGTCCTGCGCATCCTGGCGCCGCTCCACCAGTTTCTTCTCGCTGAGGCTGCGCAGGCCGCGCGAAGTGCGCACACGGTCCAGTTGCAGGCGCTCGGCAAACGCGGAGGAGGTGATCTCGCCGATCTGCGCGAGCATGCCGATCATTCCCCACTCGCGATGCGTGATGCCGAAGCCGCCCTCGACCAGGCGGGTTGCCATGCCGCTGCAGGCACGAACCGCGCGCGACAGCCGGTACAGGAGCAGGTCGTCCAGGGAGCGCGGATCGCGCAAGGCATCTGCATTGGGAAAAGCTTGCATGCGAGTCGGAAATGAAGAACTGTGGCCAAGCCGCTTTGGCGGCAAGTGATTGATTAGATTAACTATTGACTGCCTGTTTATAACAAAGCAACAAAGGATAAATAGTGCCGGAGTAAGTATTGATATGCAGGTTTTTTTGAACACTCGTCAAGGTCAATTGGTCAGCTTCTGCTCAGTGTCGATGTAATCGTGCCTGTGCCGAATGGCACCGTGTGATTGCATTTCAGTTATCGATCGATAGCAATTGAGAAATTGAAAAATCCGAACGCCGCGAGCGAATTGTATTTCCGCCATTCACAGAAAGAATATCCGTGCTCGACCTGAACGAAGTCGCAATGTTCGTGCAAGTTGCGCGCCTCGGCAGCTTTGCCGAGGCCGCGCGGCAGCTGCGCATGCCATCGGCAACGGTGAGCCGGCGCATCCAGCAGCTCGAGGCGCGCCTGGGCACCCGGCTGATGCAGCGCTCCACCCGCAAGCTGACGCTGACGAGCGCGGGCCAGACCTTTCATGAGCGATGCGGCCCGGCGGTCGAGGAACTGATCGAAGCCGGTCAATCGCACGTCGCGGATAGCCAGGAGCCGAGCGGCGTGATCCGGGTGGCCGCCTCGGCCAGCTTCTTCGAATACTTCGAAATGGAATGGGTGTCGGCCTTTCTCGCTGCGCACCCCCTGGTGCAAATCGACTTTGTTCTCAGCGATATCACGGCCGACCTCATTGCCGACCGCATCGACGTCGCGTTTCGCATCGGATCCCTGCCGGACTCCAGCTACGTTGCCCGCAGGATCTTTGCAAGCTACGGGGGGCTTCTTGCCAGTCCTGCCTATCTGGCGGCGCATGGTGCGCCCGCCGATCTGGAGGAATTGAGCAGGCACGCGTGCGTGACACAGCCGCCAGAGACCGGAAATCTCGCCATCTGGCGCCTCCAGGGTCCTGACGACGTGGAGGAAGAAGTGCGGGTGAGAGGGGCCTTCACCAGCAACATGCAAGTGGCGCTGCGCGAGGCCGCTTGCGCCGGGCTTGGCATCGTCGCGCTGCCGTCGATCCTGACGGCGGCGGAGGTGGCCGCCGGCCGGCTGGTGCCAGTGCTGCCGCAATACATGCGGGCGGGCCGCGGCTTGAGCGTCGTCTACCCCAGCCGCCAGCAGCGGCCGCTGGCAGTCTCGGCGTTCGTCGACATGGCCGTGGAAAAGCTCAGCCTGCAGGAGTGGACACCGTCGTCCCCCGCATTAATTGACATCTCGTAATTCATTGGTGAATCGCATTTCGCGATTCGCCCAATTGCGGGCGCCGGGTGAGCCATATTGGGCGTAGATGCACCAATTTGGTGTGGTTTGCATTGACTGCCACCAGGATTGCCTCGAAAACTGAGCGGCTGAATTTCATTCCGGGTGCTAGCGGAGAGTACCAAAGTTCGTAAACAATTGTCACACGCCATCTCTCGATAGAGCGGCGTATTGCTGATCCATTTCCGCTCCGTTGGGAGCGTATCTCGGGATCGCCTCGAATTGGACGAGTCTTTCGGTGCAGCCCAATTCATTCGTCTTCGTCGTTCCTCCGATCTGGAGATGAACGGATTTTCTTTGTTGCAAGGATGGACAGCGGATGCACACACGGTCTTTGAGCGCAGCGAAACAACCGGGATTCGAACGACTCGGGCATCGCGTCACGTGGTCATGCTGAGGCTCGGCGTCTACAAGTTGCCGGTCGCCGAAGTCGTGGTGATCCAGACGATCGTCCGGCTGTATGCGAGCGACGCTGCCTTTCCGTGGCAGCTGGTCAACGCGCCGCCGTACGACGCGCTGCTTGTCGATGCCGCCGCCGTGGAGCATGAATATCCCACGGTGGTCGGCATGGCCGCGGCTGTGCTCAGGCTCACGCGCATGAATTCGGGTGGACAGCCCAACGCGCTGGAGCGGCCGATACGTGCCGACAAGCTGCAGTGCTGGCTCAAGAGCACCGAGCAGGCACTGCGCGAGTCGCGACCCGCGGGGCCGACGCTGGACGAGCAGACCGCCCTGGAGGTCGAGGTTTCCGATGCGGTCCGCTTCATGCTGCGCCGCTGGCCACCGGCCACGCTGTTGCGCAACGACCTCGACAACATCCGCATGGCGAGCCTGCTGGCGCGGCGCGCGCTGAATGCGAGTGAGCTGGCCGAGATCAGCCAGCTTCCATTCACCCAGTGCGCCGCGTTCCTGCAGGCGCTGCGAACGGCCGGCGTGCTGGAGCTGCATGTCGAGCAGGCCCTGCCGCCGTCGTTCATACCGCAATCCGACAGGCCGATCCGCAGCGACTTCGCGCGAAGTCTCCTCGATGGCATTCGTCGCCGGCTGGGCCTGCGAGCGTCATGAAGGAATACAAGATCCTTCTCACGGGCACTGTGGGCGCGGGCAAGACGACGGCGATCGGATGCGTGAGCGAAACCTCGCCGGTCATGACCGAGGTGCCGAACTCCGATGCGGCCATCGACAAGGAGCGCACCACCGTGGGCCTCGACTTCGGCCAGCTAACGCTGGACAACGGGGACCGCGTTCGCCTGTTCGGCACGCCCGGGCAGGCCCGCTTCGAATTTCTCTGGAAGATTCTCGTCAGGAACGCGCTGGGCGTGATCGTCCTGATGGACAACTCCCGGCCCGACCCGCTGGGCGACCTGTCCATGTACATGCAAGGCTTCGCCGAAGCCCTGCGGACCCTGCCTTGCGTGATCGGCGTGGGACGGATGCACCGCCACCCTGTGCCGACCCTCGACGACTACGCGCAACGACTCGAGTCAACGGGCCGGGTGTTTCCGATTCTCGATGTGGACGTGCGAAGCAGGGCCGATGTGATCCTGCTGATCGACACGCTGCTGATGCAACTTGAAGCCGACATGCAGGGAGAGACAGAGTGAGTGTTCGACATGGCTTGTCCAGGACGGCAACCGCGCACGCGCAACGCGAGGTGCAGAAACTGGTCGACGAACTGAACGGCGTGACGGCTGCCGTGGTGGCTACCGTGGACGGTTTCGACGTGGCGTCCACAACCATCGGCGATGCCGATCCTGCCCGCATGGCTGCCATGGCCAGCTCCATCGTGGCGATCAGCGGCGTTGTCGCCGAAGAGGCACGCCTCGGCCGCCATCAGAGCGTGATGGTCCTGACGGATTCGGGCTTTGCGGTTTTCCACAGCGTGCACCGGCGCGACGGCGAACTCGTCATCAGCGTGCTCGCCCGCGACAGCGCGGTTCCGGCACTGGTGGCCTACAAGGCCGCTCAACTCGCGAAGACCCTCGCCGAGGCATGACGGCAGATTTCCACAACAACCTTTTCAACCATCCGACAGGAGAACAACTTGGCATCCATCAAACAAACGCTCGACGACATCCTCACCATCGACGGCGCCATGTGCGCCGCCGTTGTCGACTCGGGCAGCGGCATGATCCTCGGCGCCGTGGGTTCGGGCGTGGACATGGAGATTGCCGCCGCCGGCAACACGGAAGTCGTGCGCGCCAAGCTCAAGACCATGCAGGCTCTGGGCCTGAGCGACGTGATCGAGGACATCCTGATCACCCTGGGCAAGCAGTACCACATCATCCGCCCCTCGGCATCGAAGGAGGGTGTCTTTCTCTACGTCGTGCTCGACAAGCAGCGCGCCAACCTCGCGCTGGCCCGCCGCAAGACGCAGGACGTGGACAAGCTGATGGACTTCTGAGATCAGCGGAAAGGCAGAAAGAATCTCCGTGCTCGACCTGAACGAAGTCGCAATGTTTGTGCAAGTGGCGCGTCTCGGCAGCTTCGCGGAAGCCGCGCGGCAGCTGCGCGTGCCGTCGGCGACGGTGAGCCGGCGCATCCGGCAACTCGAGGCGCACCTGGGCACCCGGCTGTTGCAGCGCTCCACCCGCAAACTGGCGTTGACCAACGCCGGCCAATCTTTCCAGGAACGATGCGGCCCGGCGGTCGAAGCGTTGATAGGCGCTGGGCGGCTGCAGGTCGAGGGCGGCCAGGAACCGAGCGGCCTCGTACGCGTGGCCGCGCCGGCCAGTTTTTTCGATTTCTTCGAGATGGAATGGGTTGCCGATTTCCTGGCCGCGCATCCACGGGTGCGGCTGGACTTCGTTCTCGACGATGTCGTGGCCGACCTCATCGGCGATCGTATCGACGTCGCCTTTCGCGGCGGGCCCCTGCAGGACTCGAGCTTCGTGGCCCGCAAGATCTTCGCAAGCTACGGCGGCCTTCTTGCCAGTCCCGCCTACCTGGCGGCGCGGGGCACACCCGGCAGCCTGCAGGAGCTGCTCGAACACGACTGCGTGACGCAGCCACCGGACAGCGGCAATCTCTCGACCTGGCGCTTGCAAGGCCCCGACGGTGTGGAAGAAGACGTGCGGGTGAGGGGGCGCTTCATCAGCAACGTGCAGGGCGTGCTGCTCAAGGCTGCGTGTGCAGGGCTGGGCATTGCCGCGCTGCCGTCGATCCTGACGGCGTCCGACGTGGCGGCCGGCCGGCTGGTGCCGGTGCTGCCGCAGTACATGCGGGCAGGGCGCGGCCTGAGCGTCATCTACGCCAGCCGGCAGTACGTTCCGCAGGCGGTGTCCACGTTCGTCGATATGGCGATGGAGAAGCTCAGCCAGCAGGACTGGGCGCCCGCAGCCAGGCTGGCTGCCTAGCGTCGCCGCCTGCGCCTGTCGCGTTCAACCCGCCTTGGCGGAACGATCTGCGACGGCGGTGGGGCAGGACGAGGGCGTTGCACCGGTCGCGTCGGCACCGCACCAGTCGCCGCCCAGCGCCTTCACCAGGAACACCGAGGTCAGCAGCCGCTGCCCCTGCAATTGCGCGGCCTGGCGCTCGACCGTCAGCAGCGACTGCTGCGCGGTGATCACGTCGAGATACGTCGAGGCGCCGCCTTCATAACGGCTGGTCGCCATGTCGAGCACGCGCCGCGCCGCCGTCACGGCCGACTGCGCCTGCGTGGTCGCGCTGTCGAGTGCCGACAAGCCGGTGATGCCGTCTTCCACTTCCTGCATCGCCGTCAGCACGGTGCGGCGGTAGTTGCCCACGGTGGCGTCGTAGCCGGCCTTGGCGAAGTCGACGTTGGCACGCACGCGCCCGCCGTCGAACAGCATCTGCGTGGCCGATACTCCCACCGACCACAGCAGGCTGGGCCCGTTGAACAGCGACTCGATCAGGCGGCTGTCCACGCCCACGGTCGGCGAGATGATGAAGCTCGGATAGAAGGCCGCGGTGGCCACGCCGATCTGCGCATTGGCCGCGGCCATCGCGCGCTCGGCCGAGGCCACGTCGGGCCGGCGCTGCAGGATTTCCGAAGGTACGCCCAGCGGCACTGCGGGCGGCTTGATCTCGCGCAGGTCCACCGGCAGTGCGAAGTTCGGCGCGGGCGTGCCGGTGAGGGTGGCCAGCGCGTGCTCGTACTGCGAGCGCTGCTTCTTCAGCACGTCGACCTGCGTCAGCGTGGTTTCGAGCAGCGCCTGCTGCTGCGCCACGTCGAGGCCCGACACCGCGCCCAGGTCGTGCCGCGCCGTGACCAGTTCCAGCGCGCGGCGTTGCAGCCCGATGGAGCGCGAGAGCACGTCGAGCTCGATGTCGGTCGAGCGCAGGTTGAAGTAGTTGCTGGCCACGTCGGCGCTCAGCAGCAGCCGCGTGTTGGCCAGGTCGGCGGCCGATTGCTCGGCGGAGGCCGAGGCGCCCTCGACGGTGCGCTGCACGCGGCCCGCGAGGTCGAGCTCATAGCTGGCGTTTAGCGAAACCGTGAAGTCGTTCTGCACCGTCGACGCATTGGCGGTCGCGTAGTTCGTCAGCGGCCGGTTGGCGGAAATCTTCAGGCGCGAGGCGCGCGTGCCGAGGCCCAGCTGCGGGTACTGGCTGGCCGCGTTGGACGCCAGCGCGGCGCGCGCCTGCGCCAGCCGCGCGTTGGCAATGACCAGCGTCGGGCTGCCGGCCAGGGCCTGCGCCTGCAATGTGTCGAGCGTGGCGTCGTCGAAGCGCTTCCACCAAGGGCCCTTGTCGGCGCTGTCGCTGGGCGTGCTCATGCGCCAGGGCTCTTCGAGCTTCCAGCTGACGGGCAGGGGCGTGTCGGGCGTCTTGTAGTCGGGGCCGACCGCGCAGCCCGCGACGAGCGCGAGCACCGCAGCAGCCACTGCAACGGCTGGCGATCGCAATGTCACGCCGGTTCCTTCTTCGGCATGACGGGCGGGGCAGCCTTTGCGGCGGCCGGCGGCGCTTCGGGCGCGACGGCCACGATGTCGCCTTCGGCCAGTGAGTCCGAAGGGTTCAGCACCATGCGGTCTGTGCCTTCGAGCCCATCGATCACTTCGACGTTCTCGCCGTAGTTGCGCCCCAGCGTCACGGCGCGCAGGCCGACGCGGCCCTTCGCATCGACCACCGCGATGCGCGTGCCCTCGGCGCGGAACAGCAGCGCGTTCGACGGCACGGTGAGCGTGCGGCTCGCGGCCAGCGGCAGCGACACCTGCACGTAGGCACCCGGCAGCAGCGCGCCGTCCTTGTTGGGCAATGACACCTCGACCTGCATCATCCGCGTGGTCGTGTCGATGGAGCCTGCGGTGCGCGCCACCTGGCCCTTGAAGCTCTGGCCGCGCAGTTCGGCCTGCGTGACGACCACCGGCTGGCCTGCCTTCACGAGCTGCGCGTAGGCCTGCGGCACGTTGATGTACACGCGTAGCGGGTCGGTCTGCGCGAGCAGGAAAAGGGCGCGCCCGGCACCGCCGCCCGCGCCCGCGTCGATCAGGTCGCCCACGTCGACGTTGCGCCGCGTGATCACGCCCGCGAACGGCGCCACCACGCGCTTGAAGCCTTCGGTCTGCTTGAGCCGCTGCACGTTGGCATCGGCCGCCGCCACGTTCGAGGTGGCCTGCGCCACGGCGCTGCGGCGCTCGTCCAGGTCTTGCTGCGAAACCACGTCTTTCTTGCGCAGCGCTTCCCAGCGGTCGGCGGTGCTGCGTGCCAGCTCCAGCCCCGAGGCGGCCTGCGCGCGCGCGGCCACGGCCTGCGACAACTGCTGGTCGATTTCGGGCGTCTCGATTTCGGCGAGCAGCTCGCCCTTCTCGACGCGGCTACCGATGTCCTTGGTCCAGCGCTTGAGGTAGCCGCTGGCGCGCGCCGAAATGGGCGACTGCACGAAGCCCTGCAGCGTGCCCGGCAGCGCCAGCGTCTGGCCGGCGGTGGGCACGCGGGGCAGGGCGGTCTGCACGTACTGCCTGGCGCGCTCGCTGGTGCCCGCTTCGAGCGCGCGAGCGTTGGCGATGCGCACGAACACGGTGCGCGCCGCACCGAGCGCCAGCAGCACCAGCACGATCAGCACCAGCCAGCGCGTGCGCCGCACGATCTGCCGGCGGCGCAGCAGTTCACCCTCGCCCTCTTCAACGGCGATGGGGTGGATGGCCAATGCCGAATGGCGTTGCTCCGTCATGAAATCAGTTCTCCTGGGGCGTTGCGCCCGCTGGCGGTTGATGCGGCTGCCCGGCGGTGCGCAAGCCGACTGTGCACCCCCGCGAACACGGCGGGTACGAAAAACAATGTCGACACCGTGGCAAAGATCAGGCCACCGATCACCGCGCGGCCCAGCGGTGCGTTCTGCTCTGCGCCTTCGCCCAGGCCCAGCGCCATAGGGATCATGCCGATGATCATTGCCAGCGCCGTCATCAGCACTGGCCGGATACGGGTGGCGCCGGCTTCCAGCGCGGCCGACAGCGGCGGAATGCCCGCCTGCAGCCGCTCGCGCGCGAACGACACCAGAAGAATCGAGTTGGCCGTTGCCACGCCCATGGTCATGATCGCGCCGGTCAGCGCCGGCACGCTCAGCGTGGTGCCGGTGATGAACAGCATCCACGCAATGCCCGCCAGCGCGGCCGGCAGAGCGGTGATGATGATGGCCGCATCCAGCCACGACTGGAAGGTGACGACGATCAGCAGGTACACCAGCACGATCGCCATCGCGAGGCCGACGCCCAGGCCGATGAACGACGACTGCATGGTCTGCACCTGCCCGCGGATCTCGACCCGGCTGCCGCGCGAGAGCTTGGGCCGCATCTCGTCGACCAGCTTCTGCACCTTCGACGCCACGCTGGCGAGGTCGGTGCCCTGCACGCTCACGTACACGTCGATCACCGGCGCGATGTTGTAGCGCGACATCACCGCCGGCTGGCGGTCGGCCTGCGTGCTCACGAGGTTGCCCAGCAGCTGCTGCGCGCCGGTTCCCCCCGTTGCTGCGCCTGCGCCCGCACCAATCGGAATGTTCAGCAGCGAGTCGAGCGAGTCGACGGTGTACTGCGGCGTCTGCACCGCGATGCTGTAGACCACGCCGTTCACCGGGTTCAGCCAGAAGGCGGGTGCCGTCTGCGAGCTGCCCGACAGCGCGATGAGCACGTTCTGCCCCACGTTGGAGGCGGTCAGGCCGTACTGCTGCAGCCGCGTGCGGTCCATCTGCAGGCTCAGCGCCGGGCCGTCGAGCCGCTGGTGCACGTGGGCGTCGACCGCGCCCGGAATCTGGCGGATAGCCTTGGTCAGTTCGGCCGCGCGCAGGGCGTTGCCGGCCATGTCGTTGCCGCTGAACTGCACGTCAATGGCGGCAGGCAGGCCGAAGTTCAGGATCTGCGTGACGATGTCCGCTGGCTGGAAGAAAAACTCGATGCCCGGAAAGCGCTTTGGCAGTTCGGCCCGCAGGAGCGACACGAACTGCTCGGTCGGCTTGTGGCCCTCTTTCAGCGACAGCAGCAGCTCGCCGTCAAAGGTGCCGATGGTGCCGGCATTGCTGTAAGACAGGTTGATGCCGCTGTTGGGCACGCCCAGGTTGTCGAGGATGGTTTCGAGCTGGTCCTGCGGCACCAACTCGCGAATGGCGGCCTCCACCTGGTCGGTGAGGCGAGCGGTCTCTTCGATGCGCGTGCCGGTGGGCGCACGCAGGTGCAGGCGGATCTGGCCGGCATCGACGGTCGGGAAGAAGTCGCGCCCCAGCGCGGGGTAGAGCAGGCAAGACAGCAGGCAGAAGCCGAGGAACAGGCTGATGAACCCGGCACGCTTCGACAGCACCGCAGACAGCACCAGCGTGTAGGCGCGGCGTACGCGTTCGAAGCGGCGGTCGAAGGCGCGGTACAGGCGCTGCAGGGCGCTCTGCTTCGCGCCTTCCGCCGGTGCATGGCCGCCGCCGTGCGAGCCGCCCATCAGCAGCATCACCAGCGTCGGCACCAGCGTGCGCGAAAGCAGGTAGGAAGCCAGCATGGCGAACACCACCGCTTCGGCCAGCGGCACGAACAGGAAGCGCGCCACGCCCGAGAGGAAGAACATCGGCACGAACACGATGCAGATGCACAGCGTGGAAACGAAGGCCGCCGAGCCGATCTCGCCCGCGCCGACCTCGATGGCCTCTTTCAGCGGCGTGCCCATGTGCAGGTGCCGCTCGATGTTCTCGATGGTCACGATCGCCTGGTCGACCAGGATGCCCACCGAGAGCGCCAGCCCGCCCAGCGTCATGAGGTTGAGCGTTTCGCCCAGCGAGTACAGCACCAGGATGGACGCCAGGATCGACAGCGGAATGGTCAGCCCGATGATCAGCGTGCTGCGCCAGTTGCCGAGAAACAGCAGCACCATCGCGGCGGTGAGCGCGGCGGCCAGGATGGCTTCGAACACCACGCCCTTGACGGCCGCCTTGACGAACACCGACTGGTCGAACAGCGGCGTGATCTTGATGTCTTCCGGCATCGTCTGCGCGGCGATGGGCAGCATGGCGCGGATGTTGGAGACGATGTCCAGCGTGGAGGCGCCGCCGTTCTTCAGCACCGACAGCAGCACGCCGCGCACGCCGTCCTGGCGCACCACGTTGGTCTGCGGCGAGAAGCCGTCGCGCACGTAGGCCACGTCGCGCAGGTAGGTGGTGGCGCCGTTCACCGTGCGGATCGGCAGGTCGTTCAAGCCCGCGATGGCGTCGGGCGAGCCGTTCATCTTCACGTTGTATTCGGTGGCGCCGAACTTGGCCGTGCCCGACGGAAGAATCAGGTTCTGCGTGTTCACCGCGTTCACCACGTCGGCCGGCGAGAGGCCGCGCGCCTGCATCGCCTGGGTGTCGAGGTCGACCGAAATCAGCCGGTTCTTGCCGCCGTAGGGAAAGGGAATGGCCGCGCCCGGCACCGTGATGAGCTGCGGGCGCAGCTGGTTGACGGTGGAGTCGAACAGCGAGTTTTCAGAGCGGGTGGGGCTCGACAGCGCCAGCTGGATCACCGGCACACTGGAGGCCGAATACTTGATGACCAGCGGCGGCGTGATGCCCGGCGGCAGCTGCCGTACCTGCGCCTGCATCGAAGCCACCACCTGCGAGATGGCCATCTCGATATTGGCCGTGGGCTGGAAGAACACCTTGATGATCGACACGCCCGCCAGCGATTGCGATTCGATGTGCTCGATGTCGCTCACCGTGGTGGTCAGCCCGCGCTCCACCTGTCCCGAAATGCGCTGCCCCATTTCCTGCGCCGGCAGGCCGGTGTAGTTCCAGATGACGCTGACCACCGGGATGTTGATTTCCGGGAAGATGTCGGTCGCCATGCGTGCGAGGACAAAGGGCGTGGCCAGCACGATCAGCATCGCCATGACGATGAAGGTGTACGGACGACGCAACGCAAGCTGGACCATGGAGGGGGCTCTCTGCTTCCGACGGAAAAAGGTTTTGCATCATAAGGAAGTAGATTTAAGTTTGCCGACTCCGTTAAATAGGGTGTGGCGCTTTACCAAAAGGGTGCATATGGACAGGGTCTGGCTGGTAGTGATGGGCGTTTCGGGATGCGGCAAGTCGAGCCTGGGCGCGGCGCTGGCCACCGCCCTTGACCTGCCGCTCATAGAAGGCGACGACCACCATCCGCCGGCCAACGTCGAGAAGATGAGCCACGGCATCGCGCTGACCGACGCCGATCGCGCGGGCTGGCTTGCAACCCTGGGCCGCGCGCTGGCCGATGCACCGCAGGGCGCGGTGCTGACCTGCTCGGCGCTCAAGCGCATCTACCGCGAGCAGCTGCGCGCGGCCGCGCCGGGGCTGCGCTTCGTGTTCATGGCAATCGAGCGGGCCGAGGCCGAGCGCCGCGTGGCCGCGCGGGCCGGGGCGGGGGAGCACATGTTTCCCGCCAGCCTGGTAGCCAACCAGTTCGCCACGCTGGAGTCGCCTGTGGGTGAGGCCGGTGTGCTGGCTGTGGATGCAACGGCGCCGCTGGCGCAGTCGGTGGGGGCCGTGAAGGCGTGGCTGGTCAGCCCTTGAGTTCGGCGCGCATGCCTTCGAGCGTGGTGGCCACGCGGCCCATCACGTCGGCCACTGCGTCCAGTTCGTCGCGCGTGGCCGGCGCGACCATCGCGGTCACCATCTCCGCCTGAACCGCCAGGCACTTCTTCGCCATTGCCATGCCGTCGTCGGTGAGCGTGAGGCGCCGCACGCGCGCGTCGGCGCCATCGCTGTCGCGCCGCACCCAGCCCCTGGCCTCCATCTGCGTGAGCAGCATGCTGACGCCGCTCTTCGCCACGAAGCAGCGCGCGGCCAGCGCCTGCTGAGTGATGCCCGGCGTGGTCGCGATGGTGGCCAGCACCTCGTGCTCGCCCACGCGCAAGCCTATGGCGGCGAGCCGTGCCGTCATCACCGCATCACAGAGGTTGTAGGCCCGCACCACTGCCAGCCATGCGGCCGTGCCGTGAGGGGAGGAGGGGGCCTTGCCGGGCTTGGAGGACTTTGCTGCGGGCATCGAGATAGTTCAATCTTGAACTAGAATGTTCTGAATTGAACCAATTCTAGGCTGTCCATGAATCTCTACCTGCGCTTGCTGATGACCCTGCTGCGCGCCTGGCGTGCACCGCGCCTGGCGCCGGGCGACACGCTGGAGCGGCAACTGCGCGTGCTGCCGAACGACCTCGACATCAACGGCCACATGAACAACGGCCGCTACCTGACGGTGGTCGACCTGATGCT
Source organism: Variovorax sp. GW821-FHT09D05 (assembly GCF_059416325.1). Taxonomy (NCBI): domain Bacteria; kingdom Pseudomonadati; phylum Pseudomonadota; class Betaproteobacteria; order Burkholderiales; family Comamonadaceae; genus Variovorax; species Variovorax sp. GW821-FHT09D05. The sequence continues at coordinate 388,103 of NZ_JBWKOZ010000006.1, read as the reverse complement.
GGTCGAGTACTTCGTGCGCACCGGCTTCGCAACAGCCATGCTGCGCCAGGGCTGGAGGCCGATGTCCGGCGGCTCGCTCATCAGCTACCGGCGCGGGCTCAACCCCTTTCAGGTGTACACGCTGCGCTTTCGGCTCGACGCCACCGACCAGCACTGGAACTACATGCGCTTCGAGTTCGTGCGTGGCGACAGGGTGTGCGCGGCCGGCTACATGAAGGGCGCAGCCGTGGGGCGCGGCGGGCTGGTGCCGAACCAGGAGTCGTATGCGGCCATGGGGCTCGTGCCGCCGGCGCATGCACTGCCGTTGCCGGTGCGCGACTGGATCGCAGCCGAGCAGGGCGTGATGAACGCGGCCTGGTAAGGCTCAGCGCGTTGGCGGCGCATCGAGCGCCAGGCGCAGCCGCGTGACGTTCGGGTTGCCCGGATCGCGCTGCAGCTTGAAGCCCAGCTTGCGCGCCAGCGCCAGCATGCCGATGTTGTCGTAGAGCGTGATGTCCGCCAGCTGCTTCACGCCGGCTGTCGCGGCCGCGTCGATCAGCCTGCGCATGAGCTTGTGGGCAACGCCGTGGTGCTGCCAGGCATCTGCAATGACGACGGCGAATTCAGCGACGTGCGCGGTCTCGGGCGTCTCGCCGCGCACGTAGCGCACCACGCCCATCTGCTGCTCCACGCCATCGACCTCGGTCGTCGCGATGAGCGCGAGTTCGTGGTCGTAGTCGATGTGCGTCATGCGCCACAGCTCGTCGGGCTGCGGCTTTCGCGGCGACAGCAGGCGGTGGTAGCCCGTCTCTTTCGAGAGGCCGTCCACGAAGGCCGTGTGCATCGCCAGATCGTCGGCGCGGATCGGGCGGATCCGCACCGGCGTACCGTCGCGCAGTTGCCAGTCCTCGACCAGGTGGCTGGGGTAGTCGAGGGCCGGCATGGCATCAGCCGATTACTTCAGGCCAATCGGTGTGGAAGAACTGACCTTCGGGCTTGTCGGTGCGCTCGTAGGTGTGGGCGCCGAAGAAATCGCGCTGCGCCTGCAGCAGGTTCGCCGGCAGGCGCTCGGTGCGGTAGCTGTCGTAGTAGGCCAGCGAGGCGCTGAAGGCCGGCACCGGAATGCCGTTGCTCACCGCCAGCGCCACCACTTCGCGCCAGTTCTGTTGCGTGCGGTTCAGCAGGTCCTTGAAGAACGGGTCGAGCATCAGGTTGCCCAGGGCAGGATCGGTGCGGAAGGCGTCGGTGATGCGGTTCAAAAAGCGCGCGCGGATGATGCAGCCGCCGCGCCAGATCGATGCGATGCGGCCCAGGTCGAGGCCCCAGTTCTTCTTGTCGCCCATGGTCTTGATAAGGTCGAAGCCTTGCGTGTAGCTGATGACCTTCGACGCATAGAGCGCGTCGTGCACCTTGGCCACCAGCGCCTTCTTCTCGACCGACAGCTCGATCTTCGGCCCCTGCAGCAGCTTGCTGGCCGCCACGCGCTGCTTCTTCTGCGAAGACAGCACGCGCGCCTCCACGGCCGCGTTGATGGTGCTGATGACCACCGCGTTCTCGGCCGCGTTGATCAGCGTCCACTGGCCCGTTCCCTTCTGGCCAGCCTTGTCGAGAATCACGTCGACGATGGGCTTGCCCGTCTCCGGATCTTTCTGTTCGAGCGCCTTGGCGGTGATCTGGATCAGGTAGCTCTGCAGCTCGCCGTCGTTCCACTCGTTGAAGATGGCAGCCATCTCGTCGGTGCTGAAGCCGGCCGCCTTGAACAGGCTGTAGGCCTCGCAGATCAGCTGCATGTCGCCGTACTCGATGCCGTTGTGCACCATCTTCACGTAGTGGCCGGCGCCGCCGGGGCCGATGTGAATGACGCAGGGCTCGCCGTCCACCTTGGCCGCGATGCTCTCGAAGATCGGCTTCATCACCTCCCAGGTGGAAAGCGGTCCGCCCGGCATGATCGACGGCCCCTTGCGCGCGCCTTCTTCGCCGCCCGACACGCCCGCGCCGATGAAGCGCAGGCCCTTGCTGGAGAGGTACGCGTCGCGGCGCTCGGTGTCGGTGTAGAGGCTGTTGCCGCCGTCGATGACGATGTCGTCCTTGTCCAGCAGCGGAATGAGCTGCTCGATCACCTGGTCGACCGGCGCGCCAGCCTTCACCATGATCTGGATCTTGCGAGGCTTGGCCAGGCTCTGCACAAACTCTTCCAGCGTCTTCGCGCCGACCAGCTTCTTGCCGGGGTTGGCGGCGATGAAGGCTTCGGTGGTGGCCTCGGTGCGGTTGTACACGCTGACCTGGAAGCCGCGGCTTTCCACATTCAGCACGAGGTTCTGGCCCATCACGGCCAGGCCGATCAGTCCGAAATCGCTTTGCTTGTTGCTGCTCATGACCCGTCTTGCCCTTCTTTCATGTGCGTGCGCCGGAATGTCCCGCGCACGGGTTGGTTCGCGGGTCATTTTGCCGGTGCCGGGCGCAGGGTGGCGTCGGAGACGGTCTATACCCGCTTGGCAAGCGGGCACGGCATGGGTATGTTTGGCACGCATGAGCGAAGCCATCGACACCATCCACCGCTGGTCCACCGACGCCGTGCCGCCCGCGCAGCGGCTGGACTACTGGGTGGGCGCGGTCTGCGAGGGCTTCCTGGAGATGGACGTGACCAGCCCGGTGGCCGGCAGCTTCGGCGCCACGCTCGAATCCGCGCCGCTCGGCCCCATCGTCGTCAACCAGGTGCGCGGCAGCGCACAGGACGTCTACCGCACGCGCCGCGCCATCGCCCACAGCCGCAACAACTACTTCTACCTGCTCTGCAAGACCGACTCGGCCTGGGTGGCCGTGCAGGACGGCCGTTCTGCGCGGCTGCTGCCCGGCGATGCGGTGCTGGTCGACTCGCGCCGGCGCTACGAATTTCACCTGCTGCAATCGGCCGACACCATTTCGCTCGAACTGCCGACCGCCTGGGTCGATGCATGGATTCCCGACGCGGGCGACCAGGTGGCGCGGCGCATCGACGGGCAAACAGGGTGGGGCGGCGTGCTGTGCAGCTTCGTGCGGCAGCTGACACCGCAGATGGCAGCAAAGCCGCCACTGCCGGCGGCGTTGCTGGGCGACCAGCTCGGTAGCCTGCTGGCACTGGCCACGGGGCACAGCCCTTCAGAGTCTGGGAGCGAAGGGCGCGCCGCGCTGCGCCGCCGCGTGCTCGACACCACGCGCGAGCGCCATGCAGAGCCGGGCCTTACGGCCGCGGGCGTGGCGCGCGAGCTGGGCATTTCGGAGCGCAGCCTGCACCGCTGCCTGGGCGAAGGCGGTACCACCTTCGCCACCGCGCTGGCGGGCTTTCGCATGCAGGCGGCGCGGCGCATGCTGGCCGATGCACGCTTCGATCGCCTGGGCATCGCGGAGATCGGCTTCCGCGTGGGGCTGACCGATGCCTCGCACTTCGTTCGCCAGTGCCGCAGGCATCTGGGCGCCACGCCGGGTGAGCTGCGCCGCTCGCGGCACTGAGCCGTCGCTCAGATGCTGCGCAGGTTGACCCGCTTCGACAGCGCCTCCGCACTCTCGCGCCGCTCGCTGTAGCGGTCCACAAGGTAGCCCGCGCAGTCGCGCGTGAGCAGCGTGAACTTGACCAGCTCTTCCATCACGTCGACCACTCGCTCGTAATACGGCGAGGGCTTCATGCGGCCGTTCTCCTCGAACTCGAGGAAGGCCTTGGCCACCGACGACTGGTTGGGGATGGTGAGCATGCGCATCCAGCGGCCGAGCACGCGCAGCTGGTTCACGGCGTTGAACGACTGCGAGCCGCCCGACACTTCCATCACCGCAAGCGTCTTGCCCTGCGTGGGCCGCACCGAGCCGACGGACAGCGGGATCCAGTCGATCTGCGCCTTCATGATGCCGGTCATGGCACCGTGGCGTTCGGGTGAAGTCCACACCATGCCCTCGGACCATTGGGCGAGGTCGCGGAGCTCCTGCACTTTCGGATGGTCTTCCGGCGCGTCGTCGGGCAGGGGCAGGCCGCGCGGGTCGTAGATGCGCGGCTCCGCGCCCAGGGCCTGAAGCAGCCGCGCGGCTTCTTCGGTGAGCAGCCGGCTGTAGGAGCGCTCGCGCACCGAGCCGTAGAGCAGCAGGATGCGCGGCGCGTGCGTGGCGCGCTCCGTGGGCAGCAGTTGCCGCAGGTCCGGCCGGTGGAAATGCCCGGCGTCGATGTTCGGCAGTTCAGGGCTTGACGACACGCTGGCCCTTTGCGTCGATGACGGCCTCGCCGTCTTCCTTGGAGAAGGCGCCTTGCTGCGGCCGCGGCAGGATGTCGAGCACCGCTTCCGAAGGCCGGCACAGCCGCGTGCCGAGCGGCGTCACCACGATCGGCCGGTTGATGAGGATCGGGTGCTGCAGCATGAAGCCGATCAGCTCATCGTCGCTCCACTTCGCATCGTCGAGGCCGAGTTCGTCATAGGGCGTGCCCTTGCGGCGCATGACTTCGCGCACCGGCATGCCCATTGCCGCGATCAGTTGCTTCAGCGTCGCGCGATCGGGCGGGGTCTTCAGGTACTCGATGACGGTGGGCTCGTCGCCTGTGTTGCGGATCAGCGCGAGCACGTTCCTCGACGTGCCGCAGGCGGGGTTGTGATAGATCGTGATGTCGTTCATGGAAGTGTGGTGTCGGGTTTCAAAGACTCAGTCGAAGCGCCAGTGCCGCCAGGGTGACCAGCAGCACGGGCAGGGTCAGCACGATGCCGACCTTGAAGTAGTAGCCCCAGCCGATTGCCATGCCCTTCTTCGCGAGCACGTGCAACCAGAGCAGGGTGGCGAGGCTGCCGATGGGCGTGATCTTCGGGCCGAGGTCGCAGCCGATCACGTTGGCGTAGACCATCGCTTCCTTCACCGCGCCGCTCGCGCTCGACGCGTCGATGGACAACGCGCCCACCAGCACGGTGGGCATGTTGTTCATGACCGACGAGAGCAGCGCCGAGAGAAAGCCCGTGCCCATCGCCGCGCCCCAGACGCCGCCTTGCGCGAACACATTCAGCAGCGAGGCGATGTAGCCGGTCAGGCCGGCGTTGCGCAGCCCGTAGACCACGAGGTACATGCCCAACGAGAAGATCACGATCTGCCAGGGCGCGCCGCGCAGTACCCCGCGGATGCCGATCACCGGGCCGCGCCCTGCAACAGCCAGCAGCACGACCGCGCCGAAGGCGGCCACCGCGCTGACCGGCACTCCCAGCGGCTCCAGCCCGAAGAACCCGACGAGCAGCAGCACCAGCACGACCCAGCCCGCGCGGAAAGTCGCGGGGTCGCGGATCGCATCCGCAGGCGCCTTGAGTTGGGTCGCGTCGTAGCTTGCCGGGATGCCGCGGCGAAAGAAAAGCATCAGCGCCAGCAGGCTCGCGAGCACCGCCGCGATGTTCACGGGGAGCATGACCGAGGCGTACTTGCCGAAGCCGATGCGGAAGAAGTCGGCCGACACGATGTTCACTAGGTTCGAGACGATCAGCGGCAGGCTGGCCGTGTCGGCGATGAAGCCAGCCGCCATCACGAAGGCGAGCGTGGCAGCCGGCGAGAAGCCCAGCGCCACGAGCATCGCCATCACGATGGGCGTAAGGATCAGCGCCGCGCCGTCGTTGGCGAACAGTGCCGACACGGCGGCGCCCAGCAGCACGATGAACGCGAACAGCAACCGCCCGCCCCCGCCGCCCCAGCGCGCCACGTGCAGCGCGGCCCATTCGAAGAAGCCCGCCTCGTCGAGCAGCAGGCTGATGACGATCACGGCGATGAAGGTGGCGGTTGCGTTCCACACGATGCTCCAGACGACGGGGATGTCGGACAGCTGGACCACGCCGAGCAATAGCGCGATGACGGCGCCGAGCGAGGCGCTCCAGCCGATGCCCAGCCCGCGCGGCTGCCAGATCACCAGCACGAGCGTGAAGACGAAGATCGCAACGGCGCTCAGCATGTCGGCGGGCATCCGACAGCGCAGGTTTCTCCCTCGCAGCAGTTCTCGGTGAGGTAGGCCAGCAGTCCATTCATCTGCTCGAACGCCGCGCGGTAGATGAGGTTGCGGCCCTGCCGCTCCTGCGAGACCAGCCCCGAATGCACGAGCTCCTTGAGATGGAACGACAGGCCCGTGGCCGGCACCTCGAGCGCTTCGGTCAGCGCGCCGGGCGTGAGTCCGGCGGGGCCTGCCACCACCAGCGCGCGAAACACTCGCAGGCGAACGGGCTGCGCCAGTGCGGCAAGGGATCGGACAACGTCGTTTTCTTCCATATTTCAAGTATCGTTGAATAATTGAATCGAAGCAACACGGCTGGCGCGAATCGGCCATCGCGCTGGCACGCATCGGCCATGCGCAAGTCACCGATGTTCCTTACAGTCGTGCTCCGTCACAAACAAAAGGAGACACACCCACCATGTCCGACACCTATGTTCTCGTCCACGGCGCCTGGCACACCGGCGCAGAAATCGAAGCCGTGGCCGACGGCCTGCGCGCAGCAGGGCACACCGTGTATTGCCCGACGCTCGCTGGCAACAACCCCGGCGACGATCGCTCGAGCATTGGCCTGGAAGACGCCATCGCTTCCGCCGTGCGCTACATCGAGGAAAAGAATCTCACGCAGGTGCGCCTCGTGGGCCACAGCTACGGCGGCATGGTGATCTCGGGCGTGGCGGACCGCATTGCGCCGCGGCTGAAGCGGCTGGTGTACATCAACGCCTTCGTGCCGCTCGATGGCGAATCGCTCAACGACATGGTGCCGCCGCATTACGTGACGATGTTCGACGCCGTCGCGGAGGCCAACGGCAATGCCGTGACCTTGCCCTTCGAGATCTGGCGCGAAGCCTTCATCAACGATGCGGACCTGGCGACCGCGACGGCCGCCTACGGCAAGCTCAACCCGCATCCGTACCGCACCTTCACCGACAAGATCAGGCTGCAGCAGCCGCTGGCCGCGCTGGCGCTGGGCAAGTCGTATGTCAACTGCCTGCAGGACACCGCACTGCCGCACGGCATGCCGTGGCATCCGCGCCTGTCGGAGCGGCTGGGCCTGTTCCGGCTGGTGGAGTGCCCTGGCAGCCACGAGATGTTCTTCTCGAACCCCCAGAGGCTCGCGCAGGCCATTCTGGAGGCGGGGCGCGACTGACCCCGTTTCGAACGGTCAGTTGCTGCTGAAGAGCGCGTCGTACACGCGTATCGACGCATAGGCGTCGTTCGCGGCATAGCGGATCTGCGCCTCGGTGAGTTGCTTGTTGGCCCAGTTCGAAGTGGTCGCCTTGCGCGACTTGATGAAGCGGCGGTTGAACACCAGAGCCACCGCCGCCTTCACGCCGACCGACTTGCGGTAGCCGCGGTGGCGGAATTCGTTGTCGATGTCGAACACCGCCTTCGGCTCGATGTTGAGCCGGTTGCGGATCAACGTGAGGTCGCCCGACAGGCCGAAGCCGACCTTGCGCAGCTCGGTGGAGGCGATCAGCGCGGCCACCACCGGATTGCACTCGGTGCGGTGAAGCTGAAACAGCCACGCCGTGTCGCGCGTGGAGAACTGCACCACGTGCGGGCCGCCCGACACCTCGTTCTTCGCGAAGGTGGGCTTGGATTCGGTGTCGAAGCCGGCGATGCCCGCGGCGAGCAGCATGGCGGCGGCACGTTCTGCATCTTGCAGTGTCTGCACGACCACGATGTCTTTCAGGCCGAGGCCTTCGAAGGGTTCGAGCAGCGCGATCTGTTCGCGCTCGGGCAGGGGAGGGAGCTTGGGGTTCTCGCTCACCGGGAGGCTGCTTTCGCTGTCTTTTTCTTCACTGAGGTTTTCTTCACTGCGGCTTTCTTTGCGGGTGTTTTCTTCGGCTTCGGTGGCTGGCCCGAGCGCAGCGCTGCTTCATATGCAAGGCGGCCCCACAGGGCGGCTTCCTCGCGGTCTTCGAAAAGATCCGCCGGGGCTTGCCGGTACGACATCGGCATCGACTTGCCCTGGCGCACGTAGGTGAAGGGCGGCAGGTTCAGCTTGTCGAAATGCGCGGCGCTCTCGGCATCGGCCTTGAGGTAGAGCGTGTCTTTGGCGACCAGCGCGATCATGCGACCTTCGTGCCAGATGCCGTGGCCGCCGAACATGCGGCGCGTTTCGATGCGGCCGAGCCGCTCGAAGGTTTCGTGCAGGCTTTCGACGAATTCGCTCATGCGGTGATCTCGATGCGGTTGCCGTCCGGGTCGAGCACCACGCTCTCGTAGTAGCCATCGCCGGTGCGGCGCGGGCCGTCGAGCAGCGGGTAGCCGTCGGCCTTCAGGCGCTGCGTGAGTTCGTCGACCGCGGCGTCGGAGCCCACGCTGATCGCCAGGTGCGTCCAGCCCATGCGCTGCGCGCCGGCTTCAGCGGTTACGGGCGAGAGCGTGCTCGTCGCCATGGCCTCGATGCGCGCGCCGTCGCCCAGGCTCAGGAAGCACGAGGCGAAGCCCTTGGCCGGGTTGACGTAGCCTGCGCCGGCGGTGGCGCCGAAGTAGTCGACATAGAAGCGCTTGCAGCGTTCGAGATCGGTGGTCCAGAGTGCGATGTGGTCGATACGCATGGGCACGAAAAGAAGATGGGGTTCAGCCGATGCGCCACGGCGGGCGCGAGGGCGACCAATGGTAGGCGATGCGTTCGCGGCCGCTCGAGGGGTGCCGATCGACCGCACCGCGCTCGAGGCCATAGCGCTCGTAGAAGCGCTGCGCCGACGTGTTGGTGGAGGCAACGTGCAGCCACCAGCCTGTGGGAATGCGCACGCAGGCCTCGTCGAGCAAGGCCTTGCCCAAACCCTGGTTGCGCAGATGGGGCTCGACGAAGAGCTGGGCCACGTATTCGCGCCGCTCCAGCAGCACCATGAACGCCAGTACCTGCCCGTCGCGCTCCGCCAGCACCACTTCGGCGGGCGGGCCGAACTCGGTCTGCACGCGGTGCAGCCAGTAGCCGATCGGCTCGAAATGGGGGACGCCCCGGTTGGCCGCGATCCAGGCGCGGCGCCAGATGCCGGCCAGCACCATGTTCTCTTCGGCGCTGCCTTCGCGCAACCGCAGGTGGAAGGCGGGAATTTGGGCGGCGGACATGCGAACCATGATACGGCGCGGGGCCGCTGTGGTCGATGAGGCGCGGCCCTAGGAGCGCAGGGTTTGCGCGTGGTGCGCGATGTGGTCGGCCATGAAGCTCTGGATGAAGTAGTAGCCGTGGTCGTAGCCCGCGTGGCGGCGCAGCGTGAGCGGCTGGCCCGCCGCGAAGCAGGCGGCCTCGAAGGCCTCGGGGTGCAGCTGCTCGGCGAGGAATTTGTCGGCCAGGCCCTGGTCGATGAGGATGCCTTGCGGGTAGGGCGCCACCACCTGCGACTTCATGAGCGCGCTGGCGTCGTGCGCCAGCCACTGCGCACGGTCGGCGCCGGGCTGGCCCAGATAGCCGCCGAGTGCCTTCTCGCCCCATGGGCACTGCGTGGGCGCGCAGATCGGCGCGAAGGCCGAGAGCGACTTGAAGCGCCCCGGATGCCGCAGCGCCAGCGTGAGCGCGCCGTGGCCGCCCATCGAGTGGCCGAAGATGCCGATGCGCTCGCCGTCGATGGCGAAGTGCTTCGCGACCAGCGGCAGCAGTTCGTGCACGACCCAGCTTTCCATGCGCCAGTGCGTGGCCCATGGCTCGACGAGCGCGTCGAGGTAGAAGCCGGCGCCGATGCCGAAGTCCCAGTCGTCCTTCGCACCCGGAATGCTTTCCGCTTCGCGGCCGCGCGGGCTGGTGTCGGGCGCGATCAGCGCAAGGCCCAGGCTCGCGGCCATGCGCTGCGCGCCGGCCTTCATCGCGAAGGTCTCCTCGTTGCAGGTCAGGCCCGCGAGGTAGAGCAGGGCGGGCACCCGCTCGTGCGCGACCTGCGGCGGCAGGTAGACCGAGAAGCGCATCGGCAGGCCGATTTCATGCGAGCGGTGTTCGAGAAAGCGCTGCACGCCGCCGAAGGCGTGGTGCTCGGAAAGAGTCTTCGGAGTGTTGTCGGTCATTGCGGGTTCTTGCCGCGCAGGGCGGGCACGAGTTCGAGCACGGCGTCGGCAAAGGTACGCGGCGCTTCCTGCGGCATGTTGTGGCCCGCGCCGGGCACGAGCCGGTGCGAACGCGGGTCGCTGAAACGGTGTGCGTGGGCCGATGCGTCGGCGGGCGGGCGCACGCCGTCGTCGATGCCGTCGAAGGTGATGGCGGGCACGGTGATCGTGGGCTGGACTGCAAGGCGGCGTTCGATGTCGGCGTAGGCCGGGTCGCCCGGCACGAGGCCGAAGCGGTGGCGGTACGACTGGATCACCACGTCCACGAAATCAGGGTGGTCGAAGGCGGCGGCGCTGCGCTCGAAGGTGGCGTCGTCGAACTTCCAGGTTGGCGACCAGAGCTTCCACAGCAGCTTCGTGAGCGCCTTGCGGTCTTTTTCGAGGCCGGCGCGGCCGCGCTCGCTGTGGAAGTAGTACTGGTACCAGAGGCTGTGCTCGTTGGCCGGTGTGTCCGGCTCCATCGCCTTCGCGATGTTCTGGATGTTGTAGCTGTTGAGGGACACCAGCCCCGCACAGCGTTCGGGCCACAGCGCCGCGACCACGCAGGCGGCACGGCCGCCCCAGTCGTAGCCGGCCAGCACGGCACGGTCTATCTTCAGCGCGTCGAGCAGCGCGAGCAGGTCGGCGCCCAGCGCGGCTTGTTCGCCCGAGCGTGGCGTGGCTTCGCTCAGGAAGCGCGTGGCGCCGTAGCCGCGCAGGTACGGCACGATCACGCGGCAGCCCTGGTCGGCCAGCATTGGCGCGACTTCGGCATAGGTGTGGATGTCGTACGGAAAGCCGTGCATCAGCAGCACGGGTGGGCCGTCGGCGAGGCCTGCTTCGAAGTAGGCGATTTCGAGAACGCCCGCTTCGATCTTGCGCAGGGGTTCCATGCGATTCATGGCCAGCGCCTCCCGGGGTTTAGTAGAGAACCACGCCGCGAATGGATTCGCCGCGCTTCATCAGGTCGAAGCCCTTGTTGATGTCCTCCAGCGGCATGGTGTGCGTGATCAGGTCGTCGATGTTGATCTTGCCTTCCATGTACCAGTCGACGATCTTCGGCACGTCGGTGCGCCCGCGTGCGCCGCCGAAGGCCGAGCCTTCCCACTTGCGGCCCGTGACCAGCTGGAACGGCCGCGTGCTGATCTCGGCGCCCGCCTCGGCCACGCCGATGATGATGCTGCGGCCCCAGCCCTTGTGCGTGCATTCGAGCGCCTGGCGCATCACCTTGGTGTTGCCGATGCACTCGAAGCTGTAGTCGGCGCCGCCGTCGGTCAGCTGCACGATGGCGTCGACGACGTTCTCGGTGTCCTTGGGGTTGATGAAGTGCGTCATGCCGAACTTGCGGGCCATGGCCTCACGCTCGGGGTTCAGGTCCACGCCGATGATCTTGTCGGCACCCACCATCTTGGCGCCCTGGATCACGTTCAGCCCGATGCCGCCGAGGCCGAACACCACCACGTTGGCGCCGGCTTCCACCTTGGCCGTGAAGATCACCGCGCCGATGCCGGTGGTGACGCCGCAGCCGATGTAGCAGACCTTGTCGAAGGGCGCGTCCTCGCGGATCTTGGCCAGCGAGATCTCGGGGGCGACCGTGTAGTTGCTGAAGGTCGAGGTACCCATGTAGTGAAAGATCGGCTTGCCGTCGAGGCTGAAGCGCGAGGTGGCGTCGGGCATCAGGCCCTTGCCCTGCGTGCCGCGGATCAGCTGGCACAGATTCGTCTTGCGGCTCAGGCAGAACTTGCACTGGCGGCATTCGGGCGTGTACAGCGGGATGACGTGGTCACCCTTCTTGAGCGTGGTGACGCCGGGGCCGACGTCGACCACGATGCCTGCGCCTTCATGGCCGAGGATCGCGGGGAAGATGCCTTCGGGGTCGGCGCCCGAGAGGGTGTAGTAGTCGGTGTGGCAGATGCCGGTGGCCTTGATCTCGACCAGCACTTCGCCGAATTTCGGGCCCTCGAGGTCCACGGTTTCGATGGTGAGCGGGGCCCCGGATTTCCAGGCGACGGCGGCTTTGGTTTTCATGGCGAGTGTGATTCTTCAGAAAGGCGAAGCGGTAAGGATACCCAGACGACGTTCAAACAGGGCCGGCAGGAAAGATTCCCGACATTCCCACAAAGCCGGGCAGGTGGCGAAAGTCCCAGACCCAGTTTCGCAGTGCGGGAAATTCATCGAGAGAAATGCCGCCTTCGCCCGCGAGCGCGACGTAGGGGAAGCAGGCGAGGTCGGCAATGGTCGGCTCGGGCGCGGATGCGAGCCAGCGCAGGCCCGCGCTGGCCTGTTCGGCAAGATGGTCGTCGAGCACGCGGAACACGGCGCGGGCGCCGCTGCGGCAGGCTTCGACGTCGAGGTGGTGGTAGCCCAGTGCGTCGTGCAGCCGTGCGGCCGAGGCGGTGCGGGTGATGTCGTCGGCAGTGGCGAGCCACATCGCGACCTGGCCGCGCAGCTTCGGGTCGTCGGGGTACCAGCGGCCTTGCGCGTCGTAGCGGCTTGCCAGGTAGACCAGGATGGCCTGTGCGTCGCGCAGCACGAAGCCGTCGTCGTCGATCACCGGGAGCTGGCCGAGCGGGTTGATGTTCGCCAGGAATACGGCGGATTTGTGCTCGCGGCCGGGAAAGAAATCGACCGGCACGGTTTCGTACGCAATGCCCAGCCAGGCCAGCATCTGCCGCACCTTGAAGCAGTTGCCCGACAGCGGGTAGTCGTACAGCTTCAGCGTCGTCATGCCGCTGCCCTCACGCCGAAGCGCATGCCGCGCTCGCGCAGCCATCGCCGATAAGTGACGGAGGATGTGTCGCCGCGCGTCGGCGTTTCGGCACGGCCTTCGAGCGGCATGCGCTTGAAGGCGTGGTTTTCCAGGATGGGCTTGTCCTGGCCGAAGATGGTGTGCTGGAAGGCGATGAGCTCGGCATCGGTGGAGTCGTCGTCGTAGCAGGCGAGCAGCGTGTGGGCGACAACGTGCTCGTCGTCGATGGGCTGAAGAAAGAGGCCGATCGCGTCGAGCGCGCCCGCACGGAAGCTCGATTTGTAGAGCATGGCCGAGAAGGGCTGCATCACGCGGTACTTGTAGAGCACCTCGCTGCCCGAATCGTGCGCGGCGGAAGCGCGCGGCTGCCAGAAGCGGCAGTCGGTGGCCCAGATTTCGCCGGTGGCGGACTCGACCTGTACCTGGTACTGCGCCACCTCGGTGTGCGGCACCTTGCCGAGGTAGTCGGCATGCACGAAGGGAAAGTGTGCCATGTCGAGGAAGTTCTCGATCACGCGCAGGCCCGACACCGCGACGCCGATTCCGCCGCAGTCGATGATGCGGCGACCGGGCTCGCTGTACTCCGGGAAGTCGAACAGGGCGCGCGCGGGTTGGCCGCTGGGGCAGACCCAGAAGTAGCCGTAGCGCGACTGCACAGTAAGCGGCTGGTCGCCGAGGCGGCATTGGGGCGTGCCGTCGGCGTCGGTCCAGAGCTGCACGGTTTCGCCGAGCAGGCGGGTCGTGCGGGGCGTGGTCGTCGCGGGTCCGACGACCAGCCAGTCGTCGAGCATGTTGGGGTCGTCGGTAACGAAGGGCATGGGGTGCTTTCAGCCTTGGGGCAGGGCTTCGAAGCCGGCGCGCAGTTCGCGGGCGGCGGTGTGCAGGGTCTTCATGGCGGGCGAGCCGGGCGCTGCATCGGTCCACAGGTGGACGAAGGCAAGCCGGGGCTGGGCGTCGAGGACGAGGGCGACGGTGTTCACGTCGTCGAGCAGGCCGCGCCAGGCAGCTGAGACTGCATCGGCTGTCAGGCCGCGCTGTGCCAGCGTTTCTCGCACCGTGCCGGCGGGCGCACGCACGGTCAGCGTGCGGCAGAAGTGCCAGCCGGTGGGGATGGCGCCTTCCAGTTCGGCGGGCGCGGGCGGCACTTCGGGCGACAGGTGAACCCACAGCATCCCTGCGGCCTCCATCGTGCCGAAGGTCTTCGCGCAGACGTTGCGCGGAGCCTGCATGGCCGGATGCGCCGGAATGCTGGTGCACTGCCCGCTGCCCGCCGCGTACTGCCAGCCGTGGTACGCGCAGGCCAGGCGGTTGTCGACGACCTGGCCCAGCGTGAAGCGCACGCTGCGGTGCGGGCAGCGGTTCTCCCAGGCCTGGGCGGTGCCGTCGGCGGCGCGCCAGAGCGCGAGCTCCTGGCCCTCGGCAAAGCCGGCGACGATGTTGGCGCCGGGGCGCAGGTCGGCCGAGCGCGCGACGGGGTGCCAGGTGGCGGTGTTCTGTGTGTTCATGGATCGTGGGGGAGCAAGGCTGGACGCCGGTGATACCGTAACGCTTCCGCCGCACCGATGAAAGCCACATGAAGAGACGCTACTTTTCATTCCTGCAACGCCGGGCCTCATGAGCCGGATCGATCTCGCCCTGGTCGAGGCCTTCGTACTGATCGCCAGGAGCGGCAGTCTCACCAAGGCTGAAAGCCTCTCGGGTGTCTCCAAGGCCACTTTGAGCCGGCAGCTCACGCGGCTGGAGAAGTTGCTCGGCGCGCAGTTGCTGATGCGCAGCCCCCGCCGCATTGCGCTCACCGAGGCCGGCCGCGCCTTCTTCGCACGCGGCGAAGGGCTGCTCGACGAAGTGACGGGCCGGCTCGAAGCGGCCAGCACCGAGATCCACGCGCTGACGACGGGCGTTTCGGGCAGCCTCTCGCTGCTGTCGGACACGCAGTTCAGCACCTCCTTCGTCTGCCATGTCGTCAAGCTGTTCCTGGAAATGCACCCGGACGTGCGCTGCCAGCTCGACGTGGCGAACGGCTTTCATGCGCCGCAGATCGGCGATGTCGACTGCTACGTGTGCTCCGAGCCGCCCGATGCGCCGAACCTCGTGGCCAACCTGCTCGGGCGGCTGAACTACGGGCTGTATGCGAGCCCGCAGTACCTGGCGCGCCGCGGCACGCCGTCGTCGCCTGAAGAGCTGGCCACGCACCAGTCCATCGTGATGAAGGAGCCTTCGGTGCGTTCGCAGGTGCTGCTGGTGTCGGGTGCATCGAGCTTTGCCTTCCAGCCCGAGCCGGCCTTCGAGACCAACGACCACTGGGTCATGAAGACTTTCTGCATCGACGGCCTGGGCATCGCGCTGCTGCCGGCCTTCTTCGTGCGCCCGGAGCTGGAGCAGGGCGTGCTGGTGCCGGTGCTGCAGCAGTGGCAGCCCGAGCCGCGGCGCATCTACTGTGCCTACCAACGGCAGCGCTACATGGGGCAGAAGCTGCGCTCGTTCGTCGACCTGATGGCGCGCTGCGTGGTCGACATCGATTCGTACAACTACTACGTCGGATCGTCCACGGCGCGGCGCCGCAGGACGGCCGCGAGACCATAATTGCAGACCGCCAGACCCTCATCCATCATGAAGAAAATCCTCGTCCTCAACGGCCCCAACCTCAACCTGCTCGGCACGCGCGAGCCCGAACAGTACGGACGCGACACGCTGGCCGACGTCGAGCGCCTGTGCAAGGACACGGGTGCGAAGCTGGGCGTGGAGATCGAATGCCGCCAGTCGAACCACGAAGGCGTGCTGATCGACTGGATCCAGGAAGCCGGCCGCGAAGTGGCGGCGGGCAACATGCTCGGCGTGGTGATGAACCCCGGCGCCTACACCCACACGTCGATCGCGCTGCACGATGCGATCAAGGGCGCGAGCGTGCCGCTGATCGAGCTGCACATCTCCAACGTGCACGCGCGCGAGGAGTTTCGCCACCACTCGTACATCTCGCCCGCGGCGAAGGGAATCATCGTGGGGCTGGGCGTGAAGGGCTACACCTTGGCCATCGCGGCCCTGGTGCCCTGACCCTCGTACTTCTAGTAGAGCTGCTTCGGCGCCGTGGCCTTCCAGCTGCGGCTGATGCGCCCGGCGCTGTCGATGCTTTCGAGGTGCACGTCGAAGCCCCAGAGCCGCGCGACGTGCTTCAGCACTTCTTCCGCCCCGTCGTGCAGCGGCAGGTTGTTGCGCTGCGTGTGACGCAGCGTCAGCGAACGGTCGCCGCGCGTGGCCACGCTCCACACCTGGATGTCGGGCTCGCGGCTGCTGATGTCGTACTGGCGTGACAGCGATTCGCGCAGCGCCTGGTAGCCGCTGTCGTCGTGGATGGCGGATACCTCCAGCTCGGCCTCGCTCTGGAAGTCGCGGATCGAGAACAGGCGGAAGTCGCGCATCGTCTTCGGGCTCAGGAACTGGCCGATGAAGCTCTCGTCCTTGAAGTTGCGCATCGCGTAGTCGAGCGTCTTGAGCCAGTCGCTGCCCGCGAAGTCGGGGAACCAGCGGCGGTCTTCCTCGGTCGGCTTCTCGCAGACGCGCCGCAGGTCGGTGTACATCGCGAAACCCAGCGCATACGGGTTGATGCCGCTGTAAGCGCGGTGTCCCACTGGCGGCTGGAAGATCACGCCCGTGTGCGAACTGAGCCATTCCATCATGAAGCCGTCGGCCAGCTGGCCGCGGTCGTACATGGTGTTGAGCAGCGTGTAGTGCCAGAAGGTGGCCCAGCCTTCGTTCATCACCTGGGTCTGACGCTGCGGGTAGAAGTACTGCGCGATCTTGCGCACGATGCGCACCACCTCGCGCTGCCAGGGTTCGAGCAGCGCGGCGTTCTTCTCGATGAAGTAGAGCAGGTTCTCCTGCGGCTCCGATGGAAAGCGTTTTGACGAATCGGACTCGGCTGCCTGCTCGCTCTTGCGCGGCAGCGTGCGCCACAGGTCGTTCACCTGCTGCTGCATGTGGCGTTCGCGCTCGGTACGTTGGGCGCTTTCTTGCGCCAGCGAGCGCTTCTGCGGGCGGCGATAGCGGTCGACGCCGTAGTTCATCAGCGCATGGCAGGAGTCGAGCAGTTCCTCGACCGCGTCGAGGCCGTGGCGCTCCTCGCACTCGGCGATGTAGTGCCGTGCGTAGACGAGGTAGTCGATGATGGACGACGCATCGGTCCACATGCGGAACAGGTAGTTGCCCTTGAAGAAGCTGTTGTGGCCGTAGGCCGCATGCGCGATCACCAGGGCCTGCATGGCCATGGTGTTTTCTTCCATCAGGTAGGCGATGCACGGATCGGAGTTGATGACGATCTCGTAGGCCAGCCCCATGTGCCCGCGGCGGTAGTTCTTCTCGGTGGCGATGAACTGTTTGCCGTACGACCAATGGCGATAGATCATCGGCATGCCCACGCTCGCGTAGGCGTCCATCATCTGTTCGGCCGTGATGACCTCGAGCTGGTTCGCGTACACGTCGAGGCCATAGCCCTTGGCGGTCTTGGCGATCTCGGTGTGATATGTCTCGATAAGGTCGAATGTCCAGTCGGAAGGGCTGGGCAGGCGTTCGAGCCGGGGGGGGACGATGATGGCGCTCATGACGTGACCCCTTCCTTCTTGAACAGGTCGCGGAAAACCGGATAGATGTCTTGCGCGTCAGACACCTTGCGCATGGCGAAGTTGGGCGCGACGCCCTCGAGCTGCTGGTACTCCTGCCACAGGTTCTGCTCGGTCTCGGCCACCTGCACGTAGGCGTAGTAGCGCACCACCGGCAGGATGTTCTCGACCAGCAGCTCGCGGCAGCGGCCGCTGTCCTGGTGCCAGTTGTCGCCGTCGCTGGCCTGCGCGCCGTACACGTTCCACTCGCCGCTGGGGTAGCGCGCCTTGATGATCTCGTCCATCAGTACCAGCGCGCTCGACACCACGGTGCCGCCGGTTTCGGTGGCGTGGAAGAACTCTTCTTCAGTCACCTCCTGCGCCTGCGTGTGGTGGCGCAGGAACACGAGGTCGATGGTCTCGTAGTGCCGCGTGAGGAACATGTACAGCAGCATGAAGAAGCGCTTGGCCATGTCCTTGCGCGCCTCGTCCATCGAGCCCGACACGTCCATGAGGCAGAACATCACGGCCTTGGCACTGGGCACCGGCGTCTTCACGCGGTTGCGGTAGCGCAGGTCGATGGGGTCGATGTAGGGCACGTGCCGCATGGTGCGGCGCAGCTCGGCGATGCGCTCTTCGGTCTCGCGGATTTCCTTCTGGATGAGCGCTGAAGTGACCTGCGGATGCAGCTTCAGGTGTTCGAGGTGCGCTTCCAGGCGCTTGAGCTCCTTGCGCGGTTCGCCGCCCAGCGCGATGCGGCGGGCGAGCGCACCGCGCATCGAGCGCACCACGTGCAGGTTGTTGGGAGAGCCATCGCTGGTGAAGCCGGCGCGGTGGCTCTTCCATTCCGGCACGTCGGCGATCTGCGTGCGAATGAGGTGCGGCAGCGCGAGGTCGTCGAAGAACACGCGCATGAACTCTTCGCGCGTGAGGCGGAAGACGAAGTCGTCCTCGCCTTCGCCGCTGTCGCTGGCCTCGCCGCTGCCGGAACCACCGCTGCCCCCGCCTTCGGGGCGCTTGATGCGGTCGCCTTTCAGGTACTCCTGATTGCCTGGGTGCACGTACTCGCGGTCGCCGCCGCGTGCATGCCCGAACACCGGCTCGGACACGTCGTGGCGCGGCAGGGTCACGTCTTCGCCTTGCTCCAGTTCGCGGATGTTGCGGCCGCTGACGGCGCGCCTCACCGCTTCCTGGATCTGCCCCTTGTAGCGCCGAAGGAAGCGCTCGCGGTTGCCAATGGACTTGTTCTTGCCCGATAGCCGGCGGTCGATGATCTGCTGCAGGATGGCCACGATGTTGTCAAAGCTCCTTGCAAAGAGAGAACGAACGAAGGGTCGTCTTTTTTATGAACTCTTGCGCACCCGCAGATACCACTCGCAGAGCAGGCGAACCTGCTTGGCCGTGTAGCCCTTCTCGACCATGCGGGTCACGAAGTCTTCGTGCTTCTTCTGTTCGTCGGCGCTGCTCTTGGTGTTGAAGCTGATCACCGGCAGCAGCTCTTCGGTGTTGGAGAACATCTTCTTCTCGATCACCGCGCGCAGCTTTTCGTAGCTGGTCCACGCCGGGTTGCGCCCCGCGTTGCCGGCCCGTGCGCGCAGCACGAAGTTGACGATCTCGTTGCGGAAGTCCTTCGGATTGCCGATGCCGGCGGGCCGCTCGATTTTTTCGAGTTCGCCATTGAGCGAGGCGCGATCGAACACTTCGCCGGTGTCGACGTCGCGGAACTCCTGGTCCTGGATCCAGTAGTCGGCGTAGGTGACGTAGCGGTCGAAGATGTTCTGGCCGTATTCGCTGTAGCTCTCGAGGTAGGCGGTCTGGATTTCCTTGCCGATGAACTCGGCATAGCGCGGCGCCAGCAGCTCCTTGATGTAGCTGATGTACTTCTGCTCGATCTCGGGCGCGAACTGCTCGCGCTCGATCTGCTGTTCGAGCACATACATCAGGTGCACCGGGTTCGCGGCCACTTCCGAGCTGTCGAAGTTGAAGACCTTCGAGATGATCTTGAAGGCGAAGCGCGTGGACACACCGCTCATGCCTTCGTCGACGCCCGCGTAGTCGCGGTACTCCTGGATCGACTTGGCCTTGGGGTCGGTGTCCTTGAGGTTCTCGCCGTCGTACACCTGCATCTTGCTGAAGGTGCTGGAGTTCTCGGGCTCCTTCAGGCGCGTGAGCACCGAGAGCTGGGCCATCATGCGCAGGGTGCCGGGAGCGCAGGGCGCCTGGGCCAGCGACGAGTTGCGCACCAGCTTCTCGTAGATCTTGATTTCTTCCGAGGCGCGCAGGCAGTAGGGCACCTTGACGATGTAGATCCGGTCGAGGAAGGCCTCGTTGTTCTTGTTGTTGCGGAAGGCCTTCCACTCGCTCTCGTTGCTGTGCGCGAGCACGATGCCGTCGAACGGGATGGCGCCAAAGCCTTCGGTGCCCTTGAAGTTGCTTTCCTGCGTTGCCGTGAGCAGAGGGTGCAGCACCTTGATGGGCGCCTTGAACATTTCCACGAACTCCAGCAGGCCCTGGTTGGCCAGGCACAGGCCGCCGGAGTAGGCGTAGGCGTCCGGATCGTCCTGGGCATAGGTTTCGAGCTTGCGGATGTCGACCTTGCCGACCAGCGAGGAAATGTCCTGGTTGTTCTCGTCGCCGGGCTCGGTCTTGGCGACGGCGATCTGCCGCAGCACCGACGGGAAGCGCTTGACGATCTTGAACTGGCGGATGTCGCCGCCGTACTCCTCAAGCCGCTTGACGGCCCAGGGCGAGAGAATTCGATTCAGGTACCGGCGGGGGATGCCGTATTCTTTTTCAAGGATCTCGCCGTCTTCGAGCGTGTCGAAGAGGCCGAGCGGGGATTCGTTCACCGGCGAGCCCTGGATGGCGTAGAAGGGCACGTGCTCCATCAACTGCTTCAGGCGTTCGGCGATCGAGCTCTTGCCGCCACCGACCGGGCCCAGCAGGTAAAGGATTTGCTTCTTTTCTTCCAGCCCCTGGGCTGCGTGTCGGAAATAGGACACCACCTGTTCTATGGCGTCTTCCATGCCATAGAACTCCTTGAACGCCGGATAGATCTTGATGACCTTGTTGGCGAAGATGCGCGAAAGACGGGGGTCGTTGCGCGTGTCGACCAGCTCCGGGTCGCCGATGGCCTTGAGCATGCGCTCGGAGGCAGTGGCGTAGGCCGTGGGGTCACGCTTGCAGATATCCAGGTAGTCCTGCAGCGAGATGACTTCCTCGCGGGTGCGCTCGTAGCGGGCGGCAAAGTTGCTGATCACATCCATGGTCACGCCTCCATCAAGTCAGTGGGCTTTTAGCCCGATGGCGTGCAGCAAAGGCCTTGCGCAACATTTAAAGGTGTGCCTGCCCATGGCTGCATGCCGCGGAAAACTCCCTTACAACAATCTGCTAACAATCAGCATAAAGCAAAGATTGAACCCGGCAAATCATTTGTTAATTCAGAACCACACGGACGAGTAAAGTTCAACGAAAAACAAGGAACAAATTTCCGGATTTCAGTTAAATTCAAAGGCTCGCTTTCCCAATTCTCCCCGGGTGAAAACACCTATGCCAAATGGCTATCGTCCGTTTTTGCCTTTTCTCCGGGAAAGCATCGCCTATTGAGCCTCGGGGCTCAAAAAAACGGGCGTCTCCTGCAATAACGCGCGGTCTGTCGTTTGGTTTATTGCACAGCCAAAAAAAATATAAAAGCAATCCTCGCGCCACTTTTTGATGGGCCGCTTGCGCGTGTTGGCGTGGGAAGGAAGCTTGGGCGCGGGTCGGCATGTACCGCGGAGGTGCAAGACGCACTGCCAATGTGCCTGCTACGGGCCTGGGAGGCCTGGATGCACCAGTCCGGCGACTCAAGCATGACAAAGGGCCGCTAAGCGGCCCTGGTTGGAGGTGGTGGCATCCACTGAAGTGAAGCCCCCGGCGTTACATATCTCAGATGGAGAACAGGTCCGACGTGTAACGCTGGCGCCGGATCAGGCAGGGATTCAGGCAGCCGGCCAGTCCCCGCACGCCTTTGGTGCTCACAAGCCAGCTCAGCTGAAGAATTCCTTCGCCTTGTCGAACCAGCCCTTGTCGGTCGGGCTGTGCTTCTCGCCGCCCTTCTTGAGCGACTCGTCGAGGTCCTTCAGCAGCTTGCGCTGGAACTCGGTGAGCTTCACCGGCGTCTCGACGCGCACGTGGCAGTAGAGGTCGCCGGGGTAGCTCGAGTTGACGCCCTTGATGCCTTTGCCGCGCAGGCGGAACTGCTTGCCGCTTTGCGTGCCTTCGGGAATGTCGATGGCCGCCGCGCCCTTGAGCGTGGGCACGTTGATCTCGCCGCCCAGTGCCGCCGTGGTCATGCTCACAGGCACCACGCAGTGCAGGTTGTCGCCGTCGCGCTCGAAGATGTCGTGTTTCCTGAGCCGGATCTCGATGTACAGGTCGCCCGGCGGGCCGCCGTTGACGCCGGGCTCGCCGCTGCCGGTCACGCGCATGCGCTGGCCGTCGTCGATGCCTGCGCGGATCTTCACTTCGAGCGTCTTGTTGCGCTTGATCTTGCCCTGGCCGTGGCACACGGTGCAGGGCTCGGGAACGATCTTGCCGCTGCCGTGACAGGTAGGGCAGGTCTGCTGCACGCTGAAGAAGCCCTGGCGCATTTGCACCGCGCCCGCGCCGTGGCAGGTCGTGCAGGTGATGGGCTTGGTGCCGGGCTTCGCGCCCGAGCCATGGCAGGTGTCGCACTCGTCCCAGGTGGGGATGCGGATCTCGGTGGTCTTGCCTTCTGCAGCCTCTTCGAGCGAGATCTCCATCGCGTAGCTCAGGTCGCTGCCGCGGAATACCTGGCGGCCGCTGCTGGTGCGGCCTCGGCCGCCGCCACCGAACACGTCGCCGAAGATGTCGCCGAAGGCTTCCGCGAAACCGCCGAAGCCTTCCGCGCCCGGGCCGCCGCGCATGTTGGGGTCGACGCCGGCATGGCCGTACTGGTCGTAGGCCGCGCGCTTCTGTCCGTCGGACAGCATTTCGTAGGCTTCCTTCACCTCCTTGAACTTGGCCTCGGCCTCCTTCGAGGTGTCGCCGTGGTTGCGGTCGGGGTGGTGCTTCATCGCAAGCTTGCGATAAGCCTTCTTGATTTCTTCCTCGCTCGCGTTCTTGGGGACGCCGAGGGTTTCGTAGTAGTCGCGTTTGGTGGCCATGGCAGGTCGATCAGCAGATCAGGGAAGCAGCGGGAACTCGGGTAACTTGAAGCGAGAAAGGCTGGAGCACCTTTTCAGGTGTTCCAGCCTTGCTCAAGGGACTGAAGATCAGCCCTTCTTGACTTCCTTCACTTCGGCGTCGACCACGTTGTCGTCGGCCTGCGCGCTTGCAGCAGCTTCCGCGCCACCCGGGCCGGAGGCGGCCGAGGCGCCGGCCGCGGCCTGCGATTCGGCGTACATCTTCTCGCCCAGCTTCTGGCTTGCGGTCATCAGCGTGTTGGTCTTTTCCTCGATCGCGGTCTTGTCTTCACCCTTGAGGGCTTCTTCCAGGTCCTTGATCGCTGCTTCGATCGCGTCCTTCTCGGCGGCTTCGAGGCTTGCACCATGTTCGCCCAGCGACTTCTTCACGCTGTGCACCATTGCCTCGCCCTGGTTGCGCGCCTGCACGATTTCGAGCTTCTTCTTGTCGTCTTCGGCGTTGAGTTCGGCGTCCTTCACCATCTTCTGGATCTCGTCCTCGGACAGGCCCGAGCTCGCCTTGATGGTGATCTTGTTTTCCTTGCCGGTGCCCTTGTCCTTCGCGCCGACGTGCAGGATGCCGTTGGCGTCGATGTCGAAGCTCACCTCGATCTGCGGCGTGCCGCGCGATGCCGGAGGAATGCCTTCAAGATTGAATTCGCCGAGCGCCTTGTTGCCCGCGGCGATGTCGCGCTCGCCCTGGAACACCTTGATGGTCACGGCCGGCTGGTTGTCTTCGGCGGTCGAGAAGGTCTGCGCGAACTTAGTCGGGATCGTCGTGTTCTTGGCGATCATCTTCGTCATCACGCCGCCCATCGTTTCGATGCCCAGCGACAGCGGGGTCACGTCGAGAAGCAGCACGTCCTTGCGGTCGCCCGAGAGCACCTGGCCCTGGATGGCGGCGCCGACAGCCACGGCTTCGTCGGGGTTCACGTCCTTGCGCGGCTCCTTGCCGAAGAAGGCCTTCACCTTGTCCTGCACCTTGGGCATGCGGGTCATGCCGCCGACCAGGATCACGTCGTTGATGTCGCCCACGCTGATGCCGGCGTCCTTGATGGCCACGCGGCAGGGAGCGATGGTGCGCTCGATCAGCTCGTCGACCAGGCTTTCGAGCTTGGCGCGGGTGAGCTTGATGTTCAGGTGCTTCGGACCCGAGGCATCGGCCGTGATGTAGGGCAGGTTGATGTCGGTCTGCGCGCTGTTCGACAGTTCGATCTTGGCCTTTTCAGCGGCTTCCTTCAGGCGCTGCAGGGCCAGCACGTCCTTGCTCAGGTCGACGCCCTGGTCCTTTTTGAACTCACCGATGATGTAGTCGATGATGCGCTGGTCGAAGTCTTCGCCGCCCAGGAAGGTGTCGCCGTTGGTCGACAGCACTTCGAACTGCTTCTCGCCGTCGACGTCGGCAATTTCGATGATCGACACGTCGAAGGTACCGCCGCCGAGGTCATACACGGCGATCTTGCGGTCGGCCTTGTCCTGCTTGTCGAGGCCGAAGGCCAGGGCGGCAGCGGTGGGCTCGTTGATGATGCGCTTGACGTCCAGGCCCGCGATGCGGCCGGCGTCCTTGGTGGCCTGGCGCTGGGCGTCGTTGAAGTAGGCCGGCACCGTGATCACGGCTTCGGTCACGGTTTCGCCGAGGTAGTCTTCGGCGGTCTTCTTCATCTTGCGCAGGATGTCGGCGCTGACCTGTTGCGGGGCCATCTTCTTGCCGCGCACTTCCACCCATGCGTCGCCGTTGTCGGCCTTGGCGATGGTGTAGGGCATCAGGTCGATGTCCTTCTGGACTTCCTTTTCCTCGAACTTGCGGCCGATCAGTCGCTTGATCGCGTACAGCGTGTTCTTGGGGTTGGTAACGGCCTGGCGCTTGGCCGAGGCACCGACCAGCACTTCACCGTCTTCCTGGTACGCGACGATCGACGGCGTGGTGCGCGCACCTTCCGAGTTCTCGATCACACGCGTGGTGTTGCCTTCCATGATCGACACGCACGAGTTGGTGGTGCCGAGGTCGATGCCGATGATCTTTGCCATGTTCTTTACTCCTGAAAGCCTGAAAAATATGTTGTTATGAACTTGTGGATAACCCGTCGCGATTCAAGGTATGAAGCGGGGATTTCCTGTGGGAATCTTGTGTGCTGGCGAATGCCGCGGATTACTTCGGCGCGCTGACCGTGACCAGCGCCGGGCGCAGCACGCGCTCGTTGATGGTGTAGCCCTTCTGCAGCACGCTCACCACGGTGTTCGGCTCCTGGTCGGCGGGCACCACCGAGATGGCCTGGTGTTGGTGCGGGTCGAACTTGGTGCCGGGTGCGGGGGCCACTTCGATCACCTTGTTGCGTTCGAGCGCGCTCTTGAGCTGGCGCAGCGTGGCTTCGGCGCCTTCGCGGATCTGCTCGGGGGTGGCGTCCTTGATGGCCAGGCCGGCTTCGAGGCTGTCGGTCACCGGCAGCAGGCTCTCGGCAAAGGCCTCGACGGCGAACTTGCGGGCCTTGGTGATCTCGTCGTCGGCGCGGCGACGGGCGTTCTGCACATCGGCCTGGGCGCGCAGGTACTGGTCGGCCAGTTCGGCATTCTTGGTCTGCAGGGCGGCGAGCTCGCCTTGTGCCACGGCCAGGGCGTCGAGCGCCTCGGCTTCATTGGCGGCGTGCGCAGCCTCCAGTTCTTCGGGGCTTGGCTCGCCTTGCAGCATTTGAGAATTCTGTGCGGATTGTTGCGGGTCAGACATTTTTCAAAGAACCGGCGTGTGCCGGAAAACAAACGTTAGCCAGCCACATGGGGCTGGCCCAAAGCATTTCAAGCGAAAAAACGCGGCCAAAAGGGCCGCGGAGGCATGAAAAAGGCCCGGAATCGGGCCTTGGAGCCGTCGGCTCGAATGCTCAGTGTGCGTCCAGGAGCTCGACGTCGAACTTCAGCGTGGCGTTCGGCGGGATCACGCCGCCGGCGCCGCGAGCGCCATAGCCCAGCGATGCGGGAATGATCAGCGTGCGCTTGCCGCCGATCTTCATGCCGGCCACGCCTTCGTCCCAGCCCTTGATGACCTGGCCCGCGCCCAGCGAGAACGCGAACGGGTCGTTGCGGTCGCGGCTCGAATCGAACTTGGCGCCTTGCACGCCGTCGTTGTAGAGCCAGCCGGTGTAGTGCACGTGCACGTGCTGGCCAGCCTTGGCTTCGGCGCCGGTGCCGACTTCGGTGTCTTCGTATTGCAGGCCGGAGGGAGTGGTGGGCATGAGAAACGCTCCTTGCGTCGATGTGAGATCAGTGGATCGAAGGCGCGGAGTTTACCGATGCCGGACAGACAGGCCTGTGGTCCGTCAGCTCTGGCTGGTGTCGTCGGAAGGGGGCGCGGGTGTGGACGCAGGTGCCGCCACCGGGGCCGGAGCGGGTGCGGCCGCTGGAGAAACCGGCGCGGCGGGCGATGCGACCGCTGCAGGTGCCGCTGCTTTCTTGAGTTGTCCCAGTTGCCATTTGCCGGCAAAAGCCTGCAGGTCGGAAAGGCGCTTTAGCAGGTCCTGGCCGCTGAGCGTGAGGCTGTAGCCGTCGCTGCCGTGGCCGACGATGCCGGCTTCGCGCAGTTCCTTGATGCGGGTGTTGAGCGTGTTGGGAGTGATGCTGCCCACGCTGTCCTGAAGCAAACGGAAGGTCTGCGCATGGCCGTCGCGCAGGGCCCAGAGCACGCGCAGCGCGTAGCGGGCTTCGAGCAGGGCGAGCAACTGGCTGACGGCTGCGTTTTCCTTGGTACTCATCGACATCATCTCCTCGAAGCGTTCTTGTGGTTGGTATGAACCGTCTCGTTGGCCGGCGACTATAGCGCAATCGATGAGGATGCTACTAGTTTTATAGCTGTCAGGGCATGCTGCATGCGGGTTGTGAGACAAACACTCACAAATTGGTGTAGTTGGCCATGGCTTCGCCCAGGCGGATCGCGCGGGTGGGCGACCAGCCCGGGTTGAAGGCCAGCGCGGGCGCCGGGAACAGCATGACGACCGTCGACCCGAGCAAGAAACGGCCCATCTCGTCGCCCTTGCGGATGTCGATCTGCTGGTCGGTGTAGTGCCACTCGCGCAGCTCGCCCACGCGCGGCGGATTGACCACGCCATGCCACACGGTGGCCATGCTGCCGACGATGGTGGCGCCCACCAGCACCAGCACGAAGGGCCCATGCGCCGATTCGAAGACGCACACCACGCGCTCGTTGCGCGCGAACAGGCCGGGCACGCCGCGCGCCGTGGTGGGGTTCACCGAGAACAGGTCGCCCGGCACATGGATCATGCGCACAAGCCGCCCGTCGCAGGGCATGTGGATGCGGTGGTAGTCCTTGGGGCTCAGGTACAGCGTGGCGAAGCTGCCGTGCGCGAACTTCGCGGCCAGCGTAGCGTCGCCGCCAACCAGCGCGGTGGTCGTGTAGTTGTGGCCCTTGGCCTGGAAAATCTGGTCGCCCTGGATCGCGCCGAACTGGCTGATCGCGCCGTCTACCGGGCAGACCAGGTCGGCCTGCGCGAGCGGCCGCGCACCGGGCTTGAGTGCGCGCGTGAAGAACTGGTTGAAGCTCTTGTAGTGCTGGATGTCCGACTCGAGCGCCTCGCCCATGTCCACGCCGTACTTGGCCACGAAGCGCCGGATGATCCACGTCGTCACGGCGCCCCGTTCCTTGCCCGCAACCCAGCCGGCGAAATTGGTCAGGGCCTGCTTGGGGAACAGGTATTGGGGCAGTACGGCAGAGCGGTCGGACACGTGGGGAAGGCCTGGAATGCGGAATCGGAGGGGCATTCTATAAAGCGCTTCTTCCTCGGGGCGTAGGAAGCTTCCCTTGGTTCGCCCGGCCCGCAGTCAGCCGGTCAATCGGCCTTGATGCCTGCCGCCTTGATCACCTGCGCCCACTTCTCCACCTCGGCCTTCTGGAACGCCGCGATCTGCGCGGTGCTCAGGTCGGTCGGCTCCATGCCGAAGCCCTTGAGCTTGTCCTGCATCTCGGGCGTTGCGAGGATCTTGCGGATCTCGGTGTGCAGCCTGTCGACGACCGGTGCAGGCGTGCCCGCAGGCACGAAGATCGCCTGCCACGACACCACCTCGAAGTCTTGCAGTCCCGGCACGCCCGACTCGGCCACCGTCGGCACGTCGGGCATCGAGGCCAGGCGCTTCGACGATGTGACGGCAATCGCGCGCAGCTTGCCGCTCTGGATGTGCGGACCCGCGACCACCGTGGTGTCGAACATCATGTCGACCTGTCCGCCGATCACGTCCTGGATCGCCGGGCCGCTGCCCTTGTACGGAATGTGAGTGAACTTCACGCCCGACTTGAAGGCCAGCAGTTCCAGCGCCAGGTGCTGCGAAGTGCCCGTGCCGGCCGAGGCCGACGAGAGCCCGCCCGTCTTGGCCTTGCTGGCCGCGATCACGTCCTTCAGCGTCTTGTACGGGCTCGCTTGGTTCACCACCAGCACCACCGGGTTGGTGCCGATGAGCGTCACCGGCGCGAACGACTTCTGCGGGTCGTAGCCGATCTTTGGATACAGGCTCACGTTGATTGCGTGCGAGCTGATGGTGCCGCCGATCAGCGTGAAGCCGTCCGGCGCCGCACGCGCGCCGACTTCCGAGCCAACGCTGCCGCCGGCGCCGCCCTTGTTGTCGATGATCACGCTGGTGCCCAGCACGGTGCCGAGCTTCTGCCCGATCAGCCGGCCCAGCACGTCGGTGGTGCCGCCCGCGGGAAAGGGCACGAGGTAAGTGATGGCCTTGCCCGTCGGCCAGTTGTTGCTGCTCTGCGCGAAGGCCACCGGAAGACCGGCGGCGAGCGAAGAGGCGAGGGCGGTGCGAATGAGTGTGCGGCGTTGCATGCGAAGGTCTCCTATTGAAGTGTGGTGCGGTGCCCGTCAGGGCATGTCGACGATCTCGATCCAGTTCGGGTTCTTGCCCACGTCCAGGTGCTGGGGCTTGCCCAGCGCACCGGTGGCGACGTCGATGGTGTAGAGCGAGATGCCGTTCGACTCCTGCCCTGCGGCAATCAGGTAGCGGCCGGTGGCATCGATGGCGAAGCCGCGCGGTGTTTTCTCGGTCGGGGTCTGTCCGAGCGGCTGAAGCTGCCCCGTGGCGGCATCGACCTTGAATGTCGAGAGAGTGCTCGACGTGCGCTCCGACGCGTACAGGTAGCGCCCGTCGGGTGTCAGGTGCAGGTCGGCGGCCCAGGGCTTGCCGGTGAAGCCGGCGGGCAGCGTGGTCGTGCTCTGTTCGAGCTTGAGCGTGCCGCGCGCGGCATCCCACGCGAACACGTGCAGCGCCGCGTCGAGTTCGTCCAGCAGATAGACGTGCCGCTGCGCCTTGTCCCAGACGAAGTGGCGCGGGCCCGCCTTCGCGGCGGTGGTGGTCAGCGGCGGATCGTTGGGCGACAGCAATCCTTTCTCCGCATCGAAGCGCCAGCTCGACACGTTGTCGCCGCCGAGGCTGGTGGCGAGTACGAAACGATTGCTCGCGTCCGCATGGATCGCGTGCGCGTTGGGCCCGGTCTGGATCAGCTGGTGAATGGGGCCCACCACGCCGTCTTTGCCGATGGCATTGACCGTGATCTTGCCGCCCTGATACGAGGCCGCGAAGAGCCATTTGCCGCTCGCGTCCAGGTCGATGTTGGCCATGCTGTCGGCCAGCGGCGCCTCGCCGAGCTTCTGCAGTTTTCCGGTGGCGCCGTCGATCGACAGCGCGGTCACGCGAAACGGCTGCGAGCGCAGCGCGGCGTACAGCATGCGCTTGTCATGGCTCACCACCATCGGCATCACGGTGCCGCCGACGTTCAGCGTCTGAACGGGCTTGAGCGCGCCCTGGGCCCGGTCGAGTTCGAGCACCGAGATTTCCTGGCTGTCGGCGTTCGACACATAGACCCAGGTCGCGGCCGAGGCCTGGCCGATGGCGGCCAGCCACAGCAGCGATGCGATGGTTGTTTTCTTCATGGCTGTGCGGCTCAGGGCTTGATGTTGAGCTTGGTGATGAGCTGCTTGAAGTACACGTTGTCCTTCGCCAGCGTTTCCTTGAACACGGCACCGTCGGTGTAGACATAGCCCAGGTTCTGCTTGTCCATTACCTCGTGCATCAGCGGCTCGGCGGCGGTCTTCGCGGTGATCTCGCGCAGCTTCGCCATCACTTCGGGCGGCGTGTTCTTCGGCGCGCCGAGGCCGCGCCAGGTGCCGATCGACAGGTCGATGCCGCGCTCCTTGGCGGTAGGCACTTTCTCGAAGCCCTTCACGCGCTTGTCGGCCATCACCATCAGCACCTTGAGCTTGCCGCCCTGCACGTGCGTCGTCACCTCGGCCGGGCTCACCGCCACGGCTTCGATGTGGCCGCCGAGCAGCGCCAGCACGGCGGGTGCTGCGCCCTGGAACGGAATGTGGCCGAACTTGGCGCCGGTCTTGTCTTCCAGTGCTGCGGCAGCAAGGTGCCAGATCGAGCCGTTGCCCGAATTGCCCACGCGCACGCTCTCGGGTGATTTCTTCGCGGCGGCGAGGAATTCCTCGATGGTGTTCCACGGCGCGTCGGCCTTCACCGTGATCGCGGCCGGGTCGGCGTTGAGCTGTGCGATGGGCTGGAAGTCGTCGTAGTTGAACTTGGCCAGGCCCAGGTGCGGCAGCGTCAGCAGCTCGACCGTGAGCACCGCGAGCTTGTAGCCGTCGGGCTTGGCGTTGATCACTTCCGTCCAGCCGATGGCGCCGCCCGCGCCGGGGCGGTTGACGATCACGATGCTCTGCGAGATGTGCTTGCGGCTCGCCTCGGCGAATGCGCGCGCCAGCCCGTCGGTGCCGCCGCCGGGCTGGTAGGGCACCAGCAGCTCGATCGTGCGGTTCGGAAAATCGGCCTGCGCCGCGGCCGGCGCGGCCAGCCCGAGCGAGAGCACGGCCGTGGCCGAGAGGGCGGCGATGCCGCGAAGAAGTTGGCTTCTCTTCATGATGTCTTTGTCTCCGTTGTTGATCTGATCCTTCAGCCCCGGGGTGTTTCCTCTGTGGGCTTCCTCACTGTCCTCGCGCGTCAGGGCATGTACTGGCCTCCGTTCACCTCGATCACCTGCCCGGTGACATAGCCCGAGAGTTGTTCCGAGGCGAGATAGAGGAAAGCGCCCACGCATTCCTCGGGCTCGCCGATGCGGCCCATCGGAATGCTGGCGCGGAAGTTCTCCAGCATCGCGGGCGTCGAGAAGCGGTCCTGGAACGGCGTCTGGATGACGCCCGGTGCCACCGCGTTCACGCGGATGCGGTCGCCCACCAGTTCCTTCGCCAGGCCGTGCGTCGCCGTGCTCACGAAGCCCTTCGAGCCCGCATAGAGGTACGCGGCCGGCCCGCCGCCGGTGCGCGCCGCGACCGAGGTCACGTTGATGATGTTGCCGCCGCCCTGCGTGCGCATCAGCGGAACCACCTCGCGGCAGAACGCGAGCACCGAGCGCGCGTTGATGTGCATCACCTCGTCGAACAGCGCATCGTCGAACTCGGCGATGGGCACGCGCTTGACCAGGCTGCCGGCGTTGTTCACCAGCACGTCGATGCGGCCGAACTGCGCCGCGGCCTGCTTCACGCAGTCGCGGATCGCGGCCGTGTCGCGCACGTCGGCCTTCAGCGCGAAGGCCGTGCCGCCGGCCGCGCGGATGGTGTCGACCACGCGGTTCGCTGCATCGGCCGAGCTGTTGTAGTGCACCGCCACGCGCATGCCGCGTGCGGCGAATGCGATGGCCACCGCGGCGCCGATGCCGGTGCTGGCACC
Organism: Variovorax sp. GW821-FHT09D05; assembly: GCF_059416325.1. Classification (NCBI taxonomy): domain Bacteria; kingdom Pseudomonadati; phylum Pseudomonadota; class Betaproteobacteria; order Burkholderiales; family Comamonadaceae; genus Variovorax; species Variovorax sp. GW821-FHT09D05. The sequence goes on along the minus strand of NZ_JBWKOZ010000006.1, from coordinate 356,873 downwards.
GGTGACGAGCGCGGTCTTGTCCTTGAGGTCTTCCATGTCGTCGCTCCGTGTCTGAAGGGAATGAAAAGAGTCAGGTGACCGGGGCCGGGTTGAACAGCACCAGTGCGTTGTGCAGCTTCCAGTGCTCGGCCCAGGTTTTCTTGCGGCCGCTGGCCACGTCGAGCATCAGGTGGAACATCTCCCAGCCGATGTCCTCGATGGTGGCGTCGCCGTCGGCGATGCGGCCCGCGTTCACGTCCATCAGGTCGTGCCAGCGGCGCGCGAGGTCGCTGCGCGTGGCGACCTTGATCACCGGCACTTCGGCCAGCCCGTAGGGCGTGCCGCGGCCGGTGGTGAACACGTGCAGGTTGATGCCGGCCGCCAGCTGCAGCGTGCCGCAGATGAAGTCACTGGCTGGCGTGGCGGCGTAGATCAGGCCCTTCTGCGTTGCCTTCTCGCCGGGCGCGAGCACGCCGGTGATAGGGGCCGAGCCCGACTTGACGATGGAGCCCATCGCTTTCTCGACGATGTTCGACAGCCCACCCTTCTTGTTGCCCGGCGTGGTGTTGGCGCTGCGGTCGACGCGGCCCTTCTCCAGGTAGGCGTCGTACCAGGCCATCTCGCGGATCATGGCCTCGGCCACCTCGGGCGTGGATGCGCGCGAGGTGAGCTGGTCGATGCCGTCGCGCACCTCGGTCACTTCCGAGAACATCACGGTGGCGCCTGCGCGCACCAGCAGGTCGGTGCAGAAGCCCACGGCGGGGTTGGCGGTGACGCCCGAGAAGGCGTCGCTGCCGCCGCACTGCACGCCCACCACCAGCTCGCTGGCGGGCACGGTTTCGCGCTTGCGCTTGTTGAGCCGCGCGAGGTGTTCCTCGGCCTGCCGCATGACCGAATCGATCATCGACATGAAGCCGACGTGCTCGTCGTCCTGCAGGCAGACCACGTCGAGTTCCGCGTCACCTTGCTTGCCTTCGTCTTCGCCGCGCTTGTCGACGATGGGAATGCTCCCCGGCGGCAGCAGGCGCTCGGGCTGCAGCTTCTCGCAGCCCAGGCTCACCACCATCACCTCGCCGCCGAAGTTCGGATTGAGGCTGATGTTGCGCAGCGTGCGGATCGGCACGATGGCATCGGGCGCATCGATGGCCACGCCGCAGCCGTAGGTGTGCGCCAGCGCCACCACGTCGTCGACGTTCGGGTACTTGGGCAGCAACTCGGCCTTGATGCGCTGCACCGCGAAGTCGGTCACGCCGGCCACGCACTGCACCGTCTGCGTGATGGCCAGGATGTTGCGCGAACCCACCGAGCCGTCGGCGTTGCGATAGCCCTCGAAGGTGTAGCCCTCCAGCGGCGGAAGGGCAGGGGGCTTGACCGTGGCGATGGGCAGGCCGTCGAGCTCGGGCGCGGTCGGCATGCGCATCACGCGCTCGTGCACCCAGCTGCCGCGCGGCAGCGCCTTCAGCGCGTAGCCGATCACCACGTCGTAGCGGCGGATGGCGTCGCCTTCGGCCAGGTCGACCAGCGCGACCTTGTGGCCTTGCGGCACGTTGTCCACCAGCCGAAGGCCGTCGGCGAACTCCGCGCCGGCCTTAAGCCCGCCGTCGTTCGCGACGATGGCCACGTTGTCTGCCGCGTGGATGCGGATGTAGAGCGGTGGGCGGGTGGGTTCGGACATCGTGGGCTCCTTGCTTACTTCACGACCATGAACATGCTGGGCAGCCAGGTCGAGAACGCGGGAACGAATGTGACCACTCCCAGCGCAAAGATCAATGCCCCGTAGAACGGCCAGATGGTCTTCATCACCGTGCCCACAGACACCCCGCCGATCGCGCAGCCGACGAACTGCGTCGTGCCCACCGGCGGCGTGTTCAGGCCCAGCGCGCAGTTGATCAGCATCACGATGCCGAACTGCACCGAGGTCATGCCGTAGTGCTGGGCAATGGGCAGGAAGATCGGCGTGCACAGCAGGATGGTGGCCGCCATGTCCAGGAAGGTGCCGAGCACGAACAGGATGATGTTGATCAGCAGGAAGATCACCCACGGCGTGCTGGTTACCTGCGACAGCATCTCGCCCGTGAGCTCGGCCACGCCGTACAGGCTGATGAGGTAGCCGAAGGTGCTGGAGATGCCGATCAGCAGCAGGATCACGCCCGTGGTGCGCACCGCCTTCGAGGCCGCCTTGATGAAGTGTTCCCACTTCAGCGTGCGGTACACGAAGATCGTGAGGCCCAGCGCATACAGCACGGCCACCGCCGCAGACTCGGTTGCCGTGAACACGCCCGACAGGATGCCGCCGAGGATCAGCACCACGATGAACAGGCCGGGCAGCGCCGCCGCGAACGAGCGCGCCACGATGGACCAGCCCGGGAAGCTGCCGGCCGGATAGCCGCGCTTCACTGCCACCAGGTAGGCGGCCGCGAGATTGCTGATGGTGAGCACGGCCGCCGGCAGCAGCGCCGCCAGGATCAGCGCCGCGATCGACACCTTGCCGCCCGCTGCCAGCGAATAGATGATCAGGTTGTGGCTGGTCGGCATCAGCGCGCCGACCAGTGCCGCATGGGTCGTCACGTTGACTGCGTAGTCGGCGTGATAGCCCTCCTTCTTCATCATCGGGATCATCACGGCGCCCATGGCTGAGACGTCCGCCACGGGCGAGCCCGAGACGCCGCCGAACAGCGTGCAGGCCACCACGTTCGACATGCCGAGGCCGCCGCGCACGTGGCCCACGAGGTCGCGCGCCAGGTTGACGATGCGGTCCGCGATGCCGCCGTAGAGCATCAGCTCGCCGGCGAAGATGAAGAACGGAATGGCCAGGAACGAGAAGATGCCCATGCCGGAGGTCATCTGCTGGAAGCCGACCGCCAGCGGCAGGCCTTCATAGAGCAGCGTGGCCAGGGCCGACAGGCCGATGGAAAAAGCGACCGGCACGCCCAGCAGCAGGAAGAGCGTGAACGAGATGCAGAGAATGAGCAGAGGAATGGTCATGGTGGCTCAGGCCCAGGCAGGTTCGACTTCGCGGCCTTGGGCGAGCGCGATGATGTGTTCGATGGAGAACATCACGATGAGGACGCCCGACACGGCGGCGGGCACGTACTTCCAGCCCTCGGAGATCCAGAGCGTGGGCAATCTGTAGTCCCACACCGATTCGGCGAGCGAGGCGCAGTTCCAGGCCATGGCAATGCCGAACAGCAGGATCAGTGCGTGGATGAGGTATTCCATCTTCAGCCGCAGCCAGTCGGGCGCGAGCACGAGGAAGGATTCGAGTCCGATGTGGCCCGCGTCGCGCACGCCCACGGCCACGCCGAGCATCGTGACGTAGAGCACCAGCAGCAGCGCGAGGCTTTCGGCCCAGGTAGGAGTGTTGTTGAGCACGTAGCGGCCGAACACCTGCCAGCTCACGGCGCAGATCACCGCGACGAGGCCGAAGATGCCCAACCACATGCAGGCACGTGCGAGGGTGCGGCAAAGTTTGGTGTACATAAATTTTCTTTGCCCTTCCCCCGAGGGGGAAGGAGGAGAGCGGGTCGAGTCGACGAGGGCGGGCTTACTTCGTGTCCTGCACGCGCTTGACGAGGTCTTTCAGCTTCGCGTCGGTGATGAACTTGTCGTACACCGGCTTCATCGCTGCCTGGAACGGAGCCTTGTCGACTTCGATGATCTCGGCGCCGCCGGCCTTCACCGTGGCCAGCGACTTCACTTCACGCTCTTCCCACTGCTTGCGCATGTAGGGCACTGATTCCTTGGCGGCCTGGCGGATCCAGCCCTGCTCTTCGGTCGAAAGCTTGTCCCACACGCGCTTGGAGAACAGCAGCATCTCGGGCGCCATGGAGTGCTCGGTCTTGCTGTAGTACTTGGCCACTTCGAAGGCGCGCGCGCTTTCATACGTGGGGTAGTTGTTCTCGGCGGCGTCGATGAGGCCGGTCTTCAGGCCCGTGTAGACCTCGCCCATCGGCATTGGCGTGGCGTTGGCGCCCATGGCTTCGAGCATCGACACCCACAGGTCGGACTGCTGCACGCGGACCTTCAGGCCCTTCATGTCGGCGAAGGTGCGCACCGGCTTCTTGGCCGTGAACATCGAACGCGCGCCGCTGTCGTAGTAGGCCAGGCCGATGAAGCCCTGCTTCTCGCACGACTTCAGGATCTCTTCGCCGATCGGGCCGTCGAGCACCTTGTGCAGGTGGTCGACCGAGCGGAACAGGAAGGGCATGGTCGGCACCTGCGTCTCGGCGCAGATGTTGTTCATGGGCGCGATGTTCACGCGCACCATCTGCAGCGCACCGATCTTGGTCTGCTCGATCGTGTCTTTCTCGCTGCCGAGCGAACTGTTGTTGAACACCTTGATGCTGTGCTTGCCGCCCGACAGCGCCTTCAGGCGCTCGCTCATGAACTTCACCGCGGTCACGGTGGGGTAGTCGTCGGGGTGGATGTCGGCCGAACGGAACTCGGTGGCGTGTGCAGCCAGTGTGGTCAGCGCGGCTGCGGCGCACGCGGAAAGTGCGATCAGGGTCTTGGTGAATTTCATTTGTCTCATCCTCTGCTTGGTGGTTGTCGAAAAAGGTTCTTCAGGTGCCGAAGGCCGGTTCGGGAACACCCGCGATGCCGGTGCCGGGCCGCAGCGCGAACACGCCGCCGGCCAGCGGCTGGTCGGACAGGTCGATGCCGCCGGGTCGTATGGAGGTGACGAACAGGGTGTCGAGGGCCGGGCCACCGAAGGCGCACATCGCGGGCTTCTTCACCGGCACTTCGAGCGAGCGGTCGAGCCGGCCGTCGGGCGTGAAGCGGTGCACCAGGCCCGCGTCGTTGCCGCAGATCCAGTAGCAGCCGTCGGTATCCATGGCGGCGCCGTCGGGGCGGCCGGGCAGGGGCTTCATGTCGATGAAGAGGCGGCGGTTGCTTGGCGCGCCGGTTTCCGTGTCGTAGTCGAAGGCCCAGACGGCCTGCACCGTGGGGTGCGAATCCGAGAGATACATCGTGCGGCCGTCGGGGCTGAAGGCCAGGCCGTTGGGCACGATGAGGTCGTCGAGGCGCAGAGCGGCGCTCTTGTCACCCTTGCCGTAGCTGTAGAGGCGGCCGACGCGTGCGCCCGCCGCCATGTCCAGCAGCATCGTGCCGGCCCAGAAGCGGCCCTGGCGGTCGCAGCGGCCATCGTTGAAGCGCATGGCCGGGGCTGCGTGTTCGACCGGGGCGAGCGAGGTGGCGGCCAGCGTGCCGTCGGCCTGCGGCTTCAGCGAGAACAGGCCGCTTTCCATGCCGGCGATCCATTCGCCCGGCGCATCGGCGCGCGGCGCGATGCAGGCGACCATTTCGTTCGCCGTCCACTGCGCATGGCCTTCGCTCGCGTGCCAGCGGTTCAGCGTGCGCGCGGGAATATCGACCCAGTAGAGCGCCTGTTCGACCGCGTGCCACACCGGGCTCTCGCCGGTGCCGTTGCGAGCGTCGAGAACGAGCTCAGCTTGCATCGCCGAAGGGGCCCTGTGCGGTGAAGGCTCCGCCCTGGTAGATCGCGTTCGGATCGGTCGGCGGGACGGGCGGCTGCGCCTCGACCTTGTCGCGGAACACCTCCGAGCTGTCCTGCGGCACGAAGCCCAGGTGCGCGGCCGCACTGTTGTCCCACCACACGTCGCGGTTGTTCGACATGCCGTAAACCACGGTGTGCTTCACGTCAGGCGTGAACAGCGACTTCTCGATCAGCGAGGTCAGGTCACGGTAGCTTAGCCAGGTGCTCATCATCCGGCGGTTGGCCGGCTCGGGAAACGAGGAGCCGATGCGGATGCTTACGGTCTCGATGCCCCAGCGGTCGAAGTAGAACTGCGCCATGTCCTCGCCGAAGGACTTCGACAGGCCGTAGTAGCCGTCGGGCCGGCGCACGGCATGCGCGTCGATGTGCTCGCTCTGCTTGTAGAAGCCGATCACGTGGTTCGAGCTCGCAAACACCACGCGCTTCACGCCGTGGCGGCGCGCGGCCTCGTAGACGTTGAAGATGCCCTTGATGTTGGCTTCGAGGATTTCCTCGAAAGGCCGCTCGACCGAGACGCCGCCCAGGTGGACGATGGCGTCGCAGCCTTCGAGCAGCGCATGCACCGCGGCCTTGTCGGAAAGATCGCACGGCACGACTTCCTCGTGCGCATCGGCGGCCGGGGCCAGCGACGCGATGTCCGACAGGCGCAGCACGTTTGCATAGGGCTTGAGCCGCTCGCGCAGCACCTTGCCCAGGCCGCCGGCCGCGCCGGTCAGGAGGAGGCGGTTCATCTTGTTGTCGTTCATCGTTGCCTGTCCATACACGGAAGAGTCATGGTTTCCGAGGGCCCGCCGTCACGGTGCTTTTCTGAAAGCGGCCGGTACGATGCCGACGGAGCAAGGTCGAAAGGGCGCTGCATGTCGGTGCCGTGGAGACCGGAAAGCCGCTGGCGGAATGGCCGGCGGCGCCAGGAGTTGAGTGATAAGTTATCTGTTGTCGTACAACTAGTTTGAGGATTATCATCGTGGCCATGGTTCAGACGACTGCGGGTAATCCCTTGATATCGGAAGCGGAGGCGCCGGCGGAAACGGCGTCTGCTGCTTTCGTGGGCCGTCCGCGCCAGCGCGCACGCGGCCTGGCGCATGGGCTGGTGGAAGACCTGGGCGAGAAGATCCGCAACCAGTCGCTGCGGCCCGGCGACAAGCTGCCGACCGAGTCGGCCATCATGCAGGCCTATGGCGTGAGCCGCACCGTGGTGCGCGAGGCGCTGTCGAAGCTGCAGGCCGGCGGGCTGGTCGAGACGCTGCACGGCGTGGGCACCTTCGTGCTGCAGCCGCGGGCCGGCGGGGTGTTCCGCCTCGATCCCGGCGAGATCGCCGCCTCGGTCGACGTGCTGGCCGTGCTGGAGCTGCGCATCAGCCTGGAGACCGAATCGGCCGGCCTCGCCGCCACCCGCCGCACCGACGAGCAACTGGTCGCCATGCGCCAGGCGCTCGACGACTTCGAGCACAACGTGGCAGCGGCGGGGGACACGGTGGCGCCCGACTTCCGCTTTCACCTGCAGATCGCGCAGTCGACCGGCAACCCGTATTTCGCCGACATCATGCGGCACCTGGGCACCACGCTCATTCCGCGCACGCGCATCAGCGCCATCCGAACGCACGAGGGTGGTGGCGCGCCTTACCTGAGCCGCGTCAATCGCGAGCACGAAGAAATCTACGCGGCCATCGCGCGCCGCGATCCCGAGTCGGCGCGCGCTGCCATGCGCATCCACCTGACCAACAGCCGCGAGCGGCTGCGCATGGCGCAAGAGGCCGCGCAGCAGAAGGCGAAAGCCGATGCGGCCGCCGGTACGGGTGCGGCTGCACCGGCGCCTGACGACGCTCCCTCCCGCTGAGTTTTTCTTGTCTTGCCCGCTGGACAAGTTGTTTTTCTAGTTGTACGATGACTGATAACTCGCACGGCCAGCCGTGCGCAGCCATGACGACCATCGAACAACAGGAGGCAGCATGTCCATCAACCGACGCGGCGCACTTGGCGCCGCACTGGCCACGACGCTGGCCGCCAGCCTGCCCCTGCGCGCCATTGCGCAGGGCACGCAGGGCGGCACCGGCAACTGGCCCTCGAAGCCAATCAGGATCATCGTGCCGTACCCGCCGGGCGGCTCGTCCGACATCATTGCGCGGGCCATCAGCCAGCCGCTGTCGGAGGCGCTGGGCCAGTCGGTAATCATCGACAACCGCGCGGGCGCCAACGGCAACCTCGGCGCCGACCTGCTGGCCAAAGCGCCGGCCGACGGCTACACGCTGATGCTGTGCGACCTCGGCGCGCTGGCCATCAGCCCGTCGCTGTACCCCAAGCTGCCTTTCGATCCGTCGAAGGACCTGCGCAGCGTGTCCATGCTGGCCTACTCGCCGCACCTGCTGGTGGTGCACCCCTCGGTGCAGGCCAGCACGCTGAAGGAACTGGTCGAGCTCTCGAAGAAAAGCGATCTCAACTTTGCCGTTACCGCCAGCGGCAGCACCGCGCATCTCGCGGGCATCGAACTGCAGCGCAAGGTCGGCGCCAAGTGGGAATACGTGCCCTACAAGGGCGGCGTGCAGGCAGTGCTCGACACCGTGTCTGGCCAGACTCAGGTGCTCATGAACGGCATGCTCGCCACCTACCCGCAGGTGCAGGCCGGCAAGCTCAAGCTGATTGCCGTGTCCAAGGCCACGCGCATGCCGCTGATCGGCAGCGTGCCCACCATCGCGGAGCAGGGCGCGCCCGGCTACGAGTCGGGGACGTGGCAGGGCGTGGTCGCGGCGCGCGGCGTGCCTGACGCGGTGATCGCCCGGCTCAACAAGGAACTGGTTCGCATCATCCGCACGCCCGACATCCGGGCCCGCCTCGCGGGGCAGGGCGCCGAGGTCGTGACCATGACCGCGCCCGAGCAAGACCAGTTCTTCGCCAAGGAGCGCGCGCGCTGGGCGCAAGTCATCAAGGAAGCCAACGTCAGGCTCGACTGACCGCCTGCTTCACCCCCTTTTTTCTTTTCTCAAATCTTCACTGGACGATTCCCGATGAACCCGCAAGAACTCAAGACCATCATGGGCTCCGGCCTGCTCTCGTTTCCGCTGACCGACTTCGACAGCAACGGCGACTTCAACCCGGCGGGCTATGCCAAGCGCCTCGAATGGCTCGCCCCTTACGGCGCGAGCGCGCTGTTCGCGGCCGGCGGCACGGGCGAGTTCTTCTCGCTCACCGGCGAGGAGTACCCCGGCATCATCAAGACCGCAGTGGACACCTGCCGCGGCGTGGTGCCGATCATTGCCGGCGCCGGTGGTCCCACGCGCTTTGCCATCCAGTGTGCGCAGGCTGCAGAGAAGGCCGGCGCGCACGGCATCCTGCTGCTGCCGCACTACCTCACCGAAGCCGGCCAGGAAGGCCTGGCCGCGCACGTCGAAGCCGTGTGCAAGAGCGTGAAGTTCGGCGTGATCGTCTACAACCGCGCCACCAGCCGCCTGAAGCCCGACACGCTGGCCGGCCTGGCCGAGCGCAACCCCAACCTCGTCGGCTTCAAGGACGGCGTGGGCGACATCGAAGCCATGGTCGCCATCTACCAGAAGATGGGCGACCGCTTCGCCTACCTGGGCGGCCTGCCCACGGCCGAGGTCTATGCCGCGGCCTACAAGGCAATGGGCACGCCGGTGTATTCGTCGGCCGTCTTCAACTTCATTCCGAAGACCGCCATGGATTTCTACAAGGCTGTTGCCGCCGACGACCTGCCCACGCAGCACCACCTGCTGAAGAACTTCTTCATGCCCTACCTCGAGCTGCGCAACCGCGTGCCGGGCTATGCCGTGAGCATCGTCAAGGCCGGCGCAAAGATCGTCGGCCACGACGCAGGCCCCGTGCGCGCACCGCTCACCGACCTGAAGCCCGCGGAGATGGAACAGCTCAAGGCGCTGATCGACGCGCTCGGCCCGCAGTAAGCCTGCAGCGTCGAACACCACAAACAACAACGGAGACAAGACGCCATGTTCCTCAAGAAGTTTTTCCTGATCGCCGCTTCGGCAGCCCTGTTCTCGGCCTGCTCGATGATGCCCGCGGGCAGTGCGGCACCGGCCGCACCCGAAGTGGCTGCCGCCGCCGAACGCCTGCGCATCGCGATGGTCGACCCAACCCCTGCCGCACTCGGCGCGCTGGTGTCCGACGACCTGAGCTACGGCCACTCGGGCGGCAAGGTCGACACCAAGGCCAGCTTCATCAGCGACCTGCTCGACGGCAAGTCGGACTTCGTGTCCATCGCCATCACCGAGCAGACCGTCAAGGTGGTCGATGCCAACACCGCCATCGTGCGCCACACGCTCACGGCCGACACCAACGACTCGGGCAAGCCCGGCAAGGTGGCGCTGAAGATCCTCGGCGTCTGGCAGAAGCAGGGCGGAAGCTGGAAGCTGCTCGCCCGCCAGGCCGTGAGGATCTAGTCCGCATGAAGAAGAGACTCCTTCTTGCCGCGGCCCTCGCAGCTGCCTCGACCGCGCTGCTGCCCCTGCATGCCTCGGCGCAAGCCGATGCATGGCCGCAGCAGAAGCCGGTGACCATCATCGTTCCGTTCCCGGCCGGCGGCTCCACCGACATGGTGGCGCGCGCACTCGCACTGCAGATGCAGACCAAGCTCGGCGGCAGCTTCGTCGTCGACAACCGGCCCGGCGCCACAGGCACCATCGGCACCGGCTTCGTCAAGCGCGCGGCGCCTGATGGCTACACGCTGCTGGTGTCCTCGCTCGGCGCCTTCGTCGTCACGCCGCACCTGCAAAAGAGCGTGCCCTACGACGCGACCAAGGACTTCGACTACATCAGCGTGCCCGTGCAGGCGCCCAACGTGCTCGTCGCCAACGTCGCGCGGCCCGAGCACACGGTGGCCGACGTGCTGGCGCTGCTGCGCAAGACGCCGGGCAAGGTCTCGTTCGCGAGCTCGGGCAACGGCTCGTCCGACCATCTCTCGGCGGAACTCTTCTGGCAGCAGACCAAGACCGAAGGCGTGCACGTGCCCTACAAGGGCGGCGCGCCGGCGGTCAACGACCTGCTGGGCAACCAGGTCGACTTCTCGTTCCAGAACGTGAATGCCGTGCTGCCGCACATCCGCGCGGGCAAGCTGCGCGCCATTGCCGTTACCGGCGACAAGCGCTCACCCGTGCTGCCCGACGTGCCCACGCTGGCCGAAGCCGGCGTGAAGGGTGCGGAGGTCTATTCGTGGCAGGGCATGGCTGCCCCCAAGGGACTGCCGCCTGCCGTCAAGAAAAAGCTGAGCGACGCCGCGATTGCCGCCATGCAAGACCCCGAGACGAAGAAGCGCATGCTCGACCAGGGCCTCGAAATCGTCGCCAGCACGCCCGAAGAATTCACCGCCTTCCAGTTGCGCGAATGGGCGCGATGGAAGACATTGATCGACACCCGCCACATCACCGCAGACTGAGGCACCGAGCCCGAAGATGACAAGTCCTGAATCCGTTGTTTCCAAAGTCGTGTCGGGCGCACCCGTCGTCACCGGCATGCGCGTGGTTCCCGTCGCGGGCCACGACAGCATGCTGATGAACCTCAGCGGCGCGCACGGCCCGTTCTTCACGCGCAACCTGCTGATCCTGACCGACAGCGCCGGCCACACCGGCGTGGGCGAAGTGCCTGGCGGCGAGAAGATCCGCCAGACGCTCGAAGACGCGCGCGACCTCATCGTCGGCCAGCCCATCGGCCGCCACAACGCGGTGCTCAACAGCCTGCGCAGCGCCTTTGCCGGACGCGACAGCGGCGGTCGCGGCCAGCAGACCTTCGACCTGCGCGTGACCATCCATGCGGTGACGGCCGTCGAGGCCGCGCTGCTCGACCTGCTCGGCCAGTTCCTCGAAGTGCCCGTGGCGGCCCTGCTCGGCGAAGGCCAGCAGCGCGACGCGGTGCAGATGCTCGGCTACCTTTTCTACGTAGGCGACCGCAAGAAGACCGATCTGCCGTACGAGACCGACCCCAACGCCGACAACGACTGGTTCCGCCTGCGCCACGAAGAAGCGATGACGCCCGAAGCCATCGTGCGCCTGGCCGAGGCCACGCACGCGCGCTACGGCTTTACCGACTTCAAGCTCAAGGGCGGCGTGCTGCGCGGCGAGGAAGAGGTCGAGGCGATCCGCGCGCTGCACGAGCGCTTTCCGAAGGCGCGCGTCACGCTCGATCCGAACGGCGGCTGGCTCCTGCAGGACGCGATTCGGCTGTGCCGCGACCTGCACGGCGTGATGGCCTATGCAGAAGACCCGTGCGGCGCCGAAGGCGTGTTCTCCGGCCGCGAGGTGATGGCCGAGTTCCGCCGCGCCACGGGCCTGCCCACCGCGACCAACATGGTGGCTACCGACTGGCGCGAGATGGTGCATAGCCTCTCGCTGCAGTCGGTCGACATTCCACTGGCTGATCCGCATTTCTGGACCATGCAGGGCTCGGTGCGCGTGGCGCAGTTGTGCCAGGCCTGGGGCCTGACCTGGGGCTCGCATTCGAACAACCACTTCGACGTGTCGCTGGCGATGTTCACGCACGTGGCGGCGGCTGCGCCGGGCAAGGTCACGGCAATCGATACGCACTGGATCTGGCAGGATGGCCAGCGCTTGACGAAAGCGCCATTGCAAATTGAAGGCGGCTTGGTGAAGGTGCCGACTCGCGGCGGCCTGGGCATCGAACTCGACATGGACGAAGTCGAGAAGGCGCACCAGCTGTACCTGAAACATGGCCTCGGCGCGCGCAATGACGCACAGGCGATGCAATATCTCATTCCCAACTGGACTTTCGACAACAAGCGCCCGTGCATGGTGCGCTGAAGGAAACGACGCAATGCAGAACTTCGACAACCTCATCGCCGGCGAATGGCGTGCTGGCGCAAGCTACAGCCCCAACGTCAATCCGAGCAACCTGTCCGACGTGCTCGGCCAGTACACGCAGGGCGATGCCGCCCATGTCGACGCCGCCGTGGCAGCCGCCACCGCAGCGTTCCCGGCCTGGGCCACGGGCAGCGTGCAGGCACGCTCCGACGCGCTCGACAAGATTGGCAACGAGATCCTGGCGCGCAAGGAAGAGCTGGGCACGCTGCTGGCGCGCGAAGAAGGCAAGACCAAGGCCGAAGGCATTGGCGAGGCCACGCGCGCGGGTCAGATCTTCAAGTTCTTCGCGGGCGAATGCCTGCGCCTGTCGGGCGAGTTGCTGCCTTCGGTGCGCCCCAACATCGGCGTGGAAATCACGCGCGAGCCGGTTGGCGTAGTCGGCCTCATCACGCCGTGGAACTTCCCTATTGCCATTCCCGCGTGGAAGATCGCGCCTGCACTGGCCTTCGGCAATTGCGTGGTGCTCAAGCCTGCCGACCTCGTGCCGGGCAGCGCCTGGGCTCTCTCCGAAATCATCAGCCGCTCGGGCATTCCGGCCGGCGTGTTCAACCTCGTGATGGGGCGCGGCAGCGTGATCGGCGAGGCGCTGGTCAACCACCCGGGCATTCATGCGATCAGCTTCACCGGCTCGGTGGGCGTGGGCCGCAACATCGCGATCCAGTGCGTCACCAAGCACAAGAAGGTGCAGCTCGAAATGGGCGGCAAGAACCCGCAGGTGATTCTTGACGACGCCGACCTCGCGCAGGCCGTGGAGCTCAGCGTACAGAGCGCGTTCTACTCGACCGGCCAGCGCTGCACGGCGTCGAGCCGCCTCATCGTCACCGAAGGCATCTATCCGAAGTTCATCGCCGCCATGAAGGAACGCATGGCGAAGATCAAGGTGGGCGACGCGCTCGCGCAAGGCACCGACGTGGGCCCGGTCTCGTCGAAGTCGCAGCTCGAGCAAGACCTGAACTACATCGAGATCGGCCAGAGCGAAGGCGCCACGCTGGCCGCCGGCGGTGAACGCCTGAAGCTGGAGACCGACGGCTACTACATGTCGCCGGCCCTCTTCAGCGAATCGGCCGCGGCCATGCGCATCAACAAGGAAGAAATCTTCGGCCCGGTGGCGAGCGTGATCCGCGTGAAGAACTACGAAGAGGCGCTGGCCACGGCGAACGACACCGAGTTCGGCCTGTCGGCCGGCATTGCTACCACTTCGCTGAAGTACGCCACGCACTTCAAGCGCCACAGCCAGGCCGGCATGGTGATGGTCAACCTGCCGACGGCCGGCGTGGACTATCACGTGCCGTTCGGCGGTCGCAAGGGCAGCAGCTACGGTCCGCGCGAGCAGGGCCGCTATGCGCAGGAGTTCTTCACGACTGTGAAGACGGCCTACACGCTGGCCTGATCGATCTTCAGGCGGGCGGCAGCGAGCTCGGCGGGGCTCGCCGCCTGCGCCGCATCAGGTACTCCACGAGCTCGAAGATCCCTTCGCTCAGCAGCGCCAATGCGGCTGCCGGCAGTGCACCCGCCACCAGCAGCTCGCGGTCGTTGAGCGCCAGCCCCGTCACGATGCGCTCTCCGAAGCCACCCGCACCAATGAAGGCCGCGATGGTCGCCGTGCCGATGGCAATCGCAGTGGCGGTGCGCACGCCCGCCAGCAGCGTGGGCAGCGCCAGCGGCAGCAGCACCAGCTGAAGGCTCTGCGGCGGCGTCATGCCGAGCGCGGTGCCGGCGAGCCGAAGGCCGTTGGGCACTTCGGCCAGGCCCGTCACCGTGTTGCGCATGATCGGCAACAGCGAATAGAGCGTGAGCGCAATCAGCGCGGGCAGCGCGCCGATGGCGCCCAGCATCGAGATCAGCACGGCCAGCAACGCGAGCGAGGGCACGGTCTGCAGCAGGCTCGCAAAGCCCAGCACCACAGCGCGCAACCGCACATGCGGAAACACAAGGATCGCGATCGGCACGCCGATCAGGATGGCGATGCCGACCGACAGCGCCACCAGCACCAGGTGCTGCCGCGCGAGCTTCCACAGGTCGGGCCCGAACAGCTTGGCCATGAAGCCGCGGCGCGCTTCCTGCGGCTGCGCCTTTGCATCCTTGCCCGTATTCGCCAGGAAGTCGCGCGCGATCACGTCGAAGGGCACGCTCTGCAGCTCGGCGCGCGCGTTCATCGCGATCATTGCGTGCTCGTCGACCTTGCCTTCGAGCGTCTGCAAAGCGGCCCAGGCCTTAGGCAGCCGCGTGGGCAGGTCCAGCTTGTAGAGCACCACGGCGTCGTAGCGCGGAAAGTATTTCTTGTCGTCTTCCAGCACGCGCAGGCCGAGGTGGTCGATCTTGGCGTCGGTGGTGTAGATGTCGATCACGTCGATCTGCTTGGCGGCCACGGCGTCGTAGGCCAGCCCGTGGTCGAGACCGGTGGGCACCTGCGTGAAGCCGTAGCGGTCGGCCAGGCCCTTCCATCCGTCGGCGCGGCCGATGAATTCGTTCGACAGGCCGAGCTTGAGTTCGGGGTGCTTCGCCAGGTCGCTCAGCGTGCGCAGGCCCAGCCGTTCGGCATCGGGCGCGCGCACCGCGAGTGCGTAGCCGTCGTTGAAGCCCAGCGGAATCGCCACGCCCAGGCCCATCGGCGCGAGTGCCGCGTTCATGGCCTCGCGCGTGTTGGCCGGCGAGCCCTTGAGGATTTCGAGCGCGATGGTGCCGGTGTATTCGGCGTACATGTCGATGGCGCCCGAGCGCAGCGCCTCGTAGACGATGGCCGTGTTGCCCAGCCCCTGCCGCACGACGGGGGGCGATGCAGTGTGCGGCGCCGCCGTCTGCGCCAGCAGCTCGGCCAGGATGTACGACTCGGTGAAGCGCTTGGAGCCGACGCGCAGCGTCTCGTCCGCGGCCCGAGCGGCGCCGGACGCGGCAAGCCAGGCAAGGGCGAACAACAGGGCGGCGCGCCAGAGGCTGCGGGGCAGATGCATCCGGGCCAGTGTATAGACAACGCCCTGTTCGGCGTACCCGTCAATCTCCTACACGCCGTGGTGCGCGGTGCCGATGCGGCGGGCCGCCGATCGGCCCCACAGTCGATGGCCATGAAGACCCAACCCAGGAAAGACAAGCTCCCCGGCCCCGACGTCCACGGCCTGCGCGAACTGCCGGGGGTGCAGGTCGACGGCTACAGCCTGCAGCTGCGCGACAAGGACGGTTTCGTAGGCGACCAGGCCAGCCAGACGGCCTTCCGCGAACTGCTCGAACGCTGGCGCAAGCGCCACCGCAGGAAGGGAAAAGACCCGCTGGGCCTCTCGCATTCGCGCGACCTGAGCAAGAGGGAGCTCGACCAGGCGCTGCAGGAAAAGAAGGCGTCCGAAGCCACCGACGTGATGCATGCAGCCATCGAGGAGTTCGCGCAGGAGCTGGCCTTCGTGATCCAGCGCTTCATGCGCCAGCCCTCGTGGCAGAAGGTGCAGCGCATCGTGATCGGCGGCGGCTTTCCCGAGAGCGACGCGGGCGAGCGCGCCATCCTGCAGGCCGGCGCCATCCTCGAAGAGATGGGCCTGCACGTGCAGATCGGCCGCCTCTCGCACGACGTGGACGACGGCGGCCTGATCGGCTGGGCGCACCTCGTGCCGCCCCACATGCTGAAGGGGCACGACGCGATCCTCGCGGTGGACATCGGCGGCACCAACGTGCGCTGCGGCATCGTGAAAACGCGCCACCGCAAGGCGCCCGACTTCTCGCTCGCGAAGGTGGTGCGGCGCGAGAAGTGGCGCCATGCGGACGAGGACCCCAACCGCGGCGGCATGGTCGATCACATCGCCGGCATGCTCGAGGACATGGTGCTCTACAGCGAGCGCAAGAAGATCCGGCTGGCACCCTTCATCGGCATCGGCTGCCCGGGCCTGATCCGGCAGGACGGCTCGATTGCGCGCGGTGCGCAGAATCTGCCGGGCGACTGGGAAGGCCACGCCTTCCACTTGCCGAGCCAGCTGTGGCGCCGCATGCCGATGATGGGCTCTGGCCCGACGCTGGTGCTGATGCACAACGATGCGGTGGTGCAGGGCCTGAGCGAGCTTCCCTTCATGCGCGACGTGCGGCACTGGGGCGTGCTGACCATCGGCACGGGGCTGGGCAACGCGAGCTTCACCAACCGGCCCTGAGGCCGGGCCAACGCTACAGGTCTTCGGGCCGCAGGCCTTCGATGCGCATGCTGGCGGAAGCTGTGGCGACGTTGCCTGCCGCATCGATGGCGCGCACTTCGATGTTCGCGGCGCCGGGCCTCTTCGGCGTCCACGTGCAGACGTACGGCGCGGCGTGCAGCGTGCACGCGGTCTTGCCGTCGATGACGAACTTCAGCTCGGCCACGGCCACGTTGTCGGATGCCGTGGCGGAAAGCCTTGTCGCCATGCCTGCCGCGGCGGTTGGCGGCGGGGCCAGCGCAACTGTCGGCGCCACCGTGTCGGAAGGCGGATTGACGATCACGTTGGCAGAGGCCACGGCGGCGTTGCCAGCCGCGTCGAGCGCGACCACCCGGATCGTCTGCACGCCGGGCGCGGTCGGCGTCCAGCTGCAGGTGTAGGGCGGGGCAGTGAAGGTGCAGATCGGGATGCTGTCCCGGCCCAGCACCTTGACGCCCCACACGCCCGCGTTGTCCACCACGGCCGGCGCGATGGTGGTGGGTTGGCCCACCACGGCCATGGAAGGCGCGGCCAGCGAAACGGTCGGCGGCGTCGCGTCGGTGCCGCCGAGCGCCAGGTCGATGGTGAACATCGGCTGGCCCTGCACGGCCTTCTGCTCGAACGCATCGAAGATGGTGAACCAGCTCGCGCCGGGCGCACGGTTGGCGGCGCGCGCCTTGACCAGCAGCGTCGTCTTGCCGACGGCAAAGCAGCTGA
The DNA here is from genome assembly GCF_059416325.1 of Variovorax sp. GW821-FHT09D05. Taxonomy (NCBI): domain Bacteria; kingdom Pseudomonadati; phylum Pseudomonadota; class Betaproteobacteria; order Burkholderiales; family Comamonadaceae; genus Variovorax; species Variovorax sp. GW821-FHT09D05. Next base: position 339,675 of record NZ_JBWKOZ010000006.1, on the reverse strand, counting down.
AGCCGCAGTTCCAGTCGAACACGAAGCGGCCCGACGCATCGGCCACGCCCGTCACCAGCATAACCAGCGGCTTGCCGGCCCCGGGGTCGCGCCACACCGACACCTGCGCGCCGGGCAGCGCGGCGCCAGTGTCGCGGTCGGTCACGCGCACCTGGGTGCCGGTGGTGGCCGCCATGAACTTCGAGCTGCCGAGCTTGGGCCAGTCGGTCCAGTCGGTGTCGATGTTGGCCTTGGTGCCGGCCGTGAAGCGGATCATCTCCAGCGTGGCGATGCGGTTGGCCGCAGGGTCGCGGCGCTGCTCGAAGACGGTGCCCAGCAGCGGGTCGAGCCGCCAGTGCTGGCGCGTCCACCAGTAGCGGTCGTTGTCGTTGGCCAGGGCGAGGTCGACGATGGGCGCGACGCCGGTGGTGTCGGCCACCGCAACGCCGTTGTAGTACTCGCCCGCGCCGGCGCCGAACACATGCTCCAGCTCGTGCAGCAGGGTCTTGAGCTGGCGGGCGAGGTAGTCCTTCTCGGTGGACTCGGGCGCGCCGGGGCTGGGCGCGCGCGACAGGCGCAGTGGGTCGTGGATGGCGATCCAGTTCAGGTTCCAGGTCACGCCTTTCTGCGGAAAGGTCCAGCTGGTAGACAGCCCGCCGTGGCTGTAGCCGCGGGTGGACTTCGATATGCACACCACCACTTCGCCGTTGACCAGGCCGTTGTAGCTGCACTGCGGCGCGGTGGCGGGCGCGGCGAGCTGCAGGTCGGCGGCGGGGTCGAAGGCAAAGCTGCGCACGGTCTCGCGCGTGAACACCGTGTTGACGTCGGCCACGTACTGCGCGAGCCGGCGGGCGGCTTCGGCGGGGCCGATGTCGGTGGCCAGTTCGGGGTCGACGATGAACTTCAGGCGATGGGTGCTGGGGGCGGCCCGGCCGACTTCGTCCATTGCGGCGAAGGCGGGCACCATTCCAGAAAGCGCGAACAGAGCTGGTAGCACGAACGCCAGACTCGCGAATGCACGCAGCGAGAAGAAAGCTCGCATCGGTTTTCCCCCGGGGCAGGGGCGCAGGACTCAAACGGATGACGCCTCGGTCGGCCTTTTCAGGGGCCGGGCCCAGGCGGGCTGCCCCGCGATGCAGGGGGTGCCGGAAGATCCGTTCACGTCTGCCCGATGACGAATCAGTGGGCAGGCAGGCTTGTCAATCCCGGAAACCGGTGGGTATTTTAGTCTGCATGTTCAACTTGTTTCAATTGTGTTGCATTTGTGCTTCTGACGCCACAGTGTCACCACCCAGCGCCTTGTAGACCGCCACCAGGCCCACCGAGAGACGGCTGGTGCTCTGTGCCTGGTCGCGCTGCGCCTGCAGCAAGGTGCGGCGCGCATCGAGTTCAACGCCAAAGTCGGTGAGCCCGCCCTTGTAGCGAGCCGCCGCCAGCACCAGCGCATCACGGCTGCGGCGTTCGCGCTCGGCCAGCTCGACCTGGCGTTGGCCCTCGGCGGCGTAGGCGTTGAGGGCTGAATCGATCTCGTGCCAGGCCTTGAGCACGGTCTGCTGGAACGCCACGGCCGCTTCCTGCTGCTGCAGCTCGCGCAGTTCGATGGTGGCGCGGCGGCGGCCGTTGTCGAAGATCGGCAGGCTGATCGACGGGCCCACGTGCCACTGCCGGCTGCCCCAGTCGCCGAAGCGCTCGCTGCCCACCGATTCATAGCCGAAGCCGGCGCCCAGCGTCACGCGTGGATAGAGGTCGGCCACGGCCACGCCGATGCGGGCTGTGGCGGCGTGCAGCTGCGCCTCGGCGGCTGCGATGTCGGGGCGGCGGCGTGCGAGCTCGGCGGGCAGGCCCAGCGTGAGTGCGGGCAGCGCGGGGGCGTCTGGTGTGTCGCCGGTGACGGTGTCTGCCAGCTCGGTGTTCAGTGCGCCAGGCGCGGCACCGGCCAGTAGCGTGATGCGGTTCATTGCATCGGCCTCTTGCTGCAGCAGCGCGGGAATGCGTGCGCGCAGTTCGGCCACCAGCGCACGCTGGCGCACCGGGTCCAGGTCGGTGACGAGGCCGCCGTCGGCGCGTGCCTGCACCAGTTCGAGCGACTCGGCGGCCGCCGCGATGTCGGCGCGCGCGATGCGCAGTTCGCGCTGTGTGCCGCGCAGCTCGAAATAGTTGCGCGCCAGTTCGGCCTGCACGCTGAGCCGGGCCTGCTGCAGCAGCGCAGCCGATGCGCTCGAGTCGGCATCGGCCGCCTCGATGGCGCGGCGCACGCGGCCCCACAGGTCGATTTCCCACGAGGCGTCGAAGCCGGCCTGATAGAGGTTGTAGGGCTCGCTGAGCGTGCGGATGAGCTGGTCGCGGTTGGAGACCGACGAGCCCAGCGCGTCGATCATCCGCGTGGCGGAGCCGCTCTCGCTCTGGCGCTGCCGCGTGACGCCGGCGCTCGCATTCAGCTGCGGCCCCTGCTGGGCTGCGGTGGTGGTGCGCTGCACGCGGCTTTGGGCGAAGCGCAGGGCGGCGGTCTGCAGGTCGGGGTTGCTCGCGAGCACCATGGCTTCGAGGCGGTCCAGCACCGGATCGCCGAAGGCTTTCCAGTCGCCGGATGCGATGTTGCCGACGGGCGCTGCTTGCCGCTCCGCACCAAGCAACGCGGGCGAACCGCCATGCCATGCAGACCAATCGGCGGGAGCGCGGGCTTCGGCCGGCTTGTGGTCGGGTCCCACGGCGCAGCCGACAAGAATGAAAGCGAGAGAGAGCGTGGCCGCGACGGAAGAATGAGGAAATGGAAGGGGCATGACGTGCTCCCGTTATCAGACAAGACGATTGCGGAACAGCCACGCCGCCAGCGGCAGCGTGATGGCGGCGATGACAGCAAGCGGAATCAGGTTGTGCCAGACCGTGCCCAGCCCCACGCCTTCGAGGTACACGCGCTGCACCAGGTCGATGGCAAAGCGCAGCGGGTTGGCCAGCGTTGCCACCTGCAGCGCGTGCGGCATGTTGCGCACCGGCGTGGTCAGGCCCGACAGCAGCATCAGCGGCATCAGCAGCACGAAGGCATAGAGCATGGCCTGCTGCATGTTGGCCGACACGGCCGAGATCGACAGGCCGATGCCCACGCTCGCCACCGTGAAGAACAGCAGCCCTGTGTACAGCGTGACGAGCGAGCCCGCCATCGGAATGCCGAACCAGAAGAGCGCCACCAGCAGGATCAGCGACGACTGCACCAGTCCCACCAGCACCGGCGGCAGCGCCTTGCCGATCATGATTTCGAGCGGCGACATCGGCGTTACCAGCAGCTGGTCGAAGGTGCCTTGTTCGCGTTCGCGCGCCACCGACAGTGCGGTGAGCAGCAGCGTCTGCAGCATGCTGAGCGCGGCGATCATGCCGGGCAGCAGGTTCCAGCGCGTTTCGAGATTCGGGTTGAACCACGCGCGCGATTCCACGACCAGTGGCGACGGCGGTGCGCCCACGCGCGTGCGCAGCTCGGCGTTGTAGCGCTCGACCACCGCACTCACGTAGCCGGCCGCCGAGCCCGCGGTGTTGGAGTTGCGCGCATCGAGGATCAGCTGGATGGCCGCCGTCTGCCCCGCGCTGAGCTGCTGCTCAAAGTTGGCGGGTATCTGTATGACCAGCAGTGCCTTCTCGGTGTCGATCACTTCGCGGATGTCGGCCTGCGAGCGCAGCGTGGCGACGCGGTGAAACACGCCGGTGCTGTCCAGATGCGCAATCAGCTCCGTCGACGCGCCGTTGTGGCTCTGGTCGAGCAGCGCATAGGGCACGTTGGTGAGGTCGTAGGTCGCGCCGTAGCCGAAGACCAGGCTCTGCATGATCGCCGGTGCGATCAGGATGGCGCGCGTGGCCGGGTCCTTGAGGATGGTCAGCAGCTCCTTGCGGCAGAGGTTGGCAACGCGCAGGAAGAAATCGATGAGGGCGTTCATGGCCGGGGCTTTCAGTCGAGGCTCTTGCGCGTTACCGCGCGCGCCACCAGCAACAGGCCTACCGCATACGCCATCAGGATCGCGCAGTTGCGCCAGATCAGCGGCCAGACGTCGCCCGCGAGAAACAGCGTCTTGATGAGGTCCATGAAGTAGGTGGCCGGCAGCAGGTGGCCGATCACCCACACGGCGGTGGGCACGTTGCGCAGGTCGAACAGGAAGCCCGACAGCATCATCGAGGGCATGAAGGTCGCGATCAGCGCCACCTGGCTCGCGAGAAACTGGTTGCGCGTGACCGACGAGATCACCAGGCCCAGGCTCACCGCCACGATCAGGTACAGCATCGAGCTGAACACCACCACGACCAGCGAGCCGTACATGGGCACCGCGAACAGGTAGCGCGCCGAGAGCAGGCACAGCGCAAGGCCCAGCATGCCGACCGCGAAGTACGGAATGATCTTGGCCAGCAGAATCTCGACCGGCCGCACGGGCGTGACGAACAGCGCCTCCAGCGTGCCACGCTCCCACTCGCGCGCCATCACCAGCGCGGTGAGAAAGGCGCCGACCAGCGTCATGATGAGCACGATGAGCCCCGGCACGAGGTACCAGGTGCTGGTGTTCGCAGCGTTGAACCACATGCGCTGCTCGACGGTGACGCTGCCGACGGGCGGGGCGTCGGCGCCGGAGGCGTTGCCGCTCCTGTCCATCTGCCGGATTGCCGATTGCGCGAGGGCGCCTGTCACGTACGCCTGGATGATGCTCGCGCGCCCTGCGTCCGAACCGTGCACGATGAGCTGCACGCGCGCATTGCCGGCAGCCAGCGCGCGCGAGAAATCGGAAGGCACGCGCACGATGCCGTCGACCTTGCGTTCGCGCATCAGCTCTTCGGCGTCGTGCATCGAGCCCAGCAGCACTGGCGCGATGGTGGGCGAGAGCTGCAGCCCGGCGATGGCTTCGTGCGCGGTGGGCGATGCGTCTTCCATCACCACCGCGACGGGTGCGTTCTTCACGTCGAGCGACATGCCGTAGCCGAAGATCAGGATCAGCACCATCGGCAGGAGGATGCCGATGGCCAGGTTGCTGCGGTCGCGCAGCAGCTGGCGGAATTCCTTGCGCGTGAGGGAGATCAGGCGGGACCAGAAGCCGCTCATGCCGTCACCTCTGTCTTTGTTTCTTGCCGCGCCTTCTCGACGATGCCGATGAAAGCCTGCTCCATGTCGATGCGCCTGCCGCTGTCTTCCTCACCGCCCAGCGCCTGCGCGCGCACTTCCTGCGGCGTGCCGATGGCCAGCACCTTGCCCGCATCCTGGATCACGATGCGGTCGCAGTATTCCGCCTCTTCCATGAAATGCGTGGTGATGACGACCGTGGTGCCGCCTTCGGCCAGCGCCGTGATGCGCCGCCAGAACTCGCGGCGCGCGAGCGGGTCGGCACCGCTGGTGGGCTCGTCGAGGAACAGGATCTCGGGTTCGTGCAGCAGGCCCGTGGCCATGGCCAGGCGCTGCTTGTAGCCGCCGGGCAACTGGCCGCTGGGTACGTCGAGCGAGTGGGCCAGGTCGAACTGGCGCAGCACCGTGTCCATGCGATCGCGCAGCTTCGCGCCGCGCAGGCCGTAGGCGCCGCCGAAGAACGAGAGGTTCTCGTGCACTGTGAGGTTGCCGTAGAGCGCGAACTTCTGCGAGACATAGCCGATGCGCTGGCGCGCCTGCGCGCGGGCATGCCGCAGATCGACGCCGGCCACGCGCAACTGGCCGCCGCTGGCGGGCAGCAGGCCGCAGAGCATGCGGAAGGTGGTGGTCTTGCCCGCACCGTTGGGGCCGAGCAGGCCGAAGATCTCGCCGCGCCGCACCGAGAAGCTGGTGCTGGCCACCGCCACGAAGTCGCCGAAGCGGCGTACGAGGTCCTTGACTTCGATGACCACTTCGCCGGGTTGGCCTGTGCTCGGTTGCGAAGTGGCCATGCTGGTGGCCCGGGTGGCGTCGGCGTTGGGCGATGGCTGCGCACGCAGCAGCGTCATGAAGCCGTCTTCGAGGCGCGGCGCGACCGGCTCGGTGCGCACGCCTTCGAGCAATGCATCGAGCCGCGCACTGTCCACCTCGTCGCGGCGGATGAAGCGCACCTCGCCACCTTGCGGCACCGCATCGATGATCTCCTGCCGCGCGTCGAGCAGACGGGCCTGCAGCAACCGTGGCGGCTCGCCGTCGGGCGGTGTCGCGATGAAGCAGAGGCCGTGTGCCCGGTCGCGCAGTTCGCTGGGCGCACCCTGCGCCAGCAGCTTGCCGCCATGCAGCACGAACACATGGCTGCAGCGCTCGGCCTCGTCGAGGTAGGCGGTGCTGACGATGACCGAGAGCTTTTCGTCGTCTACCAACTGCTGCACGATTTGCCACAGTTCGCGGCGCGAGAGCGGGTCCACGCCCACGGTCGGCTCGTCGAGCAGCAGCAGGTCGGGCGAGCGCACCAGCGTGCAGGCCAGGCCCAGCTTCTGCTTCATGCCGCCCGAGAGCTTGCCGGCCGGGCGATCAGTGAAGCGGCCCAGGTCGGTCATTTCCATCAGCCGCGCATAGCGTTCGCGCCGCTTGTCGCGTGGCACGCCGTGCAGGTCGGCGTAGAGGTCGAGGTTCTCCTGCACGCTCAGGTCGTCGTAGAGGCCGAAGCGCTGCGGCATGTAGCTGATGCGATCCTGCACGGCCTGCGGATCGGCCGATACGTCGATGCCGAGCACGCGCAGCTCGCCTGCGTCGGCGCGCATCAGGCCGGCCATGAGGCGGAGCAGCGTGGTCTTGCCGGCGCCGTCGGGACCGACCAGCGCAGTGAGCGTGCCGGCGGGCACTTCGAGCGATACGTCGTCGAGCGCGAGCACGGGTTCTTTCGACGCTTTCAGCAGGAAGCGCTTGTGCAGCGAGCGTCCGGCCACGGCCGGCCCGGTGATTGGCATCAGGGGTTGCCGGTGGCGGGCGACAGTTGGAGCCGCACGGTGGCCGGCATGCCGAGCCGCAGCCGGTCTTGCGGGTCATCGACCATCACGCGAATCTCGTAGACGAGGCTGCTGCGCAGTTCCTCCGTCTGCACGGTCTTGGGCGTGAACTCGGCCACCGACGAGATGTAGCCGACCTTGCCGGCGATCGCTTCGCCGGGCTGGCTGTCGGTGCTCACGCGGGCGTCCTGCCCGGCGCGCACGCGGCCAAGGTCGGGCTCGGCCACATAGGCGCGCACCCACTTGGGATCGGTGATGGCGAGCGTGAAGGCCGGGCGCTGCGGCGAGGCCATGTCGCCGGGCTCCAGCAGGCGGGCGCGCACGACGGCGTCGATGGGCGCCTTGAGCTCGGCCTCGGTGAGCTGGTGGTTCATGAGCGCGAGCTCGGCGCGGGCCGATTCGAGCTGGGCAATCGCTTGGCCGATGTCTTCCTTGCGCGGGCCGGTGATGACCAGCTGCTGTGCCTTGCGGGCGTTGTCGAGCTGCGCCAGCGCCACCTTGCGCCTGGCCTGTGCGCTGTCGAGGTCCTGCTGGCTCACGGCGCGGCCGGCCGTGCTGGCGCCGATGGCCTGCAGGCGCGCGAGCTGCTGCTGTGCCAGGTCGGCATCGGCCTGCGCGCCGGCCACCTGGGCCTTGGCCTGTGCCACTTCTTCGGGGCGGCTGCCGGTCTTCAGGCGCAGCAGGGCCTGTTCCTGCACGCCGATGCGCGCCTGCGACTGCGCGACGCGCAGCACCAGCGAGCGGGTGTCGAGCCGGCCGAGCACCTGCCCGGCGCGCACGCGGTCGCCCTCGCGCACCGTCAGTTCGGCCACGCGATCGTTGGCGTTGAAGGCCAGCGAGACCTGGCGCAGGTCGACGTTGCCGTACAGCACGAGCTGGTCGGAGGGCGTGGCCGAGCGGTGCGTGTACCACCAGCCGCCCACCGCCGCGACGATGGCCACGGCGGCGATGGCAATGAGGGGCTTCTTGTTCATGGCGTGTGTGTCCTGACGAGGCTGCTGCCCGGGAGTCGATGCGATGTTATCAAATTGAAATTTGAATTTGAAGTATTCTTTTGTTTGGGTTAGCCTCGGGGCATGGCAACCCGCACTCCGCGTACCGACGGCAACACCACGCGCCTGCACATCCTCGAAACCGCCGGCCGGCTGTTCGCGGCGCAAGGCTTCGCAGAAAGCACCAGCAAGGAAATCTGCACCCGCGCCGGCACCAACATGGCCGCCATCAACTACCACTTCGGCGGCCGCGACGGGCTCTACGAGGCGGTGCTGGTCGAAGCGCACAAGCAGCTGGTGAGCCTCGACGAGCTGATGGCGCTGTCATTGGAGTCGACCGATCCGCGCCTGAAGCTGCGCGCCTTTCTCACGCACATGGTCGAGATGAGCGCCCAGCCGAAGGCGCCGTGGGGGTTCCGCGTGGTGCTGCGCGAGGCGCTGTCGCCGTCGCCTGCCATGCCGGCGCTGATCCAGCGGGCTGTGTTGCCCAAGGCCAGGCTGATGCGCGGCATCGTCGGGGAGATCATGGGCTTGCCCGACGACCATCCATCGGTGCAGCGCAGCCTGCTGCTGACGGTGCTGCCGTGCCTGGTGATGACGGTGGCGCCCAAGGACCTGAGCAGCAAGGTGTTGCCGGCCCTGAAGGACACGCAGGCCCTGGCCGAAGAAGTTGTGCGCTATGTGCTCGCGGGACTCGATGCCGTGGCGAAGGAGGCAAAGGCGGCCGAGCCGTCCCCGGCGTCCACAACGCCTAAAGCTGGAAAGCGACGGTGAGCAGCAGCCCCTCGGCCACATCGCGCATCAGCCCCGGGCGTCGCGCACGATAGGGCTCGCCGGCCGAGGCGGTGGTCTCGATCCACTCGGCCAACCATTCGATGTCTTCATGGCCGTAGAACACGACGGCCGCCTCGTGGTTCAGCAGCAGGCTGCGCAGGTCGAGGTTGATCGAGCCGCACATGGCGAGTTCGTCGTCCACCACCACGGCCTTGGCATGCGCCATGAACGGCAGCATGCTGAAGCTCACGCCCGCGCGCGCCAGGTCGCGCATGGCGCGTGCACGCACGAAGTCGGCAAGGCGATGGTTCGACTGCGCGGGCATCGCGATGGTCACCTGCACGCCGCGCCGCGCGGCCAGCCGCAGTGCATCGCGCAGGCCGTCGCCGGGCACGAAGTAGGGCGTGATCGCGAGCACGCGGTGCTCGGCGCGAAAGCAGGCGTCGATCAGCAGTGCATGCGCCGTGTCCTCGGTCTGGTCGGGGCCGCTCGGCAGGAACTGCGCCATGGCCGTGCTCGGGCCCGGGGGCACGTCGTCGGCGGTGATGGCGCGGGCCTTGCGGCTGCGCACCGAGGCCCAGTCGTGGTCGAACTGGCGCGCTGCCGCCGCGGCCACGCTGCCATGCAGATCGAACGACAGGTCACGCCAGGCCTCGGGGTGCTTGTCGTTGCCGGTGAAGTATTCGCCCGCGAGGTTGCGCCCGCCCGACCAGAGCCAGCCGTCGTCGGCGATGGTGAACTTGCGGTGGTTGCGCAGGTTGCGCGGGCCGATGCGGCGCAGGCTGAAGAAGGGGCGGAACACGGCCACCTCGCCGCCCGCCACACGCAGCCGGTCGAAGTGATGGCGCGGCAGCGACAGCGCGCCGAAGCCGTCGAGCAGCACCCGCACCTTGATGCCCTCGCGCGCGCGCTTGGCGAGCCGGTCGATCACCGCGTGGCCGAGTGGGTCGTCGCCGATGATGAAGGTGCACACGTCGATGCGCTCGCGCGCGCCGTCGATCACCTGCCACAGCGCATCGCGCGCGGCCTCGCCGTCGGCATGCATGCGGATCGCGCAGCGCCCCGGCGGCGCGAGGCCGAAGCTCTCGATCAGGTCGGCAGCCCAGTGGCCCGGCGGCACCGAGCGCGGCGGCCTGGGCGACCCCGCCGGGCGCAGCTTGCGCTGGCCGAACAGCAGGTACATCGGCAGGATGAAGTAAGGCATCAGCACCAGCCCCATGACCCAGGCGATGGCTGTGGTGGGGGCGCGCTGCTCGCGGCGCGCACGCGTGGTCAGCACGTAGACCAGCAGCGCGAAAGTGACGACGAGGAAATGCTGCGAAGGAGAGGGCAGCCAGTCGAACTCTTTGGTCGGCATGGACCGATGATGCCTCAGCGTTGCAGGAAGGCCGGCACTCCGCGCCCTTCCGAGGCCAGGAACCGCATCATCGGATCGACCACCGCGCGCACAGCGGGCCGGTCGCCTACGCGCGTGCGCCAGGCCAGCAGGCGCGGCGTGGCGTCGGTCATGCCGGCGCCCTTGCGGTCGGCGAACACATAGGCCATGTAGAAGGCGATGTCTGCGAAGGAGTAGGGGCCGGCCAGGTACTCGCGTGTGGCCAGCAGGCCTTCCATCTCTTCGTAGAAGCGCGCGCAGCCGGCGCAGGCCGTGACTGCCGCGGCGCTCTGCATGTCGTGCTGCAGGCCGAAGAGCTTGATGACGTTCGGGAAGAAGACCTCGTCGGACTTCTGCTCCAGCTGCCGCGCGCGGGCCCGTTCGGCAATGCCTTCAGGCCACAGCGCAAGGCTGGGATAGCGGTCTTCGAGGTACTCGAAGATCTGCGTCGAGTCGAACAGCGAGACCTCGTCGTCGACCAGCACGGGCACCTGCTGCTTGACGGGGTTGACCCGAAGCACCTCGGGGTGCTTGGGCTCGTAGGCATCGTCCTTGGTGAAGGGCACCATGACCAGTTCGAAGGGCACGCCTTTTTCGCGTGCCGCGATCTCGACCTTGGCGCCGAACATGCTGAGGGGGCCTGAGTAGATGTGAGTCGTCATGCCCCCGACTTCACCAGAAACGGCGCGTCAGGTCGAGCCCCAGACCTCCTGCGCGGTCTCGACCACCAGGCGCAGCTTGTTGCGCTGCGCTTCCACGGCGATGTTGTTGCCGTGCACGGTGCTGGAGAAGCCGCACTGCGGCGACAGCGCGAGCTGGTCGAGCGAGGCGTACTTGGCGGCGTCCTCGATGCGGCGCTTGAGCTCGTCCTTGTCTTCCATCTCGCCGAACTTCGTGGTCACGAGGCCGAGCACCACGGTCTTGCCCTTGGGCAGGTAGCGCAGCGGCTTGAAGTCGCCCGAGCGGGCGTCGTCGTATTCCATGAAGTAGGCGTCGAGGTCCATCTCCTTGAGCAGCGCCTCGGCCACGGGCTCGTAGTTGCCGGCCGCGGCGTGCGTACTCTTGAAGTTGCCGCGGCACAGGTGCATGGCCAGCAGCATGCCCGGGGGCTTCTGCGCCACCACCTTGTTGATGAAGGCGGCATAGCGATGCGGCAGCTCGTTCGGGTCGTCGCCGCGCTTGCGGGCGGCTTCGCGCATGTGCTCGTCGCACAGGTAGGCGAGGTTGGTGTCGTCCATCTGCACGTAGGTGCAGCCGGCGGCGGCCAGCGAGCGCAGCTCGTCGCCATAGGCCTTGGCCACGTCGTCGTAGAACGCCGGGTCGAGCTCGGGGTACGCCTCCTTGCTGATGCCGGCGCGGCCGCCGCGGAAGTGCAGCATGGTCGGCGAGGGGATCGTCACCTTGGGCGTACGGCCTGCCGAGACCTGGCTCTTGAGGTACTGGAAGTCGGCGAGCTGGATGTCCTTGACGTGGCGCACCTTGTCGAGCACGCGCATCGCGGGCGGAGCGAGTTCTTCAGTGCCGTCGGGCTTGCGGATGGTGACCGGGATGTCGGTCTTCACGCCGCCGAGCTGGTCAAGGAAGTCGATGTGGAAGTAGGTGCGGCGGAACTCGCCGTCGGTGATGCTCTTCAGGCCGATGTCTTCCTGGAAGCGGACGATCTCGGTGATGGCCTTGTCTTCGACGAGGCGGAGCTGCTCGGGCGTGATCTCGCCCTTGGCTTTCTGTTCGCGGGCTTCGAGCAGGTATTTGGGGCGCAGGAAACTGCCCACGTGGTCGTAGCGGGCAGGCAGGGCGGCGTGCTGTGACATGGATGACTCCGTCGTGATTTGGGGAACGAGCGGAACATCGTATCGCCTTCGAAATGCCGATGTCTGTATACAGATATCTCGGTGTTTACCCTCGAAATGCTCCAAAAGACTGGAAATTTCAGGTTTTCTGTATACATTGAGTATTCATGAAAACGCCCACGACCGCCTTTCCACTGAACGCATGGTATGCCGCCGCCTACGACGTCGAAGTGCGTCACGTGCTGCTGCCACGCACGATCTGCAACCAGAAAGTAGTGCTGTTCCGCCGCACCGACGGACAAGTCGCCGTGCTCGAAGACGCCTGCTGGCACCGGTTGATGCCGCTGTCGCTGGGCCGCCTCGAAGGTGACGAACTGGTCTGCGGCTACCACGGCCTCGTCTACAACAGCCAGGGCCGCTGCACTCACATGCCGAGCCAGGAAACGCTGAACCCCTCGGCATGCGTGCGCAGCTTTCCGGTGGTGGAGAAGCATCGCTTCGTGTGGATCTGGCCAGGCGATCCGGCCAAGGCCGACCCGGCGCTGGTGCCCGACATGCACTGGAACGACGACCCGGCCTGGGCCGGCGACGGCAAGATGATCCGCGTCAACTGCGACTACCGTCTCGTGGTCGATAACCTCATGGACTTGACGCACGAGACCTTCGTGCACGGCTCGTCCATCGGCAACCGCGAAGTGGCCGAGGCGCCCTTCGTGGCCACGCACGGCGACCGCTCGGCCACCGTCACGCGATGGATGGAAGACATCGACCCACCGCCGTTCTGGGGCAACCAGATCCGCCACGCACGCGGCTACACCGGCAAGGTCGACCGCTGGCAGATCATCCGTTTCGAAGGCCCGTGCACGGTGAACATCGACGTCGGCGTGGCCGAGGCGGGCAGCGGCGCGGTGCCCCAGGGCAGCAACCCCGGCGACCGCAGCAAGGGCGTCAACGGCTACGTGCTCAACACCATCACGCCCGAGACCGACAAGACCTGCCTCTACTTCTGGGCCTTCTCGCGCAACTACTGCCTCGGTGAGCAGCGCCTCACGCACGAACTGCGCGAGGGCGTCGCCGGCATCTTCCGCGAAGACGAGCTGGTGCTCGAAGCGCAGCAGAAGGCGATGGACGACCACCCCGATCACAAGTTCTACAACCTCAACATCGACGCCGGCTCGATGTGGGCGCGACGCCTGATCGACCGGATGATCGAAAAGGAAAAACCCGCGCGCGCCGCGATCCCGATCCGGCCCGCCCAGAAGGCAGCCGCGTGAAGGTCGCTGCCGTTTCCACCACAGCCGAGCCCGGCGACAGCGGCAGTTCGCAGGCCGTGAAGGCGCAGCTGCGGCTGCGCGAGATGATCCTTGCGGGCGAGTTGCCCGGTGGCGCGCGCATTGCCGAGGTTGCCATCTCCGAGCAGCTCGGCGTGTCGCGCACGCCGGTGCGCACCGCGCTGATGCGGCTCGAACAAGAGGGCCTGCTCGAAGCGCTGCCCAACGGTGGCTATGCGGTGCGTACTTTTTCGGAGCGCGACGTGGCCGATGCCATCGAGCTGCGCGGCACGCTCGAAGGGCTGGTCGCCCGGCTCGCGGCCGAGCGCGGCGCGGCGCCCGTGGTGCTGCGCGAAGCGCGCGCCTGCCTGCAGCGCATCGACGAACTGCTGCGCGAGCCCGCGCTCGACGACGCGGCCTTCTCGCGCTACGTGACGCACAACGAGCGCTTCCACGCACTGCTCTGCGAAATGGCGGGCAGCCCCGTCATCGCGCAGCAGCTCGAGCGCGTGATCAACCTGCCGTTCGCGTCGCCCTCGGGCTTCGTCATCGTGCAGGCCAACTCGCCGGCCGCGCGCGACATGCTCGTGATTGCGCAAGACCAGCATGTGCAGGTGCTCGACGCCATCGAGTCCGGCGAAGGCTCGCGCGCCGAGGCGCTGATGCGCGAGCACAGCCGCATCGCACGGCGCAACCTGCGCGATGCGCTGCACGGCACGCCGACCGCCGAGCAGCGCCCGCTGCCGGGTGTGCAGCTGATCCGCCGGCGCGGCTGATCGGTTTCTTCTTTTCCCCTCCTCTTTCGTGTTGCTCCCCCGATGAAAAGCGATCTTCAATGGATGCAGGCGCAAGTCGTTGCGCTGCGCGACGTCACGCCCACCGTGCGCGAATTCGAACTGCGCCCCGATGGCGGCTTTGCCGAATCCCATGAACCCGGCGCCCACCTGCAGGTGCAGGTGCTGACGGCGCAGGACAAGGTGCAGACCCGCTCGTACTCGCTGGTGGGCGAGGGCGACGGCCAGTGCTGGCGCATTGCCGTCAAGCGGCTCGATGACGGCCGTGGCGGTTCGCTCGCGATGTGGCGACTGGCCGTGGGCGACCGCCTGCAAGTGAGCGCGCCGCAGAACCACTTTCCGCTCGACCTCTCGGCTCCCGGCTACCTGCTGGTGGCGGGCGGCATCGGCATCACGCCGCTGGTACTGATGGCGCAGCGGCTGGGCGCACATGCAAGGCGCACCGGCGTGCCGGTGAAGATGCTGTACGGCGCGCGGCATGCGGGCGAGCTCGGCTATCTGTCGCATCTGCAGGAAGCACTGGGCGAGGGCGTCGAAGCGCATGAAGGCTCGGCCCCCATCGACTTCGCCGCCGCCATCGCGGCACTGCCGCCCGGCGGCCAGCTTTACACCTGCGGCCCGGTGCCGATGCTCGAAGCCGTCAAGCGCGCGTGGCACGCAGCCGGCCGTGCCATCGAAGACCTGCGCTTCGAAACCTTCGGCAGCAGCGGCCGCCTGGCCACGCAGTCATTCCAGGTGCGAATTCCCCGGCACGACCTGGCCATCACCGTGCCGGCCGACTGCACGCTGCTCGAAGCCCTCGACGCAGCCGGCGTGCAGACGCTCTCGGACTGCAAGCGCGGCGAATGCGGCCTGTGCGCCATGGACGTGATCGCCGTCGACGGCGAGATCGATCACCGCGACGTGTTCCTCAGCGAGCACGAGAAGAAGTCGACCACGCGCATCTGCGCCTGCGTGTCACGCGCCGTGGGCACTCTCACGCTCGACTCCGCCTACCGCGCCGACAGCTGACGCGCGCGCTCCGCAGGCCGCCTTGCGCGATGATCGCGCAGTTCATTTGGCAATCGCGCAACAAAGGTCAACGGTAATGGCCGGCTAGGTGATTGCCTGCTCCGCCGGATGTTGCAAAGTGTTGAAAATAGCCCCGGTTCGCGTTCCGCCCCTCAAAGGAAAAAACATGCAAAGACGCCATCTCATCCAGACCGCCGCCCTCTCGGCACTTGCGCTTTCAATGTCGCTGGCCAGTGCCCAGGACGCCAACAAGTTCAAGATCGGCCTGATCCTTCCGATGACCGGCCAGTCGGCCTCCACCGGCCGCCAGATCGAAGCCGCGGCGCGCCTGTACATGGCCCAGAACGGCGATACCGTGGCCGGCAAGAAGGTAGAGCTGATCGTCAAGGACGACACCGGCCTGCCCGACGTGACCAAGCGCCTCGCGCAGGAACTGGTGGTGAACGACAAGGTCAACGTGCTGGCCGGCTTCGGCCTCACACCGCTGGCGCTGGCCGTGGCGCCGATTGCCACGCAGTCGAAGACGCCCGAAGTGGTGATGGCCGCGGCCACTTCGAGCATCACCGAGGCTTCGCCCTACATCATCCGTTCGAGCTTCACGCTGCCGCAGGTGTCGGTGGCCATGGGCGACTGGGCGCCTAAGAACGGCGTGAAGACGGTCGTCACGCTGGTGGCCGACTACGGCCCGGGCAACGACGCCGAGAAGTTCTTCAGCGAGCGCTTCCAGCTCAACGGCGGCAAGGTGCTCGACAAGCTGCGCGTGCCGCTGCGCAACCCCGACTTCGCGCCGTTCCTGCAGAAGGTGCGCGACGTGAAGCCCGATGCGCTGTTCGTCTTCGTGCCCTCGGGCGCGGGCGCGGCGGTGATGAAGCAGTTCCTCGAACGCGGCATGGACAAGGCCGGCATCAAGATGATCGCCACCGGCGACGTGACGGATGACGACCAGCTCAACGACATGGGCGACGGCGCGCTGGGCGTGGTCACCTCGCACCACTACTCGGCCGCGCACCCCTCGGCGCTGAACAAGAAGTTCGTCGAAGCCTTCGAGAAGGCCAACCCCAAGATGCGCCCCAACTTCATGGCCGTGGGCGGCTATGACGGCATGCGCGTGATCTACGAAGCGCTCAAGACCACCAAGGGGCAGGGCGGCGGCGAAGCGCTGCTGGCCGCCATGAAGGGCCAGGTCTTCGAGAGCCCGCGCGGCCCGGTGCTGATCGATGCGCAGACGCGTGACATCGTGCAGGACGTGTACCTGCGCAAGGTCGAGAAGAAGGACGGGCAGCTCTACAACGTCGAGTTCGACGTGATCAAGGGTGTGAAGGATCCGGGCAAGGCAAAGTGAGGCTTGTCTCTGGGGGACGTTGTTGTTCGGGGCGCGCTCACGCCGACGGGTACCTTGTTCCGCGAATGTCCCCCGGCCTTCGGCCTCCTCCTTTATTTCGCTGCGCAAGGCACCCCATCGGCGTGATCTTTCAGAGCAGTCGTTGATCGGCCGGCATATGCACGCACCCCGAACGAAACGAACAGCCCCAGAAATAGCTTCGTAAAAAACACGACATGCTGACCATTCTTTTCGACGGCATCGCCTACGGCATGCTGCTCTTCGTGCTGGCGGTAGGCCTCGCCGTGACGCTCGGCCTGATGAACTTCATCAACCTCGCGCACGGCGCTTTCGCCATGGCGGGTGGCTATCTCACGGTGTTTGCAATGCAGAAGTTGGGCGTGCCCTTCCTGGCCTGCCTGCCGCTCGCATTCATCGTCGTCGCGCTGGCCGGGGCCTTGCTCGAACGCACGCTCTACCGGCCGATGTACGGCAAGCCGCACCTCGATCAGGTGCTCTTTTCCATCGGCCTTGCCTTCATGGCGGTGGCGGCCATCGACTACTTCGTGGGCTCCTCGCAGCAGAGCGTGCAATTGCCTGAATGGCTGCGCGGGCGCACCGAGATCGGCGACGGCGCGCTGCTGCTGGGCATGGGGCACTACCGGCTCTTCATCATCGGCGTGTGCGCTGTGCTCACGGTGGTGCTGCAGCTCATTCTCTCGAAGACGCGTTTCGGCAGCCGGCTGCGCGCTGCGGTCGACGACCCGCGCGTGGCGTCGGGCCTGGGCATCAACGTGAATATCGTGTTTCTGCTGACCTTCGCTGTGGGCTCCGGGCTCGCGGGGCTGGGCGGCGCGCTGGGCGCGGAGATCCTTGGTCTCGACCCGACATTCCCGCTGAAGTACATGATCTATTTCCTGATCGTGGTGTCGGTCGGCGGCACCTCGTCGATCACCGGGCCGCTCGCGGCGGCGCTGCTGCTTGGCATTGCCGATGTGGCGGGCAAGTATTTCATTCCGAAGATGGGTGCATTCACCGTCTACCTGCTGATGATCATGATCCTGATGTGGCGGCCCCAGGGCCTGTTCACTCGCAAGGGAGGCCGTTGATGAGTGCGCCTTCCACCACCGAGTTTCAGTCGGCTCTGCTGCGCAAGGCGCGATGGCACCCGCTCGAATTCGTGGCCTGGGCAGTGGCCTTCGCCCTGCCGCTCGTCATGCCTTCGCACTCGCTGCTGGTCAACGAGATCGCCATCGTCGCGCTGTTCGCGATGTCGCTCGACCTGATTCTTGGCTACACCGGCATCGTGTCGCTGGGCCATGCCGCCTTCTTCGGCTTCGGCGCGTATGCGGCGGCGCTGTTCGCCAAGCTCGTGATGCCGGACCCGACCGTGGGGCTGGTGATCGCGACCGTGCTCTCGGCATTGCTGGGCCTCGTAGCCAGCGTGACGATCTTGCGCGGCAGCGACCTCACGCGACTGATGGTCACGCTCGGTACCGCGCTGCTGCTGCTCGAACTCGCCAACAAGCTCGACTGGCTCACCGGCGGCGCTGATGGCCTGCAGGGCGTGGTGATGGGGCCGGTGCTCGGCCTGTTCGAGTTCGATCTGTACGGTCGCACGGCCGCCTGGTATTCGCTGGCCGTGATGCTGGTGCTGTTCCTCGTGATGCGCCGGCTTGTGCATTCGCCGTTCGGCGCCACGCTCAAGGCCATCCGCGACAACCGGCTGCGCGCCATGGCAATCGGCATTCCGGTCGTGTCGCGGCTCGTGGTGATCTACACCGTGGCGGCCGGCATCGCCGGCGCCGCAGGCGCGCTGCTGGCGCAGACCACCGGCTTCGCCTCGCTCGACGTGCTGGCCTTCGACCGCTCGGCCGACGTGCTGCTGATGCTCGTCATCGGCGGCGTGGGCTGGCTCTATGGCGGCGTGGCGGGCGCCATCGTGTTCAAGCTGCTGCAGACCTGGCTGTCGGCCGTGACGCCGCAGTACTGGATGTTCTGGATCGGCCTGATCCTGGTGCTGCTGGTGCTGGTGGGACGCGACCGCCTGCTGAAGCCGTGGACATGGTTTGGCGCGGGCCAGAAGAAAAAGAAGGGCGGTACGGCATGACCGACACCGTGCTCTCGACCCACGGCCTCGTGATGCGCTTCGGCGGCATCACGGCCACCAACAACGTGACGATGGAACTCAAGCGCGGTGCACGCCACGCGCTGATCGGCCCCAACGGAGCGGGCAAGACCACGCTGATCAACCAGCTGACGGGCGTGCTCACGCCCACCGAAGGCCGCATCACGCTGCTGGGCGAAGACATCACCACGCTCGCGCCGCACAAGCGCGTGGCGCGCGGACTGGTGCGCACCTTCCAGATCAACCAGCTGTTCGACTCGATGACGCCGCTCGAAACGCTGGCGCTGGTCGTGTCGCAGCATCAGGGCATCGGCGCGCAATGGTGGCGGCCGCTCGGCGCCAGCAAGGCGATTGCCGAGCGCGCGGGGCAACTGCTCGAACAGTTCCACCTGGGCGACGTGGCGCAGCAGCAGGTGAAGCACTTGGCCTATGGCAAGCGCCGCCTGTTGGAGATTGCGATTGCGCTGGCCTGCGAGCCGCGCGTGCTGCTGCTCGACGAGCCCGTGGCGGGCGTGCCCGCCGGCGAGCGCGAAGAGCTGCTGCAGACCGTGGCCGCGCTGCCGGCCGATGTGTCGGTGCTGCTGATCGAGCACGACATGGACCTGGTGTTCAGCTTTGCCGACCGGATGACGGTGCTGGTCAACGGCACGCTGCTGACCGAGGGCGACCCCGAAACCATCGCCAACGATCCGAAGGTGAAAGAGGTCTATCTGGGCCACGGGGAGAGCGCCCATGTCTGAGCTGCTGCGAATAGAAAGCCTGAGCGCCGGCTACGGCGAGGCCGTGGTGCTGCACGACGTGGCGTTCGCGCTCGGCGAAGGCCAGACGCTGGCGCTGCTGGGCCGCAACGGCACGGGCAAGACCACGCTGATCAACACGCTCGCGGGCGCAACGCGCCAGCACGGCGGCAGCATCACGCTGGGCGGCCAGGCGCTGCACAAGCTTGCGCCGCATCAGCGCGCGGCGGCCGGCATCGGCTGGGTGCCGCAGGAGCGCAACATCTTCAAGTCTCTGACGGTGCACGAGAACCTCACCGCGGTGGAGCGGCCGGGCAAGTGGAACCCGCAACGGGTCTACGAAATGTTCCCGCGCCTTGCCGAGCGCAAGACGAACCTGGGCACGCAGCTCTCGGGCGGCGAGCAGCAGATGCTGGCCGTGGGTCGCGCGCTGGTGCTCAACCCGAAGCTGCTGCTGCTCGACGAGCCACTCGAAGGGCTCGCGCCGATCATCGTGGAAGAGCTGCTGCGCGCCATCCGCCGCATCACGCAGGACGAGGGGCTGGCCGCGATCATCGTGGAGCAGCATCCGCAGGCCATCCTCGCGATTTCCGACGAAGCGGTGGTGCTCGACCACGGCACCATCGTGCACACCGACAAGGCCGCGATATTGCGCACGCAGCCTGAAGTGCTCGACCGCCTGCTGGGCGTCGCGCGCTAGACGAGTTCCGCCAGGCGCGCCTTCCAGTCTTCCGCGCGGCCGAGCCATGGGCCGATGTCGATGCGGCTGGCGCGGCCATCGGGCTGCGTCAGCACGAAGGTCGGAAAGCCCTGGCCGCCAGCGCGCTGCAGGAACTGGCGGCTTTCGGCGAAGTGCCGTGCGGTTGATTCGCCCGACAGGCCCTCGAAGGCCGATGCGAAGGCTTCGGCGTCGAAGCCGAGTTCGGCGGCGATCGCCTTCAGCACCTGCTCATCGACGATGCGCCGGCCTTCGACGTAGTGCGCTCGCTGCAGGCGATGGATCATGTCCAGCCCGCCGCCCGCCCGCAGCGACTCGGCCGCGAGGATTGCGGTGGTCGGCGGCTCGGAGTCCATCGTCGCGCCGGTGTCGCGCAGCAGTCCCTCGAAGTAGCCCTCACCGAAGGGCTGGCCCGTGAGTTCCGCGATGCGCCGGTCGTGCGGCATCACGTACTCGCGCCACTGCGGCGTGATAGAGCGGCGGTTGGCGCCGGTCATCATGCCGCCGCCATGGAACTCGACCTTCAGGCCCGGCACGCTGCGCGCCGCGTCGACCAGCGGCGCGGCGGCATAGCACCAGCCGCACAGCGGGTCGAAGATGTAGTGGAGCGTGGCGCCTTCATTCGCGCCTTCGTTCATTGCGGCCATTTCATTTCTCCCTTGATGACCTTGGCGCCGAGTTCCAGCGACGAGGCGTCTTCCAGCTTCGGGTAGCGCTTCTTCATTGCGGCGATCAACGCTGCCGAGTCCTTGGCCTTGGCGGCTTCGGTCTCGAAGGCCTGAAGGTAGCTTCGCGTGAATTTCACCGAGGCGAGCGAGTAGGGCGTGCTGCCGTCGGCATTCGGCAGGTAGTGGCCGGGCACCACGGTCTTGGGGTGCAGGACTTCGATGCGGCCCAGCGTCTTGATCCAGTCGCGGCGCGATTCGGGCGTTTGCGTGTCCGCCACCCACACGTGGATGTTGGCCGACACCGGAATGCCGCCGACCACTGCCTTCAGCGAGGGAATCCACGCGAAGCTGCGTTCGGGCGTGGGGCTGTCGAGGCCGACGACCTGGATCTTGCGGCCTTCGAGCGTGAGGCTGTCGCCGGCCAGTGCTTCGGGCACGACCAGCGCCTTGGGCGCGTTGTCCTTCAGGATCGGGCCCCAGTGCGCGAGCTTGCCGTCCTTCGAGGCCTGGATGGCGGCCACGGTCTGGGGCGTGGCGACGATCTTCGCGTCGGGGAAGGCGGCCTGGATCACGTCGAGGCCGAAGTAGTAATCGGGGTCGCTGTGGCTGATGTAGACCGTGGTGAGCTTCTTGCCCGTGGCCTTGATCTTCTGCACCAGCGCCTCGGCGTCGTTGCGCTGGAACTGCGCGTCGATCAGCACGGCGTCGGTCTGGCCGGTGACGATTTCCGAGGAGACCGGAAACATCGACTTCGTGCCGGGGTTGTAGACGTCGAGCTTGAGCGGCTGGGCAGCCTGCGCGGCGAGCGGAACAAGGCTCAGGGTGGCGGCGAGGGCGGCGGCGGAGAGGAGGGCTCTGCGGAACATGCGGTGGTCTTTCTGTGTGCGGTGTGAAGGAGTGACTGCTCTGACCTTTCGAATGTAGGTTGCGTGAATCGAAATAAAAACCTGCTCCAGGGCAATGAATAGTTTCGGATTCCGGTCGAATTGGGTGCTTGGCCGTCAATCCGTGGCGCGCCGCTCCAGGTGCGCGACCAGCAATTGCGCGGACGGCGACAGCGCCGCCTCACTGCGGAAGCAGATCGCAAAACGCCGCCGCGCCCACGCATCGGTGAGCGGCATCAGGCGAAGGCCGAAGGCATCGGTGAAGGGCCGCGCGACCTCCGCAGGCACCACGCTGATCGCCAGCCCGGCGCGCACCACGCGCAGCGCCGCATCGAAGTTGGACACCAGCACGCGGTAGACCAGCGGCTTGCCCGCCACCGCCGCCTCGCGCGCCAGCATCAGTTGCACCGCGCTGAGCGCGGGCATGCCGACGAATTCATGGTCGAGCACCTGCTCGAAGCGCACGTGCTCGTGCTTCGCCACCGGGTGCGAGGGATGCGCGACGATGGCGAGGTGGTCGGTGCGGTAGTCGCGCCGCTCCAGGCCTTCGAGGTCGGCCGCGTCCCAGCACAGGCCGATGGAAGCGCTGCCCTCGCGGATGCCGCGCACGATCTCGGGGCTCACGCGCTCTTCCATGTCGACGCGGATGTTGCGGTGCGCCGGGTCTTGCAGAAAGTCGGCCACGTCCTCGGCCAGCGATTCGGCCATGACCGAGGCCGAGGCCAGGATGCGTACGTGCCCGCGCGCGCCGCCGGCGTAGGCGGCCATGTCGCGCTCGATGCGGTTCACGCTGCCGAGCATCGCGCGGGCGTGCTCCAGCAGGGTTTCGCCGGCTGGAGTGGGCAGCACGCCGCGGCGCTTGCGCAGCAGCAGCGGCGTGCCGACGGCTTCTTCGAGCTGGGCCAGCCGCTTGCTGATGGCCGAGCCGACGATGCTGGCCTGTTCGCCGGCGCGCGCGATGCTGCGCGTTTCGCAGACGGCGACGAACAGGCGCAGGGTGGTCAGGTCGAGGTCTCTCATGATGTTCCGTTCTGGAATCAGATGGCTTCCAAAATATACCTTCTGGATCAAATCGGAACTTCTAACATCGACTCCGTACCCTCACGACGGAGACAAAGTCTTGATTCACGCCTTCCTGCCGCCGCGCGCGGTCGTCCGCGAAGTGGGCCTGCGCGATGGCCTCCAGAGCATCGCCCGCGTACTGCCCACCGAACGCAAGCTCGAATGGATCCGCGGCGCGCACGCCGCCGGGCAGCGCGAGATCGAAGTCGGCTCGTTCGTGCCGGCGCACCTGCTGCCGCAATTGGCCGACACGGCCGAATTGCTGGCGTACGCGAAGACACTGCCGGGGCTCTTTGCCTCGGTGCTCGTGCCCAACCTCAAGGGCGCCGAACGCGCCATTGCGGGCGAGGCCGACCTGATGGTCGTGCCGCTTTCGGCCAGCCACGCGCACAGCCTTGCCAACCTGCGCAAGACGCCCGATGAGGTGGTGGCCGAGGTCGGGCGCATGCGCGCGGCGCGCGATGCGGCGGGCTCGAAGACGCTGATCGACGGCGGCGTGGGCACGGCCTTCGGCTGCACGCTGCAGGGCCATGTCGAGCCCGACGAAGTGCTGCGGCTGATGCAGGCGCTGCTCGATGCCGGCGCTGACCGCGTGAGCCTCGCCGACACAGTCGGCTATGCCGATCCGGCGATGGTGCGCAGCCTGTTCGAGCGCGCCTTGCGCATCGCGGGCGACCGGCTGTGGTGCGGCCACTTCCATGACACGCGCGGCATGGGGCTCGCGAATGCGTATGCCGCGCTGGAGGTCGGCATCACACGTTTCGACGCCTGCCTGGCCGGCATCGGCGGCTGCCCGCACGCGCCCGGCGCCAGCGGCAATGTCGACACCGAAGACCTTGTCTTCATGCTCGAGAGCATGGGCGTTGCGACCGGCGTCGATCTGCCGAAGCTGCTCGACCTGCGCCGACGCGTGGCGAGCTGGCTCGAAGGCGAAACCTTGCAGGGCACGGTGTGGCGCGCGGGCTTTCCGAAGACCTTTGCCGCGACGGCGGGAGTCACGGCATGAGCGCGGCAAAGACCGGAGAAAAGCGCCTGCCGCTCACCGGCATCCGTGTGGTCGAGTTCACCCACATGGTCATGGGCCCCACCTGCGGCATGGTGCTCGCGGACTTGGGCGCGGAGGTCATCAAGGTCGAGCCCATCGATGGCGACCGCACGCGACACCTGCTGGGCGCGGGCGCGGGCTTCTTCCCCATGTTCAATCGCAACAAGAAGAGCATCGCGCTCGACCTGCGGCACCCGCAGGGGCTGGAAGCCGCGCTGCGCCTGTGCGCCACGGCCGACGTGGTGGCGCAGAACTTCAAGCCCGGCACCATGGACAAGTACGGCCTGGGCTACGCCGCGCTCGGCAAGCTCAACCCGCGCCTCGTGTACGTCAACCACACGGGCTTTCTGCCCGGCCCTTATGAGCACCGCACCGCGCTCGACGAGGTGGTGCAGATGATGGGCGGTCTGGCCTACATGACCGGCCGCCCCGGCGATCCGCTGCGCGCGGGCACCAGCGTGAACGACATCATGGGCGGCATGTTCGGTGCCATCGGCGCGATCGCCGCGCTGATGCAGCGCGCCGAGACCGGCAAGGGGCAGGAGGTGCAATCGGCATTGTTCGAGAACAACGTGTTCCTGGTCGGGCAGCACATGCTGCAGTACGCGATCACCGGGCAGGCCGCTGCGCCGATGCCCGATCGCATCTCGGCCTGGGCGCTGTACGACGTGTTCACCGTGAAGAACGGCGAGCAGATCTTCCTGGCCGCCGTGAGCGACGCGCAGTGGAAGACCTTCTGCGACGCGCTGGGTTTCGACGACCTGAAGGCCGACCCCGCCCTGCGCACCAACAACGACCGCGTGCGCCTGCGGCCCACGCTGCTGGCCGACTTGCGTGAGCGCCTGGCAGGCCGCTCGGCGGCGGAGCTGTCGGCGATCTTCGAGGCCAGTGGCCTGCCGTTCGCGCCGATCACGCGGCCCGAAGACCTCTACGACGACCCGCATCTGAAGGCCACCGGCGGCCTGGCCGACATTCGCCTGCCGGACGGTGAGCGTGCCGGAGAAATGGCGCAGACGACGCTGTTCCCGATCACGCTCGGTGGCGAGCGCCTCGGTGTGCGGCTGCATCCGCCGACGCTGGGCGAGCACACGCGTGAGCTGCTGGCCGAGCTGGGCTATGCGCGGGAGCAGGTCGATGCGCTGCACGCCGAATCGGCCGTAGCCTGAGCAGAGTGACTTTTCAAGAACATAAAGAGAGACAAAACCATGACCCAGACGCTTCCCTCGATGAACCGCCGTGCGGTGCTCGGCCTCGGCGCGTGCGCCGCCGCCGTGGCCGCATGCCCCGCGCTTGCGCAGGGCTCCGACAAACCCATCCGCTTCATCCTGCCGATCAGCGCCGGCTCGGGCGTCGACACCATCGTGCGCGCTGCATCGGTCGCGCTCGGCAAGGCCTTCGGCCAGCCGGTGGTGATCGAGAACCTGCCGGGCGCGGGTGGCATCACCGGCGCCGCGGCCATCGTCAAGGCCGCGCCCGACGGGCTCACGCTGGGCATGGTGTCGAACAACCACGTCATCAACCCGGCGGTGTTCAAGAAGATGCCCTTCGACGCGATCAACGATGTCACGCCGATCAGCGTGGTGGGCGCGACGCCGCTGGTGCTGGTGGTGAACCCGAAGCTGCCCGCGAAGAACGTGAAGGAACTGGTCGCACTGCTGCGCGCGAAGCCCGAGGGCTACAACTACGCCTCGTCGGGCAACGGCACCATCATTCACCTGGCCGGCGAGATGTTCATGGACGAGGCGGGCGTGAAGGCGCGGCACATTCCCTACAAGGGCACCGGGCCGATGGTGACCGACATGATCGCGGGGCAGGTCGAGATGGGCGTGGTTGCGCTGCCGGCCGTGCAGCAGCACATCAAGAGCGGTGCGCTGCGCGCCATCGGCCTGTGCGGCGCGACGCGTTCGCCAGCCGCGCCGGACATCCCGACCATCGCGGAGCAGGGGCTGCCGAACTACGCGGTCGAAGGCTGGTTCGCGGTGATCGGGCCGCCGAAGATGCAGGCGGCCGATGTCCAGCGCGTGCACGACGCGGTCGCCGCTGCATTCACCAGCGCCGAAGTGCGCGATGCGATGGACAAGCAGGGCAACGTCATCAAGCCCACGACACCAGAGCAGGCCGCGAGCTACTTTCGCAGCGAGGCCGCGCGCTATGCGGCGCTGGTGAAGAAGGCGAACGTGGTGCTTGAGTGAGGAGCGGCTCTTACGCCGGCCCCACAGCGCGATAGAGGGCGCGCACGAAGTCCGACTGCGTGATCATCCCCGCGAGGCGCTTCTCGCCATCGATGATCGGGATGTGGTGGTGCCCGCCCTCGGAGAACAGCGGCACCAGGTCGACCACGGGCCGGTCGGCGCTGGCCACGCGCACTTGCCGCGTCATGATCTGGCCGACCACCTCGGGCTTGTTCGACATCACCGTGCGCGTGGCGCGGATCAGGTCGCGCAGCTTGCCGGCGATGCCCTCGTGATGCTGCAGGTCGAGCTGGCGGAAGAAGTCGGCCTGCGTGACGATGCCCACCACGCGGCGCGTGCGGTCGGTGATGGGCAGGGCCTTGATGCGGCGCTCGTGCATCAGCGCCCACGCTTCCTGCAGCGGCGTGCCGAACTCCACCGAGACCGGCGTGCGCGACATGATGTCGGCGCAGTGCAGCGTGCCCAGCCGCCGCTTGTACGACTCGAGCTCGGTCTGCTGGATCAGCGATTGGAGGTCGTCGCGGCTGATGTCCAGCACCTGGTTGTAACGGGCCAGCACGGCGTCGATGTCGGCCTGGCTGAAGCGCGCATCGGACGCAGGCGGGCGCGCCACCACCTGCACATGCGGATAGCGCCGCCCGGTCAGCGAGTTGTAGGCCACGCCGGCCAGCACCAGCAGCAGCGAGTTGGTGAAGAAGGGGAAGAGGGCGGACGAGAAATGCGTGGTGTGCGTCAGCACCGCGAGCAAGGCGGCGGCACCACCCGGTGGGTGCAGGCAGCGTGCGCTGAACATCAGGCCGATGGCAGCAGCCACTGCAACGGCGGCGCCCAGCGCCGGGTCGGGAATCCAGTTGGCAGCCGCAATGCCGACCACCGCCGACAGCGTGTTGCCGCCGATGACCGACCACGGCTGCGCGAGCGGACTGGCCGGCACAGCAAACACCAGCACGGCGCTGGCGCCCAGCGGCGCGATCAGCCAGACGGAGGCGGCGAGCGGGCCGGCCATCCACCGGCACAGCAGCGCTGTGACCAGCAGGCCGAGGCCCGCACCTGCCACCGCGCGCAGGCGCTCGCGGGCATCGACGGTGGTGCGGCCTGGCAGCCAGGCGCGCGCATGAGTCAGGAATGCTTCGAAGCGCATCGGAACCTCGCCCGTGTTCTCAGCCTTCGTGCGCCACCATGCGCCCGATCTCTGGCCAGCGGTCATGCAGCCACACCCAGGCGACAAGGCCGATGGCGAGCATGCCCATGGAGGTCAGCGCCAGCGCGAGCGTCGAATGCATCACCAGCGGCGCCACCGCGCCGGCCACGATGCCGTTGGCGGTGGAGCCGATCACGGCCTGCAGCGAAGAGGCCATGCCGCGGCGCTCGGGGTGCAGGTCGAGCACCAGCAGCGTGACCACCGGCACCATCAGCGCCCAGCCGAAGGCGAACACCGCCAGCGGCCACAGCGCCCAGGCCACGTGCGCCTGGAAGAAAGTGTTGGCCACCACGTTGACCACCGAGGTGGCCAGCATGATGACGAAGCCGTCGCGGATCTGCCGCTTGGGCGCGACCTTGCCGGCCATGCGGCCGCTGGCGCGCGCGCCGAGCATGATGCCGCCGATGGTCAGCAGGAAGAACCAGAAGAACTGCTGCGGCTGCAGCGCGAGGTGGTCGCCGAGGAATGCGGGCGCGGCCAGCACGTAGAGGAACATGCCGTTGAAGGGCACGCCGCTCGCAAAGGCCAGCAGCAGGAAGCGCGGGTCGGA
The DNA here is from genome assembly GCF_059416325.1 of Variovorax sp. GW821-FHT09D05. NCBI lineage: Bacteria > Pseudomonadati > Pseudomonadota > Betaproteobacteria > Burkholderiales > Comamonadaceae > Variovorax > Variovorax sp. GW821-FHT09D05. Next base: position 312,286 of record NZ_JBWKOZ010000006.1, on the reverse strand, counting down.
GCACAGGTCCCAATAGCCGCGCATCAGGTGCCGCACCTGGAAGGGCTGGCGGTGGTCCTTGTGCAGCGTCTCGGGCAGCAGCTTGTAGTTGGCAGTGAACAGCACCACGCCCACCGCCACCAGGAACCAGAACACCGCGTGCCAGCCCGCGTGCACGAACAGGAAGCCGCCCACGATGGGCGCGATGGCCGGTGCCACGCCGAAGTAGATCGTGACCTGGCTCATGACCCGCTGCGCCTCGGCGGGCGGGAACATGTCGCGGATCACCGCGCGCGAGACCACGATGCCGGCGCCGGTCGACAGGCCCTGCAGCCCGCGGAACAGCACCAGCTGCGTGATGTTCTGCGAGAGCGCACAGCCCAGCGAGGCCAGCGTGAACACGGCCAGGCCCCACAGCACCACGGGGCGGCGGCCGAAGCTGTCCGACAGCGCGCCGTGGAACAGGTTCATGAACGCGAAGCCGAACAGGTAGGCCGAAAGCGTCTGCTGCATCTCGGCCGGCGTCGCGCCGATGGATTGCGCAATGCCCGAGAAGGCCGGGATGTAGGTGTCGATGGAAAAGGGCCCGAGCATGCCGAGCACCGCGAGCAGCACGGCAAGCGCCCAGCGCGGGGCCTGCCAGAGTTTGTCTGCATCGGGATTCATGAGGTTTGCTCCGTTCTTTTTATCGCGAAGGCCAAAAAAGAAAGCGCCCTTGCGGGCGCCTCCTCGTCGGGAAATACCGGGAGACCGGCTTAGAGCGTATCAATAAAGCTGCGCAGCTTGTCCGAACGCGACGGATGCTTGAGCTTGCGCAGTGCCTTCGCCTCGATCTGGCGGATGCGCTCGCGGGTCACATCGAACTGCTTGCCGACTTCTTCCAGCGTGTGGTCCGTGCTCATTTCGATGCCGAAGCGCATGCGCAGCACCTTGGCTTCGCGCGGCGTGAGGCTGTCGAGGATGTCCTTGACCACGTCGCGCAGGCCGGCCTGCATCGCGGCTTCGATAGGAGCCGTGTTGCTGCTGTCCTCGATGAAGTCGCCCAGGTGCGAATCGTCGTCGTCGCCGATGGGGGTTTCCATCGAGATCGGCTCCTTCGCGATCTTCATGATCTTGCGGATCTTGTCTTCCGGAATCTCCATCTTCGCGGCCAGGATGCCGGCGTCGGGTTCGAAGCCGAACTCCTGCAAGTGCTGGCGCGAAATGCGGTTCATCTTGTTGATCGTCTCGATCATGTGCACCGGAATGCGGATGGTGCGCGCCTGGTCGGCGATCGAGCGGGTGATGGCCTGGCGGATCCACCACGTGGCGTACGTCGAGAATTTGTAGCCGCGACGGTATTCGAACTTGTCGACCGCCTTCATCAGGCCGATGTTGCCTTCCTGGATAAGGTCGAGGAACTGCAGGCCGCGGTTGGTGTACTTCTTGGCGATGGAGATCACGAGGCGCAGGTTGGCCTCGATCATTTCCTTCTTGGCATCGCGCGAAGACGATTCGCCTTCGTTCATGCGCTTGTTGATGTCCTTCAGCTCGGACAGCGGCACCACCACGCGCGACTGGATGTCGGCGAGCTTCTGCTGCAGTTCCTGCACTGGCGGGATGTTGCGCGCGAGCACCGTGCTCCAGGGCTTGCCGGCGGCGGCCTGCTTCTCGACCCACTTCAGGTTGAGCAGGTTGGAGGCGATGCGGTTGCCGTTCTTGTCGTAGCCGCTGAAGTCGCGGATGAACTCGTCCTGCGGGAAGCCGCACTTGTCCACGATGATGCGGCGCAGTTCGCGTTCCTTCTTGCGAACGTCGTCCACCTGCGTACGCACCAGGTCGCACAGCTTCTCGATGGTCTTGGCGGTGAAGCGGATGGTCATCAGCTCGTCGGACACGGCCTGCTGGGCCTTGACGTACGCCGGCGTGCCGTAGCCTTCCTTCTCGTAGATCTTGTGGATCTTCTCGAACATGCTGGCGATGCGGTCGAAGCGATCGAGCGCTTCACGCTTGAGTTCTTCGAGCTTCTTGGTCAGGGCCTTGGAGCCGCCCTTGCCGTCGTCGTCGTCTTCCTCGTCGAACTCGTCGAAGTCTTCTTCGGCCACGTAGTCGTCGGCCTCGTTGGGGTTCGAGAAGCCGTCGACGATGGTCGAGATGACGACCTTGCCTTCACGGATCGTTGCGGCCATTTCGAGGATCGCGGCGATGGTGGCGGGGGAGGCCGAAATGGCTTCCATCATGGCCATCAGGCCGCCTTCGATGCGCTTGGCGATTTCGATTTCGCCTTCGCGCGTCAGCAGCTCGACCGTACCCATTTCGCGCATGTACATGCGGACCGGGTCGGTAGTGCGGCCGAATTCGCTGTCCACCGTGGAGAGCGCGGCTTCGGCTTCTTCCTCGGCTTCTTCCACCGTGGTGGCGGTGGGCGCGGTGTTGTTCAGCAGCAGGGTTTCGGCGTCGGGCGTCTGCTCGTACACCGCCACGCCCATGTCGTTGAGCATGGTGACCACGACTTCCATGGTCTCGGCGTCGACCAGCTTGTCGGGCAAGTGGTCGGAGATTTCGCCGTGCGTGAGGTAGCCGCGGGTCTTGCCCAGCGTGATCAGGGTCTTCAGGCGCGAGCGGCGCTTGGCCAGGTCTTCTTCGGAGAGCACGGTCTCGTCGAGGCCGAACTCCTTCATCAAGGCGCGTTCCTTCGCCTTGCTGATCTTCATGCGCAGCGGCTTGACCTTCTCTTCGGTGGTCGTCGCAACCGCGGGCTCGTCGCCGGCCAGGTCGTCCTCGATGTCCGACAGGTCGACGTCGCTCTCGGGGGCTTCCTTGTCAGCCTTGGGCTTGCGGCCGCGCTTGGCGCCGGTGGCGGGCGTGGCGGCGCCGGCGGCCTTGGGCGGGCGGCCGACTTTCTTGGCTGCGGGGGCGGCTGCTTTTTTGGGATCGTCGAGAGAGGTCGATTTCGTGGGCACGGTTTTCACTTTCGTTGCGGCTGCCGATTTGGATGCGGCGGCGGCCGTCTTGGTTGCCGGCTTCGCGCCGGCTTTCAACGGTTTTTCTGCTGCGGGCTTGGTGGCGACGCTTTTGGCAAGTGAAGGAGCAGGCTTCTTTGAACTGGGCATACGACCTCGTTACGGCAAGAAAGAACAAGCGGGATCACAGGCGCACCGTCACGCGGACAGCGCCACCACAGCCCGTGCACAGGCACGGACTAAAAACAAATGGGAAAGAGGAATTAATTCCTCAACAGGCAAGATGTCGGGCGAACATTTGGTATGCAGTCCTTGCGGTTATTGACCCTTTCCGCCGGAATTTACCGTTGGAGTGCGTTGCGCTAGGGGTCGGCCCGGAGGTGCTGCTGTCGCTCTTGCCTAATTTCGCCAGTTGCGAAGCCCTACATTATAGCGTGTTGCGCAAATTTCAAGCAGTTTCTGAACCCGAGGCGCGCAGACGGGCGCGCAATTCGAGCCGCCGGGTTTCCAGCGCCTTGTAGCGTTCCAGGGCTTTCGGGTCTTTTCCCACGGCGGCGATGGCCTCGCTCTGCTGGGCCTTGAGAAGGTCGTCGAGCATGAAATCGAGCACGCTGGAGAGTTCGCGGGCGGCGTCGGCCAGATGCTGCGCCTCCTCGCCCTCGGGCACCGGACCGGCCTCGGAGACGGACATCAGCCGCTCGGCCAGCGGCTCGAAGTCGAGTCCACGCATGCCTTCGCGCAGGGCCGCCCAGGGCTGGACGCCGTGCTCGTGCAGCTGGCTGTCGAGCCAGGTGAAGAGCGCGCCGTGCGAGCCGGGCAGGTCGCACAACATCACGTGGAGCTCGTGCGACAGGGCTTCCCATTGCGCCATGTTCGACAGCAGCAGCCGCACCGCCACATCCGGGCGGCTGGGCGGGGCACCGCGTCCGCGCAGGGGCTCGATGGGTTCCTCGAACTTGCCGCCCCAGCGCTTGCCCTTGACGAACTTGCGCGGCTGGAACTTGGGCTTGCTATCGCTTTCATAGCGCGGCGGTTCAAAGTCCTGCGGCGGGGGCATGTCCGGGTAGTAGTCGTCACCGCCACCACCGCCGCCGTAGCCGGAAGGCTCGCCTTGGCGCTGCGGCGCGGGTGCGCCGCCGGCCTTGCGCGGGCCCGGCGTGGAGGCCCAGAGTTCCGACAGCGCCGGCGCGTCGAGCTGCACCAGCGTCGCGATCTCGCTCAGCAACTGTCGCTTGAGGGCACCGTCGGGCATGGCGCTCCAGAGCGGGCGCACGTTGCTCGTCATGTGGGCGCGGCCCTCGGCGGTGGTCAGGTCGCAGCCTTCGCGGGCGGCTTCGAGCATGAAGCGCGACAGCGGCGTGGCCTCGTTGACGAAGCGGGCGAAGGCCTCGGCGCCGTGCTCGCGGATGAAGCTGTCGGGGTCGTGCTCGGCCGGCAGGAACAAAAACTTGATGCTGCGCACGTCGGTGGCGTAGGGCAGGGCACCGTCGAGCGCCTTGCGCGCGGCGCGGCGACCGGCGGCGTCGCCGTCGAAGCTGAACACCACCGATTCGGTGAAGCGGAAGAGCTTCTGCACGTGCTCCGTAGTGCAGGCGGTGCCGAGCGTGGCCACCGCGTTCGGAAAACCGAGCTGGGCCAGCGCCACCACGTCCATGTAGCCCTCGGTGACGAGCGCATAGCCGCGGTCGCGGAAGGCGGCGCGGGCTTCATAAAGGCCGTAGAGCTCGCGGCCCTTGCTGAACACCGGCGTTTCGGGCGAGTTCAGGTACTTGGGCTTCTCGTCGCCCAGCACGCGCCCGCCAAAGCCGATGCACTCGCCCTTCACGTTGCGGATCGGGAACATCACGCGGTCGCGGAAGCGGTCGTAGCGCTTGGCTTCTTCGTCGCTGAGCTTGCCTTCCTCGTTGTTGACGATCACCAGTCCGCTCTCGGCGAGCAGCGGGTCGTCGTAGTCGGGGAAAACGCTGGCCAGCGCGCGCCAGCCGGCCGGCGCATAGCCGATGCCGAACTGCTTGGCCACCTCGCCCGAGACGCCGCGGCCCTTCAGATATTCGATGGCGCCGGGCGCCTGCCGCAGGTGCTTGCGGTAGGCGTCGCCGGCTTTTTCGAGCACGTCGGTCAGCGTGGCCTGTTTCTGGCGCTGGCTGGCGGCGCGGGCGCGCTCGGCGGGAGAGGCGTCGTCCTCGGGCACCTGCAGGCCGTACTGGCCGGCCAGGTCGTGGACCGCCTCGACGAAGCCCATGCCCGCATGCTCCATCAGAAAGCCGATGGCGTTGCCATGCACCCCGCAGCCGAAGCAGTGATAGAACTGCTTGGTCGGGCTGACGGAGAAAGAGGGCGATTTCTCGCCGTGGAACGGGCACAGCCCCATGAAATTGGCGCCGGCCTTCTTGAGCTGCACATAACGGCCGACGATCTCGACCACATCGGCGCGCGCGATGAGTTCCTGGATGAATGAAGCGGGGATGGTCATGTAGGCGAAGAGCGGCAAATCATACGCAAGCGGGCGAAGGCTGGCGGCCGGACGGCATACTGAAAGCGACCGGAATCCATGCATGACGACGCCCAAACCCCTGCAACACATCGCGCCGCTGCTGCGCCACCCCCTGAGATTCGCCTGGGATGCGCTCAAGGAATTTCGCGCCAACCAGGGGCTGCTGCTCGCAGGGGCGGTGGCGTACTACGCGCTGCTTTCCATCGTGCCGCTGCTGATCGTGAGCGTGATCGCGCTGTCGCACGTCATCGAGCAGGCCGAACTGCTGCGCACCATCGGACAGTACCTGGGCTGGCTGCTGCCGGGGCAGTCGAAAGCCATCGTGGCCGAACTGTCGAGCTTCCTGGACCACCGCGACGTGCTGGGGCCGGTGCTGCTGGTGACGATGCTTTTCTTCAGCTCGCTGGCCTTCAGCGTGCTCGAAAGCGCCATGGCGGTGATCTTTCACCACCGCAGGGCTGACCACAAGCGCCACTTCCTGGTGTCGGTGGCCATGCCCTACATCTACATCCTGTGCCTGTGCGTGGGGCTGCTGCTGGTTACGCTAGTGTCGGGCGCGTTGCAGCTGGTGGGACGGGAAAGCGTCGACCTGCTGGGGCGCAGCTGGTCGCTGTCGGGCGTTTCGGGGCTGCTGCTGTACCTGCTGGGGCTGGGCGGCGAGATCTTCATGCTGACCTCGCTCTACCTCGTGATGCCGGCCGGGCGCATGTCGCTGCGCCATGCGCTGCTGGGCGGCGTGACGGCCGCGCTGCTGTGGGAGGCCACGCGGCGCGTGCTGATCTGGTACTTCTCGACCTTGTCGCAGGTGAACGTGGTCTACGGTTCGCTCACCACGGCCATCGTGGTGCTGCTGAGCCTGGAGATCGCCGCCACGCTGGTGCTGCTCGGGGCCCAGGTGATCGCGAACTACGAGCGCCTGGACCGCACCGGCAGCGCGAAGCCGCCGGCTTCCGAGGTCAGCGGGGAGCCAATCGAATCGCTCCGTCCAGGCGAATCACCTCGCCGTTGAGCATGTCGTTCTCGATGATGTGCTTCGCCAGCTTGGCGTAGTCCTCGGGCGTGCCCAGGCGGGAAGGGAAGGGCACGCTGGCGGCCAGCGCGTCCTGCACTTCCTGAGGCATGCCGAACAGCATGGGCGTGCCGAAGATGCCGGGGGCGATGGTCATGTTGCGGATGCCGCTGCGCGCGAGGTCGCGGGCGATGGGCAGCGTCATGCCGACCACGCCGCCCTTCGAGGCGCTGTAGGCCGCTTGGCCGATCTGCCCGTCGTAGGCTGCGACAGAGGCGGTGGAAATCAGCACGCCGCGCTCGCCCGTGGCTTCGGGCTCGTTCTTGCCCATGGCGTCGGCCGCGAGCCGGATCATGTTGAAGCTGCCGATCAGGTTGACCGTGACGGTCTTGCTGAACACGGCCAGCGCGTGCGGGCCATTCTTGCCCACCGTCTTCTCGGCCGGCGCAATGCCAGCGCAGTTGACGAGGCCGACCAGCTTGCCAAGCTTGAGTGCGGCGGCCACGGCCGCCTGGCCGTCGGCTTCCTGGCTCACGTCGCACTTGACGAGCACGCCGCCAATTTCCTTTGCAACGGCTTCGCCCTTGTCAGCCTGCATGTCGGCGATCACCACCTTGGCGCCGTTGGCGGCCAGCATGCGCGCCGTGCCTTCGCCGAGGCCCGAAGCGCCACCGGTCACGATAAAAACCTTGCCATCGATCTGCATTGAAGTCTCCTGGATGAGACCGGCATTATCGAAGACGCCCCGCCAGGCCAAAAAAAAGGCCTCATCCGAGGATGAGGCCCTGAATTGGATCCGTGAGGACCCAAGGAGACAACTGGTGGTGGTCGGCGGCTTAGCGCTTGCGCGAAGCGGTCGCGGTCTTCGCGGCGGCAACGGCTTGGGTCGACACGGCGTTGAAGTTGGCTTCGGCGACGTCCGACGCTTGCTTGACGGCCTTTTGAACCGATTCGAAAGCGTTGTTGGCGGCAGCCACGGCGCTCTTCAGCACGGCAACGGCGGTTTCCGAACCGGCGGGGGCGTTCTTGGAAGCGCTGTCGACCAGGCCGACGAAGGCTTGCTGGGCTTCAGCAGCCTTGGCTTCGAAAGCCTTGGAGAACTCGGCGCCGGTGCCTTGGGCGATGTCGTACAGGTGACGGCTGTAGGCAGCGGTCTTTTCAGCCAGGGGCTGGAACAGGCTGGCTTGCAGCGTCAGCAGTTCTTGTGCGTCCTTGACGCTCAGGGCAGCCTGGGCGGTGTTCTGGGCTTCGGCCAGGGCGGCCTTCGAAGCGGTCACGTTCAGTTCGACGAGCTTCTCGACGCCTTCGAAAGCCTTGGTGGTCAGGCCGAACAGGGTTTCGAGGTTTGCTTTTTGGGCGGCGAGGATTTGGTCAGCGGTCAGGGCCATTTGGGATCTCCAGAAGGGATGATTGAGTGGTCGGTTCACGTTGCGCTGTCTCGCCGTCTATGTTGCGGTGCAGCATGGCCTCAAGTATAGGCAGCTGAGTTTTGCGATCAAGGGGTTTTTGCTGCCCTGCAGCAATTTAGAAGCCGTCTTCTAAATTCGGCCGCCGGGCGGGCCCGTTCAAGTCCAAAGCCGCCTTCGACGGCAACGGCCGCTGGCAAAATGCCGCGCGATGAGCAGCGCACCCACCAAACCCACCCCGCACGTACGCAGCAGCTACAGCGCGTTCCGCAGCATCCCGACGCGCTGGGCCGACAACGACATGTACGGCCACGTCAACAACGTCGTCTATTACAGCTGGTTCGATACGGCGGTGAATGCTTTGCTGATCGAGCGCGGCGCGCTCGACATCCACCAGGGCCAGGTCATCGGCTTCGTGGTGGAGACGCAGTGCAACTACTTTGCGCCGATCGCGTTCCCGCAGACGGTGGAAGCGGGCATCCGGGTGGCCCAGGCGGGCCGATCGAGCGTGCGATACGAGATTGCGTTGTTCGCCGAGGGGGCAGACACCGCCGCGGCGCAAGGCCACTTCGTCCACGTCTACGTGGACCGCGCCACGCAGCGGCCGGTGGCGCTGCCCGAGGCGCTGCAGCGGGTGGTCGATTCGCTCAGGAACTGACCTGAGCAACCGAGGCCGCCCGCCGCGAAGACCTTACATGGCCTTCTTCATGGCCTTGATGTCGGCCTTGCCTTGGGCTTCATCCGCCTTGGCCTGCTTCACGCATGCGGTCTTGGCTTCGCCCTTCTGGTCGTCGCACTTTTCCTTCGCGACTTCGTAGGCGGCCTTCACCTTCTCTTCAGCCACGTTGCGGGCGTGGCTGTCGCTCGGCTGGTACTGCTGCTCGAGCTCCGCCTTGGCAACGTCTTCCTTGCCCTTGGCTTCCTTCTGGCAGACGTCCTTGGCGTTGTCCTTCATCGTGTCGCACTGGGCCTTGGCGACCTTGTAGTCGGCCTCGATCTTTTCCTTGGCGACCTTGTATTCGTCCTTGGTCATGGCGCTGGCCTGCGTGGCCACGAAGCAGGTGGAGGCGAGAGCCAGCATGAGGAGGTGCTTTTTCATGGTTGTTTTCCTTCGGGGAGTTGATGAAATCGAGGGGGCGCTCAGCGCTCAGTAGCGTTCGAACCAGAGCGCGTCCGGCGAGCGGCCGTCGCGCGATTCCCAGTCCTTGACCTGCTTTTCGGCTTCCTCGCGGCTGATGCCGTGGCGTTCCTGGATGCGGCCGAGCAGCTGGTCGCGCTTGCCGGCGATGACGTCGAAGTCGTCGTCCGTCAGCTTCCCCCATTGCTCCTTGACCTTGCCCTTGAGCTGTTTCCAGTTGCCTTCGATGGTGTCCTTGTTCATGCGAATCTCCTTTGAGACAGTTGATTCGACGGGCTGTGTTCGCCGCCGTGAAATCACTGTCGCGGGGCTGATTCACCCTCCCGGTAGGACGTGCTGTTCAGGCCCCGTAGGCAGAGGCCGACGCGCCCCGTGATAATCGAACGGCCGCCGAAAAGTTTGAGACACCGCGCCCAGCACCATGATCATTCACAGCCTGCTCGACACCGACCTCTACAAGTTCACGATGATGCAGGTGGTCCTGCATCACTTCCCGGGGGCCCGGGTCGAGTACCGCTTCAAGTGCCGCAACCCCGGTGTCGACCTGGCCCAGTTCGCGGGCCAGATCCGCGACGAGGTGCGCAGCCTCTGTTCGCTGCAGTTCCGCGATGCCGAGCTGTCCTACCTGCGCTCGATGCGCTTCATCAAGAGCGACTTCGTCGACTTCCTCGGGCTCTTCCGGCTCAACGAGAAGTACATCAACATCATTCCCCAGCCCTCGGGCGAGCTCGAGATCCGCATCAAGGGGCCATGGCTGCACACCATCCTGTTCGAGATCCCGGTGCTGGCCATCGTCAACGAGGTCTACTTCCGCAACACGCAGAAGAAGCCCGACATCGCCGAAGGCCGCCGCCGTCTCGAAACCAAGATCGCGCAGCTGCAGGACGCTGGCCTCGCCGACCTGAAGATCGCCGACTACGGCACGCGCCGCCGCTTCTCGAAGGACTGGCACGAAGAGGTGCTGCGCACTCTCACCGCCCGTCTCGGCGCCGTCACCTCGCCGCCGGTGCAGGCACCGCCCGGCACGCGGCTGCCGCAGCTCGCGGGCACCAGCAACGTGCTGTACGCCATGAAGCTCGGCCTGATCCCGCTGGGCACCATGGCCCACGAATACCTGCAGGCCTGCCAGGCGCTCGGCCCGCGGCTGCGCGACAGCCAGATCTTCGGTTTCGAGAGCTGGGCGCGCGAGTACCGCGGCGACCTGGGCATCGCACTGTCCGACGTGTACGGCATGAGCGCCTTCCTGCGCGACTTCGACCTGTACTTCTGCAAGCTCTTCGACGGCGCGCGGCACGACAGCGGCGACCCGTTCCAGTGGGGCGAGCGCATGCTGGCGCACTACATCGCCAACCGGGTCGACCCGCGCACCAAGACGCTGATCTTCAGCGACGGCCTCACGGTGCCGCGCACCATCGAGCTGTACCAGCAGTTCCGCGGCCGCTGCCAGCTGGCCTTCGGCATCGGCACCAACCTCACCAACGACCTGGGCTACGAGCCGCTGCAGATCGTCATCAAGATGATCCACTGTAACGACCAGCCGGTGGCCAAGCTGTCGGACACGCCGTCCAAGAACATGTGCGAGGACGAAAAATACCTGGCGTACCTGCGCCAGGTGTTCGAAATCGAACAACCTCCGGCTTGAAGGCTGTACTGACCTGTCTGGTACGGTACAGCCCCCCATGCAAAAAACGATTCGACTGAAGGCGGCCGCGGTGTCGCTGCCGCTGCTTTTTCTTCCCGCCCTGGCCTCGGCCGCCGACTTCGACGGTGGCAGCCTCTCGCCGCTGTGGGGCGTGCCGTTTGCCGGCATCCTGTTGTCGATCGCGCTGTTTCCGCTGCTCGCGCCTGCGTTCTGGCACCACCACTACGGCAAGATCTCTGCCGCCTGGGCGCTGGCATTCCTGCTGCCCTTTGCCGCGGCCTTCGGCGTACAGCTTGCCGGTGTTCAACTCGTGCATGCGCTGGTGGCCGAGTACATCCCGTTCATCATCCTGCTGACGGCGTTGTTCACCGTGGCGGGCGGCATCCACATTCGCGGCAACCTGCATGGCGCACCCGGCCTCAACACGGCGATCCTCGCCATCGGCGCGGTGCTTGCGAGCTTCATGGGCACCACGGGCGCATCGATGCTGCTGATACGGCCGCTGATCCGCGCCAACGACAACCGCGTGCACAAGGTGCATGTGATCGTGTTCTTCATCTTCATCGTGTCGAACGCGGGCGGTGCGCTTACGCCGCTGGGCGATCCGCCGCTGTTCCTGGGTTTCCTGAAGGGCGTGGGCTTCTTCTGGACCGCGCAGAACATCCTGCCTGAAACCTTGTTCATCCTCGGCGTGCTGCTGGCGCTGTTCTATGCCATCGACCGCCACTACTACCGTAAGGAAGGCGTGATGCCGGTCGATCCGACCCCCGACACGCCCGGCATCGGCTTCGACGGCGCTGCCAACTTCTGGCTCCTGGGCGGCGTGGTCGCGCTGGTGCTGCTCAGCGGCTTCTGGAAATCACCCGTGGCCTTCGACGTGTTCGGCACCGAGGTCGGCCTGCCGGGGCTGGTGCGCGACGTGGGGCTGGCGTTGATCGCGGTGGTCTCGTACAAACTCACCGCGCCCAAGGTGCACGCCGACAACCAGTTCGAGTGGGAGCCCATGGCCGAAGTGGCCAAGCTGTTCGCAGGAATCTTCCTGACCATCATCCCGGTGATCGCGATGCTCAAGGCCGGCACGCAGGGCCCGTTCGGTGCCATCGTCTCGGCCGTGACGCGCGCCGACGGCCAGCCCGATCCGGCGATGTACTTCTGGGCCACCGGCGTGCTGAGCTCCTTCCTCGATAACGCTCCGACTTACCTGGTGTTCTTCAACACCGCGGGCGGAGACCCGGCGGCGCTGATGACCACCTACGCCTCCACGCTGGCTGCCATTTCGGCTGGCGCAGTGTTCATGGGCGCCAACACCTACATCGGCAACGCGCCCAACCTGATGGTCAAGGCCATCGCCGAGAGCCGCGGCGTGCGCATGCCGAGCTTCTTCGGCTACATGGCGTGGTCGGTGGCCATATTGGTTCCGCTGTTCGTCATTTGCACCTTCATCTTCTTCCGCTGACCTTCCTTCGCAGAGAGACAACATCATGAGCAAGCCCAAGATCCTGGTCGCGCGCGCGATCTTTCCCGAGACCATCGAACGCCTGTCGCAGCATTTCGAGGTCGAGTCGAACCAGTCGGACGAGAGCTGGAGCAAGGAACAGCTGATTGCCAAACTGCAGGGCAAGCAGGGCGCCTTCACCACCGGCAGCGAGCGCATCGACGCCGCCGTGCTCGACGCCTGCCCCGACCTGAAGATCTGCGCCAACATGGCCGTGGGCTACAACAACTTCGACGTCGATGCCATGGCCGCGCACGGCGTGCTCGGCACCAACGCGCCCGACGTGCTGACCGAGACCACCGCCGACTTCGGCTTTGCACTGCTGATGGCCACGGCACGCCGCATCACCGAGAGCGAACACTTCCTGCGCGCGGGCAAGTGGCAGAAGTGGAGCTTCGACATGTTCGCGGGCTCCGACATCCACGGCTCGACGCTGGGCATCATCGGCATGGGCCGCATCGGGCAGGGCATTGCCAAGCGCGGCGCGCACGGCTTCGGCATGAAGGTGATCTATCACAACCGCTCGAAGCTCGACGCGGCGCTCGAAGCCGAATGCAAGGCCAGCTACGTGAGCAAGGAAGAGCTGCTCAAGACGGCCGACCACGTGGTGCTGGTGGTGCCTTACTCGCCGGCTTCGCATCACACCATCGGTGCGGCCGAGATCGCGCTGATGAAGCCGACCGCCACGCTCGTCAACATCGCGCGCGGCGGCATCGTCGACGACGCGGCCCTGGCCGTGGCCCTGCGCGAAAAGCGCATTGCCGCCGCTGGCCTCGACGTGTTCGAGGGTGAGCCCAAGGTCCACCCTGACCTGCTGACCGTGCCCAACGTGGTGCTGACACCGCACATCGCCAGCGCCACCGTGCCCACGCGCCGCGCCATGGCCGACCTTGCTGCCGACAACCTCATCGCGTACTTCGGCGGCAAAGGGCCGCTGACGCCCGTGACGCCAGTGCCCGGCAAATAGGCAGAGGCGATACCGCAACCTTGGACACTTCACTGGTTCTTATTGCACTGGCCGTACTCGCGGTCATCCAGCTCGTGCTGGTGATCTGGCTGCTGGCCCGCCAGCAAGCCCCGGCCGACCACAGCGACCTGCTGCGCGTGCTGGCCGCGCTGGGCTCGGCCAACGAACGCACCGAGCGCGAGCTGCGCAACGACATCGGCGAAAGCTCGCGCGGTGCGCGGCAGGAAACCGCACAGGCCTTCGCCACCTTCCAGCAGGCGCTGGTGCAGCAGGGCGCCGAGGCCACGCGCACGCAGAACGCGCAACTCGATGCCTTCTCGCTGCAGCTCGCGTCACTGCAGAAGACGCTGGCCGACACGCTCAACACCCAGCTGCAGGGCCTGAGCGAATCGAACGCACGGCGCCTGTCGGAAGTGCGCGAGACGATGGAAACGCAGCTCGCGCAGCTGCAGCAGACCAACGCAGCCAAGCTCGACGAGATGCGCAAGACCGTCGACGAGAAGCTGCAGAGCACGCTCGAAGCGCGCCTTGGCGAAAGCTTCAAGCAGGTGGCCGACCGGCTCGAGCAGGTGCACAAGGGCCTTGGCGAAATGCAGACGCTGGCCGTGGGCGTCGGCAGCCTGCAGCGCGTGCTGACCAACGTGAAGACGCGTGGCATCTTCGGCGAGGTGCAGCTCGAAGCGCTGCTCGAACAGGTGCTCACGCCCGACCAGTACGCCAAGCAGATAGAGACCAAGCCGCGCAGCGGGCAGCGCGTTGACTTCGCGATCCGCTTTCCGGGCCGCGGCGATGACGGCGCGCCGGTGTGGCTGCCCATCGACGCCAAGTTCCCGCGCGACGACTACGAGCGGCTCATCGATGCGCACGAACGAGCCGATGCCGGGGGCGCCGAGCTGGCTGCCAAGGCGCTCGAAGCGCGCATCCGCACCGAGGCCAAGTCGATTGCCGACAACTACCTCGCGGCCCCGCACACCACCGACTTCGCCATCCTCTTCCTGCCCGTCGAAAGCCTCTACGCCGAGGTGCTGCGCCGGCCCGGCCTGATGGATGCGGTGCAGCGCCAGCATCGCGTGACGCTGGCCGGCCCGACCACCTTGCTCGCGATGCTCAACAGCCTGCACATGGGCTTTCGCACCCTGGCGCTGGAGCGGCAGGCGTCCGAGGTCTGGAAAGTGCTGGGCGCGGTGAAGACCGAGTTCGAGCGCTATGGCGAATGGGTCGCGCGCATCAAGGAGCAGGTGGCCAAGGCCTCGGACACGCTCGACAAGGCCGATACGCGCGCCCGGCAGATGCGCCTGGCGCTGCGCAAGGTCGAGGCGCTGCCCGAGGCGCAGGCCCAGGCGCTGCTGCCGCCCACGGCTGGCACTGACGCCGAATCCGACAGCGAGGGCGAAGACACCCCGTGAAAGGCTCCGAACTGTTGCGTGTCATCGGCGCCCAGGTGTGCCTGCACGCCACCATGGCCGGCATGCGGCTCGCCACGCCGCTGCTGGCACTTCAACAGGGGTACAGCGCGCTGGCGGTCGGCGTGCTGATCTCGCTGTTCGCGCTGACCCAGGTTTTTCTCGCCTTGCCGGCAGGGCGTTTTGCCGATCGATACGGCTTCAAGCGGCCGCTGTGGCTGTCTGTCATCGCGGCGGTTGTCGGCGCGGGGCTGGTGGTGATCTTCCCGATCTTTCCGGTGATGTGCGTCGCGGCCCTGCTGACCGGCGGCGCCACGGGAGCGACCGTCATCGCGCTGCAGCGGCACGTGGGGCGCTCGGCCACCGACCCGACACAGCTCAAGCGCGTTTTCAGCTGGCTCGCCATCGCGCCGGCCGTGGCCAATTTCGTGGGGCCGTTCCTGGCCGGCATGCTGATCGACCATGCGGGCCGTGCGCCTGCGGACATGCTCGCGTTCCGCATCTGCTTCGCCGTGATGGCGGCGCTACCCATCCTCTGCTGGATGCTCGCACGCGGCGCGCACGAGCCGCCGCCCACCGCCCCCGTGGCGGGCGCCAAGCCGACGCGCGCCTGGGACTTGCTGCGCGAGCCGATGTTCCGCCGCCTGCTGTTCGTGAACTGGCTGCAGTCGTCGAGCTGGGACGTACACGCCTTCGTGCTGCCGGTGCTGGGGCACGACCGGGGCATCAGCGCTTCGGTGATCGGCTCGATCCTGGGCGCCTTCGCCATCGCGGCGGCGGTCATCCGCGTGGTGCTGCCGGTGATTGCGTCGCGAGCATCGGAGCGCAGCGTGATCCTGAGCTCGACGGCGGTCACGGCGATGGTGTTCGCGATCTATCCGCTGCTGGACTCGGCCTGGACTATGGGCATCTGCTCGGTCGTGCTCGGGTTTGCGTTGGGTGCGGTGCAGCCGATGGTGATGAGCATGCTCCACCAGATCACGCCGCACACCCGCCATGGCGAGGCGCTGGGCCTGCGGCTCATGACCATCAATGCGTCGAGCGTGGCAATGCCGATGTTGTTCGGCTCGCTCGGCGCGCTGATCGGCATCGGTGGCGTGTTCTGGGTGGTTGGGGGCGTGGTGGCCATTGGTGCGCGCGCGACCTGGGGTCTCAAGGTCTGATGGGGCGAGGGCGCCAAATCCACGTTTCAAATGCGATTAATTCTCATCTGGTTGACAATTTACTGACTTGAAGTCAGTATCGGCGCCTTCTTCAACGACCTTGAAGGCATCCATGGACTCCCCCATTCAGGCTGCGGCCGACCCGCGCCGCCGTCTCGCGCTGGTTGCCGCGGTGTACCTCGGCAGCTTCATCGCCACGCTCGACGTGAGCATCGTCAACGTCGCGCTGCCCACGTTGCAGCGGGCGCTTTCCACCGACCTCGCCGGGTTGCAGTGGGTGATCGACATCTACGCGCTGTGCCTCTCTGCCTTCATGCTGTCGGCGGGGCCGCTGGGCGACCGTTACGGCCGCAAGCGCGCGTGGCTGGCCGGCGTGGCTGTGTTCACCATCGGCTCGGCAATGTGCGCGATGGCCGGCAGCCTGCCGATCCTGCTGGCGGGCAGGGCGGTGCAGGGCGTGGCCGGCGCGCTGATGATTCCAGGCGCGCTGTCGCTGCTGGCGCATGCGTTTCCGGAGCCGGTCGCGCGGGCGCGGGTGATCGGCGGCTGGTCGTCGTTCTCGGCGCTGTCGCTGGTCCTCGGGCCGTTGCTCGGCGGGCTGCTGGTGGACCATGCGGGCTGGCAGAGCATCTTCGTCATCAACATTCCGATCGGGCTGCTGACGGTGGGGCTGGGGCTTTGGGGCATCAAGGAAAGCTCGCATCCCGAGCATGCCGCGCTCGACCCGGTCGGCCAGGTGCTCAGCGTGCTCTGGCTGGGCGCGCTGACCTATGGGCTGATTGCAGCCGGCGAGCATGGCTGGGGTTCCGTGCAGGCCGCGAGCGCACTGGTGGCGGCCGCCATCGGGCTCGCGCTGTTCCTGATGGTGGAGGCGCGCGTGGCGCGGCCATTGCTGCCGCTCGGGTTGTTCCGCGATGCGCGCTTCTCGGTCACCAATTTCGCGTCGTTCGTGCTCGGGTTCTCGGCCTACGCCAGCCTGTTCTTCTTCTCGCTGTTCCTGCAGCAGGTGCAGGGCTGGTCGCCCAGTGACACCGGCTGGCGGCTGGTGCCGCAGTTCGTTGCAACCGGCGTCGTGGCCTCGCAGTTCGGCCGTCTCGCGAAACGTTTCGACGTGCACACGCTGATGGTGGCGGGCTACGGGCTCATCGGCGGCGCGATGCTGCTGCTGACGCTGTTCTCCGCTGACACGTCCTATGTGTTGCTCGCGCTGCTGTTCGTGTTCCTCGGCGCGGGCACCGGCCTTGCCGTGCCGGCCACGAGCACGGCCGTGATGGCGTCGGTGCCGGCACAGCGTTCGGGCATGGCCTCGGCCACGATGAACGCGCTGCGCCAGGCCGGCATGCTGATCGGCATCGCGCTGCTCGGCACGCTGATGAGCACACGCGCCACCTCGCTGCTTGCCGATGCGCTCGGGCAGGCGGGCCTGGCCAACGCGCGGCAGGCTGCCGCTGCGGCAGTGGGCAGGCACGACTTGAGCGCGCTGAGTTCGCTCGATGCGTCCACCGCGCACAGCCTCCTGACCAGCGCGCTGGCCGGTGGCTTCCACGCCGCCGTGGCTTGCGCCGGCATTGCCGGCCTGCTGGCGGCGGGGCTGCTCGTGAGCGTGCGGCCCCGCGCCGCCGCCTTGCCCGCGCGCGCCTGAGGCTTCGTCCAGCCATGCCCGCCGCATACGTGCCGGTGCGCTTTCGTGCGCGTCTTCGTTCGATTTTTTCCAAGGAGCTTTTCATGACCCATCACGAACTCAGCCAATGGCCCCTCGTCATCAGCGTCTCGGCCGGGCTTCAGACACTCGAAGGCATGCAGGCCTTCACCGAGGACTGGAACCGCTGGCTCGACCGCGGCGAACCCTTCGCCTCGCTGCGCGTGTTCGCCGACGCCGATGCGCTGGCCCACCCCGAAGGCAGCGCGCAGAGCGCCAGGCAATGGCTGCAGGAGCGCGGCGCCGACATCCGCAGCCATATGATGGGCATGGCGAGCGTGGTGCCCGCCGACCAGTACGAGAAAATGCGCAAGATGAATGTCGAGAAACTCTTCGGCGTGCCCGCCAGCATCTTTGCCGACGCCGACGACGCACTGGTGTGGCTCGGCGAGCGCGTAATGGCGCCGCGCGGCCTGCCTTTCGATCTGGCGGCTGTGCGTGCGGCGATCCGCTCGGCCCGCCTGGCGGCAGCCGTTTCCTGAGGCAGCCGATGGTCAAGAGCAGCGACACCGTCACGATTCCAACATCTCCCGAGGGAGAGGCCGCGCCCCGCCGCCGCACCAAGGCACCCGAAACGCGCGCCGCCGCGTTGATGGACGCCGCCGAGCGTCTCTTCATCGCAAAGGGCATTGCCACCACCAGCATCGACGACATCGCGGCCGGCGCGCAGGTGGCCAAAGGCACCTTCTATCTGTACTTCCCGTCGAAGGAGGCGATGCTCGGCGCACTGCAGCAGCGCTTTGTCGACACCTTCTGCGCGCGGCTGCAGGAGGCCATGGACCGCCATCGGCCCGACAACTACCACGAGCGCCTGAAGGCCTGGGTCGAAACGGGGCTCGAAACCTATCTGGACAACGTCGCCTTGCACGACGTAGTGTTCCACGAGTACCGGCCCGAAGACCGCCGCATGCGCAACGACAACGCGGTCATCACGCAACTGGTCGGGCTGCTGAAGCAGGGCGATGCCGCCGGCTTCTGGGACGTGGAGGATGCGACCCTCACCGCTGTGATCCTCTTCAATGCGCTGCACGGCGTGGCCGACGACGCGGTGGCGGTGGGGCAGACCGGTGAGGCGGAGCGCAAGCGCCGCGCGCGCACGCTCACGAGATTCCTCGAGCAGGCTCTGCATCCGGCCGAGGATGACAGCGCCGACTGAATCAGACGCAACTCAGAGCTTGTAGAAGCGCTTGATTGCGCTCCACGCGTCTTCCGGCGCGTCGACGTACTCGAAGAGCTTCACGTCGCCCGGCGAGATCACGCCCTCTTCGACCAGGAAGTCGAAGTCGATCAGCCGCTTCCAGTAATCCGAGCCGAACAGCACGATCGGCACCGGCTTCGACTTCTTCGTCTGCACCAGCGTGATCACCTCGAAGAGCTCGTCGAGCGTGCCGAAGCCGCCCGGGAACGCCACCAGCGCCTTCGCACGCATCATGAAATGCATCTTGCGGATGGCGAAGTAGTGGAACTTGAAGCTCAGCGCCGGCGTGACGTACGGGTTGGCTTCTTCTTCCATCGGCAGCGCGATGGCCAGGCCGACGGAGAGGCCGCCGCCCTCGTGCGCGCCGCGGTTGGCCGCCTGCATGATGCCGGGGCCGCCGCCGGTGCAAACGAAGAGCTTGTCCTGCGGCTCCTTGTCGTTGCTGTACTGGGCGACCAGCTTGCCGAAGGCGCGCGCCTTCTCGTAGTAGTGCGAGTTGCGCGCGAGCCGGCGCCAGCGCTCGGACGCTGCTGCGTCACCGCTGGCATCGGCCTGGGCGATCATGGCGGCGGCGTCTTCCTCGCTGCGAAAGCGGGCGCTGCCGAACACCACCACGGTGTTCTCGATGCCATGGGCGCGCTGCTCGATGTCGGGCTTCATCAGCTCGAGCTGCATGCGGATGCCGCGCGTCTCGCGGCGCAGCAGGAACTCGGGGTCGGCGAAGGCGATGCGCGAGGGATCGGGGTCGAGCGGCAGGCCCTGGTCGGCATGGGACCGGAGCGTGGCCCAGGCATCGGCCAGGCGTTTGTCGTGAATGTTGTGCGTGTTGTTCATGGGGAAACCAGACAGAAGTACCTTGGAGATTGTGCAGCGTTGCAACCACCATGCCCACCAAACAAAAAAGGCTCCTTTCGGAGCCTTTTTCGAGGGTGTGGTCAGCGGGGAAGCCGAGACTCAGACGCGCTTGCGGTATTCGCCGGTGCGCGTGTCGATTTCGATCTTGTCGCCTTGCGAGACGAAGAGGGGGACCGGCACTTCGAAGCCGGTGGCGATCTTGGCGGGCTTGAGCACCTTGCCGGAGGTATCGCCCTTGACGGCGGGTTCGGTCCAGGTGATTTCGCGCTCGACGCTGGTCGGCAGTTCGACCGAGATGGCCTTGCCGTCGTAGAACACCACTTCGACAGCCATGCCGTCTTCGAGGTAGTTCAGGGCGTCGCCCATGTTTTCGGCTTCGACTTCGTACTGGTTGTAGTCGGCGTCCATGCAGACGTACATCGGGTCGGCGAAGTAGGAGTAGGTGCAATCCTTCTTCTCGAGCACGATCTGGTCGATCTTGTCGTCGGCCTTGAAGACCACTTCGGTGTTGAAGTTGGCGATCAGGCTCTTCATCTTCATGCGCACGGTGGCGGAGTTGCGGCCGCCGCGGCTGTATTCGGTCTTGAGGACGACCATCGGGTCCTTGCCGTGCATGATGACGTTGCCGGCGCGGATTTCTTGAGCGATTTTCATAACAGGGTCTCTGGATGTTGGCCGCTCGGTGCACGGGGCCATCGGCGACCGTCTCGATTATTTGGACGGTTGCCGCTATGTCTGGCCCCGCGGTACAGGTCCCGCGGCAGGTTTAGCGGAGAGCATCTCGGATCGATGAGATCCGGGCCGAAATCCGCAAAGCCCACTATTTTAGCTTTTTTGGGCGATCAGTTTCCGCAGTTGCGTGACCAGATCATCCTGCGCTAGCAGCCGCGTGCGGGCATCCAGGGCCGTTTCGCGCCACGGGCCCTGCGTTTCCGGTGCGGGCAGGGCACCGCCACCGAAGCCGTTCCAGGCGTGGTGAAAAAGCCGCAGCGAGGGCGGGGCGCCGAGCCAGTCCAGCCAGGCATTCAGCTTGACGTGGTGGGCATCGTCGTCCTGCGGGTAGATCTGCCAGACCAGCGGCGCGCCGGCCCAGAGGGCGCGCACCAGCGAATCTTCGCCGCGCACGAAGTTCAGGTCGCAGGCCCACAGCAGGTGGTCGAAATCGGGCTGCGTGAGATGGGGAAGGTATGAAATTGATAGCGCACCGCGCCCGTGGGGCAATGGCGTGCTCGCACAGCATGCCTGGACTGCCTGCGTGGCACGGCCCGCCGTCACCAGCAGGCGCGTGGGCTCTGGGCCTTCCGCCAGCCGGGCCAGCAGGGCGGCCAGCGCCGGCGGCTCGTAGCAGAAGAGTGACACCAGCCGCTCGTGGTTCTGCCACGGGATCTGCTGTGCAGCCAGCCACTGCGTGCGGTCGAAACGCGCCCGGCGTTCCATCAGATGGGGTTCCCGTAGCAGTCCTCCCGTAGCGGGGGTGAAGCCCGGATAGAAGAATCGCTTCGTCAACCCGGCGCCAGGGCCCTTGAACACCGGCGAAGGCAGCCCGTGAAGCCGTTCCACATACGGCTCGGCCGACAGGTATTCGAGGTTGATCCATGCAAGGCCCGGCCCTTCGGCAAAGCGGGCGATCAGTTCCGGCGCCGGCTCGCAGCCGAAGGCTTCGATCAGCACATCGGGCGCCGGCCCTGCCACGGCCGCCTGAAGTGCGGCGGGATCAAGCCAGTCGATCACCTCCACGCCGTCACGGCCCGAAGGTGCCATCCAGAGCAGAGCCGATGCGTCGTCGACCCACAGCCGCGCGCGTTCACCAATCGCTGCCAGCTGGCAGGCCAGCCGCCAGCAGACGCCGAGGTCGCCATGGTTGTCGATGACTTTGCAGAAGATGTCCCATTGCCTGGATTGCATGGCCGCGAGTGTGCCTGTCTTCGACTGCCGGGCCGCTGGCCGTGCTTGCTATGCTGACGGCACAACCACCACCGGAGAGAGAACCCATGAGGATGCAGACCCGTCGCCGCTCGCCCCTGTCCTTTCGTTCCGCGAGAACCGTGCTCGCCCTGTCGCTGGCCTTGTGCGGCATGGCCGGTGCGTCGGCCCAGACTTCGGCTCCCGCGCTCACGCCGCAGCAGCAGCGCTTTCACGACATCTACAAAGAGCTGATCGAGATCAACACCACCCATTCGGTGGGCGACAACACCGTGGCGGCGCGCGCCATGGAAAAGCGCCTGGTCGATGCTGGCTTCGCGCCCGGCGACGTCCAGATCTTCGAACCCTTCCCGAAGAAGGGCAACCTGGTGCTGCGCTTCAAGGGCGACGGCAGCAAGAAGCCGCTGCTGTTGCTGGCCCACATCGACGTGGTCGAGGCCCGCCGCGAAGACTGGAAGACCGATCCCTTCAAGCTGCAGGAAACCGGCGGCTACTTCACCGCTCGCGGCGCCATCGACGACAAGGCGATGGCTGCGGCACTGGTCTCCGTGGTGGGGCAACTGAAGCAGGAGGGCTTCAAGCCCAAGCGCGACATCATCCTCGCGCTGACTGCCGACGAGGAGCGGGGCGATGCGCTCAGCAACGGCGCCTTCTGGCTCATCAACAACAAGCCCGAACTGCTGCAGGCGGAGTTCGGCATCAACGAGGGTGGAGGCGGCGAGCTGCGCGGCGGCAAGCCGAACCTGCACCGCATGCAGGTGGCCGAGAAGATGTACACCACCTACATGCTGGAGGCGCGCGACGTGGGCGGCCACAGCTCGGTGCCGACGAAGAACAATCCGATCTACGCGCTGGCCGCGGGCCTGGAGCGCTTGGGCAATTTCAGCTTTCCGGTGAAGCTTGCGGACGTCACCAAGACCTACTTCGCGCGCAGCGCACCGTTCGCCACCGGCCAGCTGGCCGACGACATGCGCGCGGTGGGCAGCGGCAATCCCGATCCCGCAGTCATCGAGCGCATGTCGGCCAACCCGGCCTACAGCGCACAGTTCCGAACCACCTGCGTCGCGACGATGGTGCAGGCCGGCCACGCGGAGAACGCGCTGCCGCAATCGGCCAAGGCCACGGTCAACTGCCGCATCCTGCCGCACGACGACCCCGAGGAAGTGGAGCGCCTGCTGACCCAGGCCATCGGCAACGACAAGATCGTGGTGCGCAACCTGGGCAAGCCGCTGCGCAGCCCGGCGTCGCCGCTGAACGGCGACCTCGTGAAGACGGTGGAGTCGATCACGCAGCAGATGTGGCCTGGTGTGCCAGTGGTGCCCGCCATGAGCACCGGCGCCACCGACAGCCGCTTCATGCGCAACGCGGGCATCCCGATGTACGGCGTGACCGGCATGTTCCTGGAGCCGGCCGATGCGCGGGCGCACGGACTCGACGAGCGAATCGAGATCCAGCGGCTGTACGACGGCCGCGAGTTCCTGTATCGGCTGGTCAGCGAACTCGCGAAGTAGTAAGCGGCGCCTTCAAGACCCTCAGGGCGTGAAGGTATCGCCCAGCACGATGCCTTCGCGCCGCGGGTCGGCGCCGCCGGTCAACACCGTCTTGCCACCGACGCTGGTGCGGATGACGGTGCTCACGCCGCTGGACTGCGCCGATACAGACACCTTGTGACCGAGCCCGATCAGGCCGGCGACCAGCGGATCGTTGAGGCCCGAGTTCGTCGCGTCGATGTTCGGATGCTCACCGCCGACGTTGGTGGTCGCGCTGTTGGAGGCGCCGAAGTCGACCAGTGAGGTGGCCTGCTGTGCGTCGAGCCCCCAGTCGAGCGCGCCGACCACCGTCTTCACGACGAACTGGATGATGGTGCCGCCGCCGGGCGAGCCGGTGCCCATGACGAATTCGCCCATGCTGCCGTCGCTCTGCTTCTTGAACACCAGCGTCGGCGCCATCGTGCTGCGCGGGCGCTTGCCCGGCGCGACGCGGTTGGCCACCTTGATGCTTGGGTCGACCGTGTCGTTCGGATTGGCCGAGAAGTCGGTGAGCTGGTTGTTCAGCATGAAGCCCTGCGTCATGTGGAACGAGCCCAGCGGCACCGCGCCCAGGTTGCCGGCCTGCGCGACGCCCATGCTCTTCGTCAGGCTGATGAGGCTGGCGCGGCTCTGCAGGTAGGGCTTGTTGATCATCGTGTCGACCGAGCCGCCCGGCAGCGGGACGAAGTCGGTGTCGGCCACGTACTTGTCGCGGTCGGCGTAGGCCAGGCGCTCGGCCTCGCTCACCAGGTGCACGCCCATCACGGTCGGCTTGCCGCCTTCGATGTCGATGGCGGTCGGCTTGTACAGGCCCATGTTGAAGGTCTCGAGAATGCCCAGGCTCGCCACTACCGCGATGCCGCCCGAGGACGGCGGCGACATGCTGCACACGTAGTAGTCGCGGTAGGTGCCGCAGACCGGGTCGCGCCGCTTGGCCTTGTAGTTGGCCAGGTCGGTTAGCGTGGTCATGCCGGGCGTGATGGCCGAGCCGTCGTTCGCGGCGGTGGTGATGCCGATCTTGTCGACGATGCCCTTGGCGACGTCGCCCGTGTAGAAGGCGTTGGCGCCCTGCGTGGCGATGGTGGTCAGCGTCTTCGCGTAAGCCGGGTTCTGCAGCCGCGTGCCCAGCGCCTTTGGCGTGCCGTCGGCGTTGAAGAAGTAGGCCGTGGCTTCGGCGTCGCGCTTCAGGCTCGTGGCCGACGACGAGATGGCGGCGGCCATGCGTCCGCCGATCAGGAAGCCGTCGGAGGCCAGCGTGATGCCGTAGCCGAACAGGTCTTTCCACGGCAGCTTGCCGTGGTCCTGGTAGGCGAGGTCGAGCATGCGCACTGCGCCGGGCGTGCCGATGGAGCGGCCGCTGGCGCGCGCGCCACCGGGCAGGGGCGGCGTGGTGTCGGCACCGGTCGGGTCGATGTAGCGCAGGTAGTTCTCGTTGGCGGCTGCAGGCGCGGTTTCGCGGCCGTCGTAGGCCTGCACTTTCTTGGTCGCGGCGTCGTAATAGAGCATGAAGGCACCGCCGCCCAGGCCGCTGGATTGCGGCTCGACCAGGCCCAGCACGGCCTGCACGGCCACTGCCGCATCGACGGCGCTGCCGCCGGCCTTCAGCACGTCGCAGCCGGCGCGGGTGGCGAGCGGATGGTTGGCCACCACCATGTAAGTCTTGGCATACACCAGCTTGTGGCCCGGCGCATAGCCCGACGCCGCCTCGGGTGCAGCCGGGTCGCCTGCGTCGCCCGAGCCGACCACCACGGATGAATTGCCTGCCGAGGTGAGGCAGCCGTTGTCGGGAGCGGGCGGCTGGTTGGCCGCGTTGATCGCGGCGATGGTTGCAAGAATCGTCGCCGTGTCTCGGGCGTCGTTTCTGGAGGCGCCACCACAGCCCGCCAGGCCCAGCGAGAGGGCGATGGGCGAGAGCGCCCACCAGACGCGTCTGTTGTTTTTGTTCATGTGGATTTCCCGGGTAGGTATGTTGAAAAACCACGGGCGCTCCTCGCGCCCGTAGCCATCTTCAGCACATTCCATTCCAGCAACGTCGGGGTTTGCGCGCAGGCGGGCGCCGCACCGCGTGCCGCGCGCCACAATAGCCGCCATGTCAGACGTGCATTCCGATCAATTGCTAAGCGAAGTCGCGGCCCTGCCGCAGCTGCCCGGCGTCTACCGCTATTTCGATGCGGCGGGCGCGGTGCTCTACGTGGGCAAGGCGCGCAACCTCAAGAAGCGGGTTGCCAACTACTTCCAGAAGAGCCACGGCGGCACCCGCATCGGCCACATGATCTCGAAGATCGTGCGCATGGAAACCACGGTGGTGCGCTCCGAGGCCGAGGCGCTGCTGCTCGAAAACAACCTGATCAAGACGCTCAAGCCGCGCTACAACATCCTGTTTCGCGACGACAAGAGCTATCCCTATCTCAAGATCGCCTCGCACCAGTTTCCCCGGCTGGCCTACTACCGCGGCGCGGTCGACAAGAAGCACCGGTACTTCGGGCCGTACCCGACCGCCTGGGCGGTGAAGGAATCGATCCAGCTGCTGCAGAAGGTGTTTCGCCTGCGCACCTGCGAGGACACCGTGTATGCCAACCGCACGCGGCCTTGCCTGCTGTACCAGATCAAGCGCTGCAGCGGGCCGTGCGTCGGCTACATCGCGCCCGAGGCCTATGCGCAGGACGTGGCCAGCGCCGAAGCCTTCCTGATGGGCGACACGCAACTCGTGCTCTCGAAGCTCGAACAGCGCATGACGGCACACGCCGAGAAGCTCGAGTTCGAGCAGGCGGCCGAACTGCGCAACCAGATGTCGGCCATCTCGCGCGTGCTGCACCAGCAGTCGATCGAGATCGCGTCCGACAAGGACGTGGACATCCTGGCTGTGAAGGTGCAAGGCGGCAAGGCCTGCGTGAACCTCGCGATGGTGCGCGGCGGCCGGCACCTGGGCGACCGGCCATACTTTCCCGTGCATGTGGAAGACGCGGCGCAGATCCATCACGGCGAACTTGACGACGATGGAGACGATGCGCCGCCCGTTGCCGCAGACCCCATCGAAGTGCAGGTGCTCGAGGCCTTCATCGCGCAGCACTACATCGACGTGCCCGTGCCGGCCACGCTGGTGCTGAGCGAGCAGGTGAGCCGCGAGCTGATCGAGGCGATTTCGCAGCAGGCCGGCGCGCGCGTGACGGCGGTGTTCCAGCCGCACGAGCAGCGCCGGCACTGGCTGGAAATGGCCGAGACCAATGCCAAGCTGCAGCTGGCCCGGCTGCTGGCCGAAGAGGGCTCGCAGCAGGCGCGCACGCGCGCGCTGGTCGATGCGCTCGAATTGGCATCGGACGACCTCGACAACTTCCGCGTCGAATGCTTCGACATCTCGCACACCGCGGGCGAGGCGACGCAGGCCTCGTGCGTGGTGTTCGAGCACCACACCATGCAGAACCGCGAGTACCGCCGCTACAACATCGAGGGCATCACGCCTGGCGACGACTATGCGGCCATGCGCCAGGTGCTGCATCGTCGCTACGGCAAGCTGGCAGAGGCCATGGCGGCCGAGACCGATGCCTTGCCTCCAGGCGACGCCGAAAGCGACGACACAGACGCGCCGCCGAAGCCCCGGACCGCACGCATGCCCGACCTGGTGCTGGTGGACGGCGGCAAGGGGCAGGTGTCGATGGCGCGCGAAGTGTTTGGCGAGCTGGGTCTGCCGCTGTCGCTGATCGTCGGGGTCGAGAAGGGCGAGGGCCGCAAGGTCGGACTCGAAGAACTCGTGTTCGCCGACGGCCGCGAGAAGGTCTACCTGGGCAAGGACTCGGCCGCGTTGATGCTGGTGGCCCAGATCCGCGACGAGGCGCACCGCTTCGCCATCACCGGCATGCGGGCCAAGCGTGCGAAGGTACGCGTCGGCGGCAGCCAGCTCGAAGACATTCCGGGCATCGGGCCGAAGCGGCGTGCGCGGCTGCTGCAGCGCTTCGGCGGCATCCGGGGCGTGGCTGCTGCGAGCGTGGAAGACATCGCGTCGGTCGAGGGCATTGCCTCCGACCTGGCGGAGGAAATCTACAAGGCGTTGCATTGAGGGCGTGACCCCCGAAGGGGGTTACTTCCGCCATGACACAATCAAGCGATGTTCTGGACACTACCGACCATCATGACCTGGACGCGCATCGTCGCGATCCCTTTGATCGTCGGTGTGTTCTACCTGCCGATGGCCGAGCCGATGCGCAACCTGATCGCCACGGTCATGTTCATCGTCTTCGCGGCAACCGACTGGCTCGACGGCTTCCTGGCACGCCGGCTCAATCAGACCTCGGCCTTCGGGGCCTTTCTCGATCCGGTGGCCGACAAGTTCCTGGTGTGCGCCTCGCTGCTGGTGCTGGTGCACCTGAACCGGGCCGACGTGTTCGTGGCGCTGATCATCATCGGCCGCGAGATCGCCATCTCGGCGCTTCGCGAATGGATGGCGCAGATCGGCGCCAGCAAGAGCGTGGCGGTCCACATGATCGGCAAGGTCAAGACGACCGTG
Source organism: Variovorax sp. GW821-FHT09D05 (assembly GCF_059416325.1). Taxonomy (NCBI): domain Bacteria; kingdom Pseudomonadati; phylum Pseudomonadota; class Betaproteobacteria; order Burkholderiales; family Comamonadaceae; genus Variovorax; species Variovorax sp. GW821-FHT09D05. Next base: position 284,943 of record NZ_JBWKOZ010000006.1, on the reverse strand, counting down.
CAGATGATCGCCATTCCGTTCCTGCTCTATGACGGGCGCCTGTTCAAGGTGATCGACACCGGCGTCTGGGGCCAGTGGCTGATCTGGATCTCGGCCGTGCTCACCATCTGGTCGATGGTGTACTACCTGCAGAAGGCCATTCCGGAAATCCGGGCCCGCACCAAATGACCTCGGCGGCCACGGCCCCCGGCGGGGGCTGGCTGCGGGCGATGCCGGCGGTCTTCGTGCTGATCTGGAGCACGGGCTTCATCGTCGCGCGCTACGGCATGCCGTATGCGCCACCCCTCAAGTTCCTGGCCGTGCGCTTCGCCTTGTCGCTGGTGTGCTTCGGCGTGTGGGTCGCGCTGGCGCGGGTCGAGTGGCCGAAGCAGCGGGCGCAGTGGGGGCACCTGGCGGTCACGGGCATCCTGATGCAGGCGGGCTACCTGGGCGGCGTGTGGGCCGCGGTGCATGCCGGCATGGGCGCGGGGCTGGTGGCATTGCTGGTCGGCATCCAGCCGGTGCTGACGGCGGTGTGGATGTCGTTCAACGGCGGGCGCATCTCGGGCCGGCAATGGGCGGGGCTGGTGCTGGGCTTTGCGGGGCTGGTGCTCGTGGTGTCGCGCAAGTTCGGGCAGGGCGCCGAGGTCAATGCGCTGACGATGACACTGGTGGTGATGGCGCTGCTGTGTATCACGGCGGGCACGCTCTATCAGAAGCGCTTCGTCGCGCCCTGTGACGTGCGCAGTGCCAGCGCCGTGCAGATGGCGGCGGCGCTGCTGGTCACGCTGCCGTTCGCTGCGCTGGAGTCTCAAGGCATCGAATGGAACGCGTACTCGGGCGGCGCGATGGCGTGGTCGGTGCTGGCGCTGTCGCTGGGCGGCAGTTCGCTGCTCTACATGCTGATCCAGCGCGGCACGGCGACGGCCGTCACGAGCCTGCTGTACCTGGTGCCGCCCTGCACGGCGGTGATGGCATGGCTGCTGTTCTCCGAGCCGATCACGCTGGTGACGGTGCTGGGCATTGCGCTCACCGCCGTGGGCGTGAGCCTCGTGGTGCGCAACGGGCGCTGAGCGGCCAGTTTCTTAACGTGCGCCGGCCTTGCCCGGCTTCCAGGGCTCGCCGCGGAACTGTTCCACGAGGTGATCGACCAGCAGCCGCACGCGTCGCGGCGTCTTCGGCCGCCATGGTGCAATCCAGTGGATGTCGGCTTCCGCCATCGCGTATTGCGGCAGCACGCGTACGAGTTCGCCGCTCGCGAGTTGCGGTGCGATGTCCCACAGACTGCGCAGCATGACGCCGTGCCCGGCCACGCACCAGTCGCGCACCATCTCGCCCGAGTTGCTGGCCAGCGGCCCTTGAACACGCACGCGCGCCGTGCTGCCGTCGCGCGCATGGCGCAGGGTCCAGAGCGCGTACTGGCGCTGGCTGGCATCGCCGTTCTCGCGGGCGACCAGGCAATCGTGCGAAGCCAGTGCCTCGACGGTGGCCGGCGTGCCACGGCGCTTCAGGTAGCCGGGCGACGCCGCCAGCACGCGCTGGTTGCGCGCGATGCGCCGCGAGACCCAGTCGGCCGCATGGCGCTGCTGCACGGCCCAGAGCCAGACCGCGCCGTCGTAGCCTTCGGCGCCGAGGTCGGGCAGCTGCTCGGTCAACATCAGCTCGATCTGCAGCGCGGGGTGCCGCGCCTGAAAGGCCGCCACCGCCGGTCCGAGCCAGCGCCGGCCGAAGCCGAATGTCGCGGCCAGACGGACTGTGCCGGTCAGCTCGTTCTGGCGTTCGCCGAGCTCGCTTTCGAGTGCGGCAAAGCCGTCGAGCAGCGTTCGCGCATGCAGGCAGACCGCCTCGCCTTCGGCGGTGACGCTGAGCCGCCGGGTGGTGCGGTCGAACAGGCGCTGGCCCAGGCGGGCTTCGAGCGCGCCCAGCCGCTTGGTGATGACGGAGGGCACGACATCGAGCGTGGCGGCCGCACCCGCCAGGCTGCCGTGGTCGCGAATGGCCAGTACCAGTGCGAGGTCGCCGCGGTCCATCGAGGGTTGATTCATGCCAGATCGGAAAGTATGAATTGGCTGATTGTTGCTTGATGATCGTCGAGGCGCAACGCACAATCGTTCCCGTGACGGCCTCATTTCTTTCCCTTCCCACTTTCGACATCGAGCGCAACGGCGTGCGCATCCACGGCCGTATCGGCGGAAGCGGGGCTCCCTTGCTGCTGCTGCACGGTCATCCGCAGACACATGCGATCTGGCATCGCGTGGCGCCGGCATTGATGGAGCGGTTCACGGTGGTCGCGGTCGACCTGCGCGGCTACGGCGATTCGGGCCGGCCGGCGGCCGATGCCGAACACGCGGTCTACAGCAAGCGGGAGATGGCGCTCGATGCACTCGCCGTCATGCGGCATCACGGCTTCGAGCGCTTCGGCGTGCTGGCGCACGACCGTGGCGCGCGTGTGGCTCATCGGCTCGCGATGGACCATCCCGCAGCAGTCGAGCGCATGCTGCTGCTCGATATTGCACCCACGCTCGCGATGTACGAGCAGACTTCCGAAGCATTTGCCAAGGCCTACTGGCATTGGTTCTTCCTGATTCAGCCGCCGCCGCTGCCCGAGGCGCTGATTGCGTCCGACCCCGGGCGCTACGTGCGCAGCGTGATGGGCGGGCGGCATGCCGGCCTCGCGCCTTTTGCGCCCGAGGTGCTGGCCGAATACGAGCGTTGCGCCGCCATCGCGGGCACCGCCGAATCCATCTGCGAGGACTATCGCGCCTCCGCCACCATCGACCTTGTGCACGACCGCGAAGACATCGCCGCCGGCCGGCAACTGGCGCAGCCGCTGCGCGTGCTGTGGGGCGAGCATGGTGCAGTCGGCAAGGCCTTCGACGTGCTCGCGCTGTGGCGCGACCGCGCCGCCGATGTGTCGGGCCGTGCGTTGCCGTGCGGCCACTACGTTCCCGAAGAGGCTCCGGACGAGTTGCTCGCCGAGGCCCAGGCATTCTTTCTACCTCTACAACACGCACACGCAGGAGCCAATTCATGAGCACCCACAGAATCGCAGTCATCGCCGGCGACGGCATCGGCAAGGAAACCATGCCCGAGGGCGTGCGCGTGCTTGATGCCGCGGCGCGCAAATTCGGCATCGACCTGAAGTTCGACCACTTCGATTTCTCGAGCTGGGACTACTACGAGAAGCACGGCCAGATGCTGCCCGACAACTGGAAGGACCAGATCGGCGGGCACGACGCCATCTTCTTCGGCGCGGTCGGCTGGCCCGAGAAAATTCCAGACCACGTGTCGCTGTGGGGCTCGCTGCTGATGTTCCGCCGCGAGTTCGACCAATACGTCAACCTGCGTCCGGCACGCCTGATGCCCGGCATCATCGCGCCCGTGGTGCGGCGCGACGGCACGCCGCGCGAGCCCGGCGAGATCGACATGTACATCGTGCGCGAGAACACCGAGGGCGAGTACTCCAGCATTGGCGGGCGCATGTACCAGGGCACGCCGCGCGAGATCGTGGTGCAGGAAACCGTGATGTCGCGCGTGGGCGTCGACCGGGTACTGAAGTTCGCGTTCGAGCTCGCTCAATCGCGGCCGAAGAAGCATCTGACCAGCGCCACCAAGTCGAACGGCATCTCGATCACCATGCCGTACTGGGACGAGCGCGTGGCCGAGATGGGCAAGAACTACCCGGGCATCACGCTCGACAAGTTCCACATCGACATCCTCACCGCGCACTTCGTGCAGCGGCCCGACTTCTTCGACGTGGTGGTGGCGAGCAACCTGTTCGGCGACATCCTGTCGGACCTGGGCCCGGCCTGTACCGGCACCATCGGCATCGCGCCGAGCGCCAATCTCAACCCCGAGCGCACCATGCCCTCGCTGTTCGAACCGGTGCATGGCTCGGCGCCCGACATCGCCGGCAAGGGCATCGCGAACCCGATCGGGCAGATCTGGTGCGGCGCGATGATGCTGGAGTTTCTGGGCCACAAGCAGGCGCACGACGCCATTCTTTCGACCATCGAGAAGGTGCTCGCGCCCCAAAGCGGAGCACCACGCACCCCGGACATCGGCGGGACGGCCAGCACCAGCGACCTCGGCAAGGCGATCGCCGAGGCGCTTTGAAAAAGGAGTTCACGAAAGGCCCCTAAAATCGCGCGCTCCGCTGATCGGCATGGCTCTGTGTCTTATTGACACCCTGCAGACCAGTGGTTGTAATCCTCGCTGGCAGTGCGCTGCCGAGGCGTCAGGCCTGCCAGGCTCTTGAGTCGCACCGTTTGCGGCCAGGTCGCAGCTGACGGAAGCCGACCAACTTTTTTTCTACAAGGGGCCCTTGTGAACAAGACCGAACTGATTGAGCACATCGCAAAGAACGCCGATATTTCCAAAGCCGCAGCGACCCGTGCGCTCGAATCCACCATCGGCGCCATTCGTACCACGCTCAAAAAGGGCGGCTCCGTTTCGCTCGTCGGTTTCGGCACTTTCGCAGTAGGCAAACGCGCGGCCCGCACCGGCCGAAATCCCCGTACCGGCGACGCGATTAAAATCAAGGCAGCCAAGATTCCGAAGTTCCGTCCAGGCAAGGCGCTGAAAGACGCGCTGAACTAAGACGTTAGACTCGGAAAGTATTCCCGGTGGGGTGCTTAGCTCAGTTGGTAGAGCGGCGCCCTTACAAGGCGTAGGTCGGGGGTTCGAGCCCCTCAGCACCCACCACCACCCGATGCAAAGGCGAACCACAAGTTCGCCTTTTTTATTGCCGTCCGACAGCCGTCGAAAAAGAGTGTTCAAGCATGTTTGATTTCTTCCGCAAGTACAACAAGATCGTCATGATTTTCTTGTTCTTGCTGATCATTCCCTCGTTCGTGCTCTTCGGTGTCGAGCGCTACCAGGGCTCCGGTCGCGACGAGAAGGTAGCCCGCATCGAGGGCCACGACATCACGAAGCCCGAATGGGATCAGCAGCACCGCGTTGAGACTGATCGCATTCGCCAGCAATCGCCCAACGTCGACCCGACGCTGCTTGACTCCGATGCCTTGCGCTACGCCACTCTGGAGCGCATGGTGCGCGACCGCGTGCTGGCCGCAGCGGCTGCCAAGGCCAACATGACGGTGTCTGAAGACCGCCTGTCGCGCATGTTTGCGCAGGACACTGGCCTGGCTGCGTTCCGTACACCCGACGGCAAGTTCGACCGCGATGCTTTCCAGCGTGTGACCGGTCGCACGCCTGAACAGTACGAAGCGTCGGTGCGCTCCGACATGGCAACGCAGCAGGTGCTGCTGGGCGTTTCGGGCACGGCCTTCACGCCGCCGGCACTGGCCGCCACCACCATCAACGCTTTCTACGACAGCCGTGAAATCCAGGTGGCCCGCTTCAGCCCCGAGAGCTTCGCATCGAAGGTGACGGTGAGCGATGCCGACATCGAGGCCTACTACAAGGACCACACGGCACAGTTCCAGGCGCCCGAGCAGGCCAGCATCGAGTACCTCGTGCTCGACCTCGAGGCGGCCAAGAAGAACGTCGTCGTGAACGAGGCCGACCTCAAGACCTATTACGAACAGAATGCCTCGCGCTTCGGCACCAAGGAAGAGCGCCGCGCCAGCCACATCCTGATCACCGCGCCAGCCAGCATGTCTGCCGCCGACCGCGAAAAGGCCAAGGCCAAGGCCGAGCAACTGCTGGCCGATGTGAAGAAGGCACCCAACACTTTCGCCGAAGTTGCGCGCAAGAATTCGCAGGACCCGGGTTCGGCGGAGAAGGGCGGCGACCTCGACTTCGTGACGAAGGGCGCGATGGTCAAGCCGTTCGAGGACGCGATGTTCGCGCTCAAGAAGGGTGAGATCAGCGGCGTTGTCGAAACCGAATTCGGCTACCACATCATTCACCTGACCGACATCAAGCCGGCCGTGGTGCCGCCCTTCGAGCAGGTGCGCGCGACCATCGAGAACGACATGCGCTCGCAGCAGGCGACGCAGGAGTTCGCGAAGGCCGCCGAGGCATTCACCGATGCGGTCTACCAGTCGCCCGAGAGCCTGAAGCCGGCGGCCGACAAGCTGAAGCTCACGATCAAGACGGCAGACAACGTCGCGCGCCTGCCTGCACCGGGCGCTACCGGTCCGCTGGCCAGCCGCAACTTCCTGAGCGCGCTGTTCGCAGCCGACTCGCTCGACCGCAAGCAGAACACTGAAGCGATTGAAGTCGGCCCCAGCCAGCTTGCTTCGGGCCGCGTGACGAAGTACGCGCCGGCGCATCCGGTGCCGCTGGCTGACGTGAAGGACAAGATCCGTGCGCAACTCGTCACCGAGCGCGCTGCGGTGCTGGCCAAGACCGAGGGCGAGGCCAAGCTCGCCGCGTGGACCGCCAAGGCGGACGGCGCGACTTTCGGCGCACCCGTGACGGTGTCGCGCCGCGACGCGCAATCGCAGCCGCTGCCGGTCATCGACGCTGCGCTGCGTGCGGATGGCTCCAAGCTGCCCGCGATCGTGGGCGTGGACCTTGGCGCGCAGGGCTATTCCGTGGTCCGCGTGACCAAGATTGTTCCGCGTACGCCGCCGCCACCCGAGCTCGCAAAACAGGAGCAGGCGCAGGTCGGCCAGTCCGTGTCCGCGGCTGAAGATGCCGCCTACTACAACATGCTGAAGGACCGCTTCAAGGCTGAGATCCTGGTGCCGAAGCCGGCAGAAACGCTGCCGACTGCTGCGGGCCGCTGATACACACGAGCGTCGCCAGACAAAGCCCGAGCCAATCAAAGGCTCGGGCTTTTTTCATGGCCGCGCGAATTGGTCGCACGAGGGACAAGCGGCGTCTTCGCTTCTTGCCAGAATCCCGTGCATGGGAACCCTCTACCTCGTGCGCCACGGGCAAGCCAGCTTTGGCGCTGCCGACTATGACAACCTGAGCGAACTCGGACATCGCCAAGCTGTTCGCCTCGGTGAGTACTGGCGTGAGCGCGGCATGAAGTTCGATGCCGTCATCACCGGCACGTTGAAGCGCCATCGCCAGACGTGGGAAGGCATCGCCAAGGGCCTTGGTCTCGAGCGCGACGATGTGTTGCCGTGGCCCGGCCTCAACGAGTACGACAGCGAAGCGGTCATCGCCACCATCCACGAAGGCCAGCTGCAGAAGCCCGATTCGCCCGAGATGTACCGTCACCACTTCCGCCTGCTGCGCGAAGGGTTGAGCGCGTGGATGCAGGGCAAGACGGCGCCAGTCGGCATGCCGAGCTATGTCGACTTTCTGGCTGGAGTGACGACGGCGCTCGACCACGTGCGTGACAAGCACCATGGCGCGAAGGTACTGGTGGTGTCGAGCGGAGGGCCGATCAGCACGGCAGTGGGGCATGTGCTCGGTACGAGCGCCGAGACGACGATCGAACTCAACCTGCGCATCCGCAATACGTCGGTGACCGAGTTCGCCTTCACGCCCAAGCGGCACATGCTCGTGACCTACAACACGCTGCCGCACCTGGATGGTCCGGCGTATGAAGACTGGATCACCTACTCCTGAAGGCTTGCCGCATCAGGCCTGCCAAACGCCGTAGCCGGCCTTGCGCAACGCTATGCCGAGGTCGACCTCCATCAGGCGCGCGTCCTCGTAGGTCATCGGGTTGTAGCGTTCGTAGAGCGCGGGCAGCAAGCGAAGGCCGAACTCCTGCACGAAGGTGTTGGCCTGGATGCCGGCCTTGTGCTTGTCGAAACGGATGTCGGGGTCCAGGCCGGTCATGCCGACGTAGACGAAGGGCTTGCCGAGTTGGTAGTCGGGGTTGGCGCGCCTGAAGCGGCCGTTGTTCCATACGCGGTCGTCGAGTTCGACCACATAGACATGATGCTTGGCGCGTGGTTTGCGGGGCATCACAGTGGCCGTGCGCGCGGAGCGGCACGGCCCCTTTTTCGCATCAGCTCTTGCGCTTGATCAGGCCGTAGATGATGAGCAGCACGATCGCGCCCAGCACGGAGGCGATGAAGCCAGCGCCCTGGCCGGCGGTGTACCAGCCCAGCGACTGGCCGACGTACGTGACGATCAGCGAGCCTGCGACGCCGATGATGGTGGTGACGATGAAGCCCGCGGAGTCGTCGCCCGGCTTGACGGCCCGTGCCACAAGACCCACGACGAACCCGATCAGAATAGTCCAGACGATGCTCATGAAGAAATTCCTTTGGTGGTGAAGTGGTGGAAGTGGCCAGAAGCCATGCCCGTCTGCGCGGGCCGCATTCATGATAGCGGAGCGATATACGTGTCGGTGCCGGCGACGCACATCGAACAGGCACACGAGAATTTGTGCCGGACTTCGTGACGTGGAGGCTGCGCCACGTCCTACAGGTCCGCTGCCAGCGCCGCGATACACCGTTCGCATGCTCGAAAAACTGCCCGAAGTCATCGGCCAGGCGCTGCAGGGTGTGCGCGCCGGCCTGGACAACATCGTCTTCAACACTCTCGGCATGCGGGAAGGGATGGCCTCCATTGCGCTCACCAGTGTGGCCTTTGCGGACCATGCGCCGCTGCCGAGGCGCTATACCGCTGATGGCGAAGGCGTATCGCCGCCGCTCCAGTGGACCGGCTTGCCGGCTGGCGCGGCGTCGTTGCTGCTTATCGTGGAAGACGCCGATTCACCCACGCCGAATCCGCTGGTGCATGCCATCGTGGTGAATCTTGCGGCGGACAGCGGGGCGCTGGCTGAGGCTGCCATTCCCAGTCAGGGCAATGAGGGCGCGGGATTGCACGTTGGGCGCAATTCGACACTGCAGGCAGCTTGGCTGCCGCCCGATCCGCCTCCTGGGCACGGGGTCCATCGATACGCGTTCCAGTTGTTTGCGCTTGGAAGCGTTCCGGAGCTTTCAGACACTCCCGGCCGCGACGAGATCGTCGATGCCTTGCACGAACACGCTATTGCCAGCGGACTGTTGATCGGCACGCACGAGAGATCCGATGGCTCGATCAAGATTCAGGAGGGTGTGACCCCGGGCGGGCCAATGGCGGCCGGGTGAAAATGTGGCTTTCAAGCCTCGCCATTGATTGCTGCCGTCAAAACCGCGATTTTTAACGCTACAATCGTAGGCTCTGCGGTGGCTGTAGCTCAGCTGGTAGAGTCCCAGATTGTGATTCTGGTCGTCGTGGGTTCGAGTCCCATCAGCCACCCCAAAAAATATCTCATATCTCCTTTGTGCTATTGCGCAATAGCGCTCAAAGGATCACAGCGCCGGGCTTGCCCCGGCGTTGCCATTTCTGGCCGCCGCAACTTCTTCTTCTGCCTGCGCGCCGCGGACTCTTTTCCCCATCTCACTTGCATATAACGCGTCCAAAGTGGTGCGCTTTATGTTGCGAGTTGTTGCATTAATGCAATGCGCCGCCAATTTTTTCGCGCGGTAAGGTACTTGTGGCAAATGTAAACTGAATTAAAATCCACCCGTTTTCAATTTCAGGAGTCCAACAATGGCTTCGACCCTCGCCGATATCAATTCCCAGATCAAGAAGCATGACGAGCAGATTGCGCAATTGCGCAAGCAGGCTGAAGACCTGCGCAACCAGGAACGCGCAGGCGTGGTTGAAGAGTTGCGCAAGAAGATCGCCGAATACGGTTTGACGGCTTCCGATCTGAAACTTACCGGCCGTGTGGGCGCGGCCAAGCGCAGTGCGGGTGCCGCGCCGGCCAAGGCTGCCGCCAAATACCGCGGCCCGACGGGCGAAACCTGGTCTGGTGGCCGTGGCCGCAAGCCGCGTTGGGTGACTGAGGCATTGGCCGCAGGCAAGTCGCTTTCTGATTACGAGATCAAGTAAGTGCCCCTGTTTTCGCTGGGCAGGTGCCCAATAAAAAAGCCCGCATGCGCGGGCTTTTTTATTGGGCGTTGAGGGGGACGCGCTCAGTTCACCATCACCAGTTTTCCTTTAACGCCGCGCGAACCCATGTGGGCGTATGCGGCCTTCAATTCCGCCATCGGCATCGTGCTGTCGATCACTGGCTTGATCTTTCCCTGACCGTACCAGTGCGCCAATTCCGCCATCATCTGTGCATTGGCCTTGGGTTCTCGCTTGGCGAAATCGCCCCAGAACACGCCGACCAGCGAAGCGCCTTTCAGCAGCGTCAGATTCAATGGCAGCGACGGAATCGGGCCGGACGCAAAACCGACGACCAAATAACGGCCGCGCCAGCCGATGGAGCGAAAGGCCGGCTCTGCAAAAGCACCGCCCACCGGGTCGTAAATGACGTCCGGTCCTTTGCCATCGGTGGCGGCCTTGATGGCGTCGCGAAAACCGTTGGGTAGCGCATGCGTCGTGTAGTTGATCGTCGCGTCGGCACCGATGGAACGGCAAAGCTCGCATTTCTCGTCGGTGGAGGCTGCTGCGATCACTTTGGCTCCTGCAGCCTTTGCGATCTGGATGGCCGCCGTGCCCACACCGCCGGCCGCACCGAGCACCAGCACGGTTTCGCCGGCCTTGAGTTGCGCGCGGTCCATCAGTGCATGCCACGATGTGGCATAGATCATGATGAAAGCCGCCGCATCGACGTGACCGAAACCTTCAGGCAGCGGCATGCACAGGGCCGCGGGCGCCAGCGTATGGGTGCCGAAGCCGCCAGTGCCCGAAAGGCAGGCCACGTTCTGCCCGACCTTGAGGTGCGTGACACCATCGCCGACCGCCTGGACGACGCCCGCATATTCAGAGCCCGGCACGAAGGGGAGGGGCGGCTTCATCTGGTATTTGTTCTGCACGATCAGCAGATCGGGGAAATTCAGGCTCGCCGCCTTGATTTCGATCAGCACCTGACCCGGGCCCGGTGTTGGTGTCGGCAGTTCTTTCCAGGTCAGCGCGTCGACGCCGGTGGGGTTTTCGCAAAGCCATGCGTGCATGCTCGGGTCTCCTTCGGGTAGGTAATGTTCGGCCAATGAATGCGGGCGATGATAGGTGGCGCGGTGGGGTGGGCTTGTCCCTGCTGCGACGCACCCGACGCCTACAATCTGAGCGCATCCAGGACACCATGAAGATACTAATTTCCAACGACGATGGCTTTCAGGCGCCGGGCATCGTCGCGCTGCACGACGCGCTCAAGGACATCGCCGAGGTCGAGGTGGTTGCACCCGAGCACAACAACAGTGCCAAGTCGAACGCGCTGACCCTGGCGGCACCGCTCTACGTGCGCGAGGCGCACAACGGCTTTCGCTATGTGACCGGCACTCCAGCCGACTGCGTGCACATCGCGCTCAAGGGCCTGCTCGACTATCGGCCCGACCTGGTGGTTTCCGGCATCAACAACGGTGCCAACATGGGCGACGACACCATCTATTCGGGCACGGTCGGTGCGGCGATGGAGGCCTATCTGTTCGGCATTCCGGCCATTGCGTTCTCGCAGATCGAAAAGGGCTGGGCACATGTGGATGCGGCCGCCCAGGTGGCGCGTCGACTGGTGCAGCAGATCGAACGCGAACGCATGCTCGACGGCGGTGCTTTCCTGCTCAACGTGAACGTGCCGAACCTGCCTTTCGACGAGTTGAAGCCCGTCAAGGTCTGCCGGCTCGGCCGCCGCCACGCGGCTGAGAAGGTGATCACGCAGGACAGTCCGCGCGGCGAGACCATGTATTGGATCGCCGGCGCGGGCGGTGCCAAGGACAGCGGCGAAGGCACCGACTTCCATGCCACTGCAGCCGGCCACATCGCGCTGACACCGCTGCAGATCGACCTGACCGACCACGCCAACCTCGGCCAATGGCGCGAGACGGTGGCCCGTCTCGGCAACTGACATGGCCACACAGCGGCCCAGTTTCCCCGTTCGCCTGACACCTACTGCTTCTGCCGCCACGCGTGGGCGCATGCCCGCCGCGCCGGCCAAGCCCTTGGTGCACTCCACGCCCTCGATGGCGTCTGATGCCGTGCGCGCGCGCATGGTGCAGAGGCTCGCGGCACAAGGTATTTCCGATCCGCGCGTTCTGCGCGCAATGGGGGCCGTGGAGCGGCATCGTTTCGTCGACAGTGCGCTGGTCAACCAGGCGTACGAGGACACGAGCCTGCCGATCGGGTTGGGACAGACCATTTCGAAGCCCAACGTGGTGGCCCGCATGATCGAGCTGCTGATGGGTGCACCCGCACTGGCAGGAAAGCCGCAGGACAAGCTGGGCCGCGTGCTCGAGATCGGCACCGGTTGCGGTTACCAGGCGGCCGTGCTGAATCATGTTGCGACCGAGGTCTACAGCATCGAGCGCCTGCGCGGCCTGCACGAGCGAGCGCGCGCCAACCTGCGGCACTTCCGTTTGGCCACGGTGCACCTGATGCTGGGCGACGGGATGGTCGGCTATGCCAAGGGCGCGCCCTATGCCGGCATCATTGCCGCGGCAGGCGGCGAGGCGGTGCCCGAGGCCTGGATTGCGCAGCTCGCGGTGGGCGGCCGCATCGTGGCGCCAACCCAATCAGCCAGTGGTGGTCAAGCCCTTGTCGTCATCGACAAGACCTCACGGGGACTGGAGCGGCTCATTCTTGAGGCGGTTCACTTTGTCCCCCTAAAATCAGGTATCGCTTGAAGGAATAACAAATGCAGGGTTTTGGCAATCGGAGTTGGTTCGCTGGCGTCACGTTGGCCTTTGTGCTCGTGATCGCGGGCTGTTCCACACCGCGTGGGCCGGCACCGGTCGAAGACCGCGGCACCATGACGCGCGCGCCAGGCGCAGCAGTGCCCGGCGGCCCGCCCATCACCACAGATGCCAACGGCAAGCCACTCGCCGGTATCGAAAACTATGGCAAGCCTGGCTACTACGCCGTGCGCCCGGGCGACACGATCCGCCGTATCGGCAATGAAACCGGCCAGCGCTGGCAGGACATCGTTCGCTGGAACAACATCGATAACCCAGACCTGATCGAAGTCGGCCAGGTGCTGCGCGTGATTCCGCCAGTTGGTTCGGGAACGGCTGTTGCGGCCGCGCCCGCGACGCCTCCGGCCACTTCTTCCGAAGGTGCGGTCACGAAGCCTGTGACGCCGCAGCCTGCGGTGGTGCCCACGACGCCTGCCAGCGGTGCGAGCAAACCACCGGCTCCGGTTACGGCTTCCCCGGCCAGTCCTGGCAGCGGCAACTCGGGTGATGAAGACCTCGGCTGGATCTGGCCCGCCAGCGGTTCGCTGATCGCGGGTTTCGACGAAGCCAAGAACAAGGGCTACGACATCAGCGGCAAGGCGGGCGACCCCGTGCTGGCCGCCGCCGACGGTCGTGTGGTCTATGCGGGTGCAGGTCTGCGCGGCTATGGCAACCTGATCATCCTGAAGCACAACAACACCTACCTCACGGCGTATGCGCACAACCAGACGCTGCTCGTGAAGGAAGACCAGTCGGTTCAGAAGGGCCAGAAGATCGCCGAGATGGGCAACAGCGATGCTGATCGCGTGAAGCTGCATTTCGAGATTCGCCGCCAGGGCAAGCCCGTCGATCCTTCGCGCTACCTGCCCGGCCGGTGATGCCATGGCTGCCTCCCGCCCCCGCCGCACGCTGTTGCCTGTGCGCGGGTCGGCGGGCAGGGGCAGCAGCCCATCTTCCAGCAAGGGTCAGCGCGAGCTCACCAGCGAGAGCGCTGGTCCCCAAGAAGAAGGCGTAGATCCGTCGTCGACAGACACCGCGCTGCCCAATGGCGTCGCGAGCGAACTGATTGGCGGCGAGGGCGCGGATGCGCTGACCATCTACCTGCGCCAGGTCCGGCGCACCGAGCTCTTCACGCCCGCGCAGGAATACCAGACTGCATGCGCCGCGCGGGCTGGCGACTTCGCCGCGCGCCAATCGATGATCGAGCACAACTTGCGGCTCGTGGTCAACATCGCCAAGAGCTACCTGGGCCGGGGCGTGCCGCTGTCCGACCTCATCGAGGAAGGCAATCTTGGCCTGATGCACGCCATCACCAAGTTCGAGCCCGAACGCGGCTTTCGCTTTTCCACGTATGCGACCTGGTGGATCCGCCAGTCTGTCGAGCGCGCTGTCATGACGCAGGCGCGTGCGATCCGGCTGCCGGTGCACGTGGTGCGCGAACTGCAGCAAGTTCTGAGGGCTCGCCGCACGCTCGAAGGCGACGCCGAATTCCTTGCGCATCGGCCCGACGGCGTGCGCGTGGAAGACATTGCCGCGCTGCTGGGCCGCGAGGTGCAGGCGGTGGCTGACCTGCTGGCCCTGTCCGAAGCCCCGCGCTCGCTGGATGCGGGCGATGCCCGGGGAGACGAGGGCTTCACGCTGGCCGATACCGTGGCTTCTGAAGACGAGCAGAGTAGTCCGACTGGCGTGGCGCACACGCACGAGGTGGAGCGCCTGCTCGACCAATGGGTGCACGCCCTCGATGCGCGCGAACGCGAGGTGCTGGAGGGGCGCTATGGCCTGCACGACCGCGAGCCCGAAACGCTGGAGGTGCTGAGCGTGCGCCTCGGCCTCACGCGCGAGCGTGTACGGCAGATCCAGAACGAGGCGCTGGCCAAGATGCGCCGCCAACTGGCCCGTTCGGGCGTGGGCCGCGACGCGCTGTTCTAGGGGGGGGCCGGCCACGCTGAGACAATCGGGGGATGACGGAATCCATCGAAGAAAAGAAAGTCCCCACGAATCCCGGCGAAGAATGGCTGCAGGTCGAGTCTCTTGACCTCGATGCGCAGGGCGTGGCGCACAAGGCCGACGGCATGGTCGTGTTCATCGAAGGCGCATTGCCTTTCGAGGAAGTGCAGTTCAATGTCCATCGCCGCAAGAACAACTGGGAGCAGGGCACGGTCACGACCATCCGCCGCGAATCGTCGCAGCGGGTGCGCCCGGGCTGCCCGCATTTCGGCCTGCACACGGGTGCCTGCGGCGGTTGCAAGATGCAGCACCTGGACGCAGCCGCCCAGGTGGCCGTGAAGCAGCGCGCACTGGAAGACAACCTGTGGCACCTCGGCAAGGTCAAACCCGACAACCTGCTGCGGCCGCTCGAAGGGCCGGCCTGGCACTACCGCTACCGTGCGCGTCTTTCGGTGCGCCATGTGGTCAAGAAGGGCACGGTGCTGATCGGTTTTCACGAACGCAAGAGCCGCTACCTGGCCGACATGCAGGTGTGCCCGGTGCTGCCGAAGCAGGTCAGCGAGATGCTGATGCCGCTGCGCGCGTTGATCGGTTCGATGGATGCGCGCGAGACATGCCCGCAGATCGAACTGGCCTGCGGTGACGCACCCGATTCCACGCGGCTCGGCACGATCGCTTTGGTGCTGCGTCACCTTGAGCCGCTCTCGCGTGCGGACATCGATCGGTTGAAGGCCTTTGCCGCGGGCAACGAAGGCGTCCAGTGGTGGCTGCAAGCCAAGGGGCCGGAAACCGTGAAGCTGCTGGAAGAGGGCGGCACGCCGCTGGCGTATCGGTTGCCGGAGTTCGGCGTCACGATGCCGTTCAAGCCCACCGATTTCACGCAGGTCAATCCGCACATCAATCGGGCGCTGGTGGGCAAGGCGCTGCGCCTGCTCGACGTGCAGTCGGACGAGCGCGTGATCGACTGGTTCTGCGGCCTCGGCAACTTCACCCTGCCGCTGGCGAGCAAGGCGCGCGAGGTGCTGGGCATCGAGGGCAGCGACACGCTGGTGGCGCGCGCGACCGACAACTTCAAGCGAAATCAGCCCGCAACGTCGGCCCGCCGTGCGTTGTCGCCTGCAACTTTCGTGGCGCGCAATCTGTTCGACATGACGCCGGCGATGCTGGTCGCCGACGGCAGCGCCGACAAGTGGCTGGTCGATCCGCCGCGCGAAGGCGCATTCGCGTTGGCCAAGGCCATGGCCGACCTTCATCAGCAGCCCGAGTTGCGCACCGATGGCTGGACGCCGCCCAAGCGCATCGTGTACGTGAGTTGCAATCCCTCAACGCTCGCGCGCGACGCCGGCTTGCTGGTGCACCAGGCGGGCTACCGCTGCACCTTTGCGGGGGTGGTCAACATGTTTCCGCACACCGCGCACGTCGAGTCGATAGCGGTCTTCGAGCTGGAATGAAAAAGGGCCCCTCGGGGCCCCTTGTTCTGGTGAGCGCGATTCGCTCGCTTGTTCGTTCGTTCAGTCGCGCTCGCCGCCGAAGATGCCCAGCAGCGCCAGCAGACTCTGGAACACGTTGAACAGGTCGAGGTACAGCGCGAGCGTGGCGCTGATGTAGTTGGTTTCGCCGCCGTCCATGATCTGCTTCAGGTCATAGAGCATGTAGGCCGAGAAGATGCCGATGGCAGCCACCGAGATGACCAGCATGCCCGTGGTCGAACCAACGAACACGTTGATGATGGCGCCGAACATCAGCACCAGCGCACCGACGAACAGGAACTTGCCCATGCCTGACAAGTCGCGCTTGATGACCGTGGCCAGCGAGGCCATCACGAGGAACACGCCGGCGGTGCCGCCGAAGGCCGTCATGATGAGTTCCGAGCCATTCTTGAAGCCGAGCACCATCGCGATCAGGCGCGACAGCATCAGGCCCATGAAGAAGGTGAAGGTCAGCAGCACCGGCACGCCGGCGGCGGAGTTCTTGGTCTTCTCGATGGCGAACATGAAGCCGAAGGCGCCGCCAAGGAAGACGATGAGGCCCAGGCCACCGGTGAGCGAGCGGGTGATGCCTGTGCTCACTCCGACCCAGGCGCCCAGAACGGTGGGCAGCATGCTCAGTGCAAGCAGCCAGTAGGTGTTGCGCAGTACGCGCTGGCGTTCAGCCTGCGCCAGCGGCTGGCCGTAGCCTGTTGAAGTATCTAGGGTGGTGACGCGGTCGTTCATGGCCGGAGCTCCTGTGATTGCTGCAATGACGCAGTTGGGCGCATTCTAGGGGGCTGCAAGAGGGGGTGTCGCAAAGACCGTATGCGGGGTGTTCTCAAGCCCTGAAGACACCCCTGGCAGCATGGCCGTTATGCTGTCGGGTTTTCACGCAAACTGAGCTCATCATGAAGACCAAATTTTTCCTCGAACTCGCCGACGTCAAGGCCGTTGCCGCAGCGGCTGAAGCCGAGGCCCTGAAGAACAACTGGGCGGTGACGATCGCGATCTCGGACGACGCCGGCAACCTGCTCTGGCTGCAGCGCTTGGACGGCGCCGCGGCGCTGTCTTCGCACATCGCTCCTGCCAAGGCGCACACGGCAGCCATGGGCCGGCGCGAAAGCAAGGTCTACGAAGACATCATCAACGGCGGCCGCACGGCGTTCCTGACGGCTCCCGAAGTGCAGGGCTTGCTCGAAGGCGGCGTGCCGATCGTCAAGGACGGCCAGGTGATCGGCGCTGTTGGCGTGAGCGGCGTGAAGTCGAATGAAGATGCCCAGATTGCCAAGGCGGGCATTGCGGCTCTCGGCCTCTGAGTTTTTCTTCCGCACAAAGCAAAACGCCGACTTCGAGGTCGGCGTTTTCTTTTGGGCTGCTTCAGCGTGAAAAAAAGCTTGGCTAGTCGGCGAACCGTTGGCTAGCAAAAAACGACCCTTCGGAGATGAATCTCCTTGAGTCGCCCCACGATGAAACTTGCGCGAAGGGCGGGCTGGACGACTTACTTGGTCAGGATCAGCTTGCCGAGTTTGGTGGCTTGAAGCCGGTAGAGAGAACCGTTGTGCATGATGCCCACGGTCTTGCTTCCTTTCAGAAGCTCCGTGCTTTCGACCATCGGCACCGGACGCGTTGCCTGGATGGACGCATGGCCGCCACCCGACTGGTCGAGCGAAGGATGGTTCAGGACAGAAAAGGCATTCGGTGTGGCTGGCATCTGGAGTTCCCTTATCGAAGCGATGAGTGAATGATAATGATTCGCAATAAAAAGTCAATCGTCGCGATCAACTTTTTTTGGCTTGCGATTTCAGATCACTTCGCTTCAGGCTCCGTGATGAAGCCGATCTTGCGCACACCGGCTTCACGGGCTTCCGACATCGCCTTGGCCACGCGCTCGTAACGCACGGCCTTGTCGCCGCGGATATGCAGCTCGGGCTGCGGTTCCTTGGCGGCTTCGGCGGCGAGGCGGTTGGGCAGCTCGCTGTCGTCGATCTTCTGTTCGTTCCAGTAGTAGGAACCGTCAGCCGTGACGCTGAACAGGATGTTCTGCGGTTTGGGCTGCTCTGGCTCGCTGGAAGCGCGCGGCAGGTCGATGTTGACTGCGTGCTTCATCACCGGCACGGTGATGATGAAGATGATGAGGAGCACCAGCATGACGTCGACCAGCGGCGTCATGTTGATCTCGTTCATCACCTCATCGGGTTCGTCTTGCGTTCCGAAGGCCATGATGCTCAGCCCTTCTTGAGCGGAACCACGACCGCATCGCCGCTGCCGCTCTGGACGCGGGCGCCGGTCACGAAGTAGGCGTGCAGGTCGTGGGCGAAGGCGTTGAGCTTGGTCAGCACGAACTTGTTGCCGCGCACCAGGGCGTTGTAGCCCAGCACCGCAGGAATGGCCACGGCAAGGCCGAGCGCCGTCATGATCAACGCTTCACCGATCGGGCCAGCCACCTTGTCAATGGTCGCCTGGCCGGCCGAGCTGATGCTCATGAGCGCGTGATAAATACCCCAGACAGTGCCGAACAGGCCGATGAACGGCGCGGTGGAGCCGACCGAAGCCAGGATCGCGAGGCCGGTCTGCAGTCGGGCGGTGAAGGCGTCGATGCCATTGCGCAGTGCGCGCGTGATCCAGTCGCTCACGTCGAGCGCATCGTGCAGATGGGCCTTGGTGTTGCGGTGGTGAGCAGCCGCCTCGCGGCCTTCAAGGGCCAGCGCGCGGAAGGGGTTGCTGTCGTCCTTGCCCAGTTTGTTCAGCGCGGTGGCGAAGTCTTCGCTGTGCCAGAAGTCCTGCGAATGCTTGGCAAGGCGCTTGTAGCGGACGACATCGAGTGCCTTGACGATGATCACGATCCACGACGCGAGCGACATGCCGACCAGCAGCACCGCCACGGCCTTGGTGACGAAATCGCCCTGATTCCAGACGTTCATCAAGCCAAATTGGGAATCCATACGAAGTTGCTCCAGAGAAAAATTAGTTCAGGACGTAATTGACGGGGGCGTCATAGGACATGGCCTGCACCACGCCGTTGACCTTGCCGGGCACAAACCGGCATTTCATGATGTATTCCACGGCCGCCTCGTCGAGGCGATCGAAGCCGCTGGATTTCTTGACCTCGGCGCTTTTGGGCAGGCCGTCGACACCGACGAGCACCCGCACGATCACCTTGCCTTGTTCGCCGAGCCGTTTGCTCATGGCGGGGTAGGTGGCTTTCGGATTCTGAAGATAGTCGGCATTGCTCGACGGCAACTGCACGGCCGGTGGCGCCGGGGGGGCAGGTGGTGGCGCGGGCGGCGCCGGTGGAGCGGGAGGTGCCGGCGGCGTTGCCGGTGGGGGCGGTTCCGTGACGCCGACGGGCGCCATGGGCGCCGGCGTGGGCTTCGGCTCGCGAATGGCCTGGGGCCGCGGCGGAGGCGGCGCCTTGGTCACCTTGGGTTGGGGCGGCGGGGGAGGCGGCGGAGGCGGGTCCGCCTTCGGCTTCGGTGGCTCGACGAACTGGCTCAGTATCTCGACGGGAATCACCACTTCGGCGGCGCGGCGCAGTAATCCGCTTTGAAGCGCCCAGAGCGCGGCCGCGTGAAACAGGATGACACCGCCGGCAATGACGACATTGCGCGAAAGGCCAAGGACGGATGGGGGGGGAGCAAAGCGGTCAGACACGATCAACCATTCGAATGCGGGCACCGCGAAAGGTGCCCCGATTGCAGCAAAACCGCTACGAAGACGCCACGCGCGCTACTTGCGAAAGATCCACCAGACCGAACCTGCGACCAGAATCAGGCTGCCGCCGAGTGCCGAGACGAGTTCCATGCCTTGCTTTCCTTGATGGAGTTGGCAAGCTGGATCGCTCTCGGACCCGAATCGCAATTCAGCGCGGCGACCGGATGCGAAGCGCTGCACTGCGCGACGATATCGCGCGCACAACCTTCACATTGACCACACTGGGTGGCCACGCCAAGTTCGAATTGCACTTCGTCAAAAGTCATACCGGCCCGCACATGGCGTGCGATTTCTCGGTCGGAGACTCGGCGGCAGACGCAAACGATCATGGCTGTGAAAGCGGCAGTTGGCTGGCTGTTGGATGTGGTTGATTATAAATAAGAATCCATCGCATTTGCAATAACTATGTGTTACTGATTCATGCAACATCTTGTGCCCCGCAATCAGACCTCCGACCAGAGCCGCAGCAGGTTGTGATAGTGCCCGGTCAGCGCCACCGTTTCCTCGCATTCGCCGAGGCGAGCGCGCAGTTTCTGGATGTTCTGGTCGAGCTCGAACAGCATGCTGCGCTGCTGATCGTTTCGCACCATGCTCTGCAGCCAGAAAAATGAGCAGATCCGCGCTCCCCGGGTCACAGGGTGAACGCGATGCAGGCTGCTGGCCGGGTAGAGGATGAGATCGCCGGCCGGCAGCTTCACTTCATGTGAGCCGTAGGTGTCGATCACCTCCAGTTCGCCGCCCTCGTAGTCTTCGGGGTCGCACAGGAAGAGGGTGCACGACAGGTCAGTGCGCAGTTGTTGACCACTGCCGGGCAGAGCACGGACCGCACCGTCGACATGAACGCCGTAGTGCTCGCCCCCCTCGTAGCGATTGAACAGCGGCGGCACGAAGCGCGACGGAAGCGCTGCCGAGAAAAAGAGCGAGTGCCGGGCCAGCGCGGCCAGCACGATGTTGCCCAGCTCCCGGCCGACGGCCGACTGTTCCGGCAACTGGCGATTGCGCTTGACCTGCGCGCCTTGTGCGCCGACCGTCTCGCGCCCGTCGGTCCATTGCGTGGCATCGAGTGCGGTGCGCATTTCACGCACCTGGTCAGGGCTCAGCACTTCGGGCACATGCAGCATCATTTTCAGGAACTCCGCAATGAGAAAAGCCCCGGCGCGGGCCGGGGCTCGAGTTTCGCACCGCACCGGGCAAGCCCGGCGCGCGCAAGGACCGTCAGAACGCGAAGTTCGCGGTGATCTTGGCCGAGCGCGGCGTGCCCGGCGTGTAGCGGTAGCCGCTCTTGTTGATGGCCGCCACGTAGTCCTTGTCGAACAGGTTGTACAGGTTCAGCTGGATGTCGATGTTCTTGTTGATGCGATAGGAGGCCATCGCATCGAACACCCAGTACGAATCGACGTACGCCGGCGTTCCCACCGCACCGTCGGTGCCGCGCTGCAGCTTGCCGTTGTAGCGGGCGCCGCCGCCGACAGTCAGGCCGAACGGGAACTGGTAGGTGGTCCAGAGCGTGAAGGCCTTCTTCGGCGTGTAGGCGAGGGCGGTCGAGCCATCGGCCAGCACCGAGGGGCCGCTCGCCACACGGGTGTTCATGGTGGTGAAGCCCGAGCTCACGCCCCAGTTGTCGGTCAGCGCGCCTGATACGCCCAGCTCGACGCCCTGCACGCGCTTCTTGCCGGTCTGGAAGTACTGCTGCGAGACCGCGTCCTGCACGACTTCGTTGCTCACGTCGGTGCGGTACAGCGCCGCCGTCAGGGCCACGCGCTTGTTCATCACGTCCCACTTGGTGCCGACCTCGTAGGTCTTGGCCTTCTGCGGCAGGAAGTCGGTGCGCCCGGCGCTGTTGCCGGTGCCGCTGGCGGCCAGCTGGAAGTTGGCGCCGCCCGGCGGCTGTGCGGCGGTGCCGTAGGCCGCGTAGACGCTGCTGTTCTCGGTGGGCTTGTAGACCAGGCCGATCTTGCCGGAGAGCAGGTTGTCCGACAGCTTCAGGTTGGTCGGCGTGATCGTCGAGGTCTGCGGACCGTTGCCGGTGCGTGCCAGCGTCAGCGCGGTGGCGTTGTACGTGGTCGAGTAGTGGTCATAGCGCAGGCCGGCGGTCAGCTGCCATTGCTCGTTGAACTTGAGCGTGTCGAAGGCGTAGAGGCCGATGGTGTCGGTGCTGCCGTCCGAGCCGGTGCCGTTGGCAATGCGGTTGTAGCCGCTCACGTACGGGTTCGGGTTGTACAGGTTGGCGGCTGGCCACGAACCGGCTGCTGCCAGCGTGGTGCCTACGCTGGGGTAGCCCGCAGCGTAGTAGTTGTTGGCGGTCTGCTTCTCGCGGATGAATTCGAGGCCGCCGTTGAACGAGTGGCTGATGCTGCCGGTGTTGAACTTGGCCGACACGCTCGTCTGGTTGGTGAAGATCGTGTTTTCCTGGTCCTTGTTGGTGGGCAGGTTGCGCGTGACGGTCCAGCTGGCGGGAATCGTGGGGATCACCGTGTTGAGGAAGCCCGCGTTCGCGGCCGGCAGTTGGCCGACACCGGTTGCCGACGCCGTGAGGCCGCCGCCCATGAACGACGTCAGCATGTAGTCCTGCGAGGTCTTGCCGTAGCGCGTGGTGTTGCGGATGGTGATGTCGGGCGTCAGGTCGTGCTCGATGCGCGCGGTGAACATGTCCGCGGTCACATTGTCGAAGTCCGAGCTGGTGCCGTAGAAGTTGCTCGAATCCACGCGCGCGGCGGCGTTCAGGTAGGTGCGGCGCGCCAGGCCGCGCGTGATCGCGGTGGCGTCAGGCGTGCTGTAGCCCGGCAGGCCGATGGTGGGCACACCGCCATCGGGAATGTTGTTCTGCTTGACGTGCAGGTAGTCGAGGAAGATGCGCGTCGGGCTGTTCAGGCCGAGGGCCAGCGACGGGGCGATCGCCGTGCGCTTGTTCTTGACGAAATCGCGGCCGGCCACGCCGCCGTCTTCGGTTACTGCATTGAGGCGGAACGCCGCGCCGATGCCGTTGGCGCTGCTGAGCGACTTGTTCCAGTCGACGCTGCCGCGCTTGAAGTCTGCGCTGCCGAAGCTCATCGAGCCCAGGAAGCTGTCTTCGAGCTTCGGCTTCTTGGTGACGAGGTTGATGTAGCCGGTGGGCGAGGTGCGGCCCACGTCGGTGCCCGACGGGCCCTTCACGACCTCGATCTGTTCGATGTTGAACACGTCGCGCGACACCGAGCCCAGGTCGCGGATGCCGTCGACGAAGATCGCGCTCGAGCTGTCGAAGCCGCGCATGAAGACGGCGTCGCCAGTGTTGGTGTTGCCGTTTTCCCCGAGGAAGAAGGTGCCCACGCCGGGCGTGTTGCGCAGCGCCTCGGTCAGCGTGGTCGCGCCCTGGTCGCGAATGATCTGTTCCTTGATGACCTGGATGGTCTGGGGCGTGTTCACCAGAGGAGCCGTGAACTTGGGGTTCGACGAGTTGTCGGTCTTGTAGTCGGCGGCGGTGGAGTCCTGCACGCGGACTTCAGGCAGCGCGCCACCCGATTGGGCGAGAGCGGCTGGGGCCGCAATGGCCATCAGCGTGGCGGCGGCAGCGCCTGAGAGGTGTGGAACGGCGCGCGAAACGGTGTGTTTGCGGCTCTTGATGTAGGCCATGAAGTTCTTCTCCGAAAAGGGCGGCAGCAGGACTCGACTGGCGATGTCCTGGCGGCCTGCGTTTTCTGGAGAAGCGAGGGCGGACTGGCTGGGTGAGTCGACTTACAAAGCGTTTGTAAATCGCTGAGAATGATATTGCTTCTCAATACAATGAAACGCAGATGGAGCACTTTCTAATTCGAAAGTTTTGCTTTCTGTTGCTATCGCGCAACTGAAGCAGGCGTGCGGGCCTCAATAGACGTCGCGGCGATAGCGCCCGCTGGCCGTCAGCTCACTCATCAATGCCTCGCCTGCAACCTGCCGCAACGCAGCATCCACGCCCGACGCCATGCCTTGCAAGCTTCCGCAGACATAGACGGCCGCGCCGCCGTGCAGCCACTGCAGCAAGGCGTCGGCCGACTGCAGCAGCCGGTGCTGGACATAGAAGCGCTCCGCCTGATCGCGCGAGAACACCATGTCGAGCCGCTGCAGCACGCCGTTGGCCTGCCAGGTTTCGATTTCTTCGCGATAAAGAAAGTCGTGGGCCGCCTGGCGTTCGCCGAACACCAGCCAGTTGTCGTGCCTGCCCGCGGCGGCACGGGCCCGCAGATGGGCGCGCAGACCGGCCAGGCCGGTGCCATTGCCGATGAGGATCAGCGGCCGCGTTTCGTTGCCATCCAGGCGGAACCCTCGATGAGGCCGCAGCCGCAAGGCCACCGTGTCGCCGATGCTGAGGGTGGACGTGAGCAGCCCCGACGCAGCACCAAGCGTCCCGTCGGAGTGCTGCTCCTGCCGGACGAGCAATTGCAGTTCGCCGTCGGCGTGCACGGATGAGATCGAATAGTCGCGCGGGCGCGCCGGATCGCTCGCCACCGCCACCTGCGCCAGGTCGCCCGAAACCCAATGCGGCATCGCACCGGCCTGCGGCACCAGTCCGAGGTGGAAGACAGGTGCGCCCGCACTGCCTTGATTGAGCCGCTCGCGTGCAATGAGCCGCCACTGCGTGAAGCTGGTAGTCGCGCTGTCGTCGGCCGCTGGCATATCGCCCCATTGCGCCTGCCATGCGGCCAGTGCCGCAGGGTCGCTGTTGTCGACCTCGATGCGATCGAACTCGCGCTTGGCGCCCGTCGCAAGCAGCCACTCGTCGAGCGCGCGGCCGAAGCCGCAGAAGTTGGCGTACTGGCGGTCGCCCAGCGCCAGAACGGCATAGCGCAGCGAAGGCAGCTTGGGTGGCGAATCCATCATCACGCGTTCGGCGAACACGCTGGCGCCATCAGGTGCGTCGCCTTCGCCGTAGGTGCTTGCGATGAAGAGTGCACGCCGCGCGGCGGCAAGCGTCGGGGCGTCGAGCGTGTTCAGCTCCATCACGCGAGCCGGCATGCCTGCGGCGCTCAGCTGCCGCGCGGTCTGCCAGGCGATGGCTTCGGCCTGTCCGGTCTGGCTGGCGAACAGCACGAGAACGGGGGGCTCGTCGCCGCTCCCTGAGAGCGCCACGGCGTCGCGTGCGGCAGCGGCTTGACGCCTGCGCTCGCGCATGTAGATCGACGCACAAAGCGCCGCATACGCCACCACGGTGGAACCCGCGCCCAGCGCGCGCAAGGTGAGGTCGTTCATGCCCCGGCCGGTGCGGGCCACGCGCGCGTGGCCTTTGCCGCAGGCGATGCGTCGCCGTGGCTCACGAACAGTGCGGCAACGTCGTGCTGCTGCGCAAAGTCGAATCCTTCGTCCGGGCCCAGCACCGTCAGCACGGTGGCCAGCGCGTCGGCCTGCATGCATTCCGCGTGCAGCACGGTGACGCTGGCCAGCGCATGAGCGATAGGCTCGCCCGTGCGCGGATCGATGGTGTGCGACCAGTGGCGCTCTTCGTGCGAGCGCCGATGCCAGCGGTCGCCCGATGTGGCGATGGCCATGTCGGCGAGCGCAACGCGCCGCGCCTTGGTCGGGTCGCCGTCGACGAGCACTTGCCAGGGCTGCCCACCGGGACGTTGCCCGGTGCCTCGCAACTCCCCGCCGACTTCAAAGAGAAGGTCGACAAGGCCAAGTGCGCGCAGCGCCTCGACGCCGTGGTCGACCGCGAAGCCCTTGGCAATGCCCGAAAGGTCGAGCGCGACGCCGCCCGGTTGCAGCAGCGAGTCATCGACCGAATCGAAGGCCAGCCGCGACCAGCTGACGCGCGCACGCGCATCGGCCAGGGCCTTTGCAGCAGGTAGGCCGCCTTCACGCGCTTCGGGGCCGAAGCCCCAGCAAGCGACGAGCGGACCGACTGTCGGATCGATCGCACCACCGCTGGCTGCTGCCCATCGCGCAGCACAGCGCATCACCTCGGCGAACTCCGCGGGCAGCACGTGCAGCGACCCGGCCGGCGCCCGGTTGAACCGGCTGATGTCCGAGTCCGGCTCCCAGTGGCTCATCTGCGCGATCACGCGGCCAAGCGCCGACTCGACGGCCGCGCGCACCTGCGCCAGCGGCAGCATCCGCGGATTGTCGAAGCGCAGCGACCAGGTCGTGCCCATGGTCTGCCCGCCCAACTGCTGCAGGGTCGCGGGATCGGCGGGACGCGGTACGGCTGCGTTGGCGTAGCCGCCAGCGCGCCATGTGCTGAACGAAATGCCCAAGGTGGCTTGCTGTGTCAGGGCATCACTTCAAGGGTGGCCGCGTAGTTCAGGCGGCGTTCCTTGGCTTGCGGCACCGTGGTCTTGTTGTCCTTGGTGCTGGCGTCGAGCCAGTACATGCCGGCGGCCGGCCAGGTCACGCTGAACTGGCCCTTGTCGTCGGTCTTGAGCTTGATTTCTTCGAGCTTGTCGCGGTACTGGGTGTTGCCTGCCGTCACCGTCACTTCGAGGCCTTTGGCGGGTTGGCCGTCGAGGTTCAGCGTGAAGGTGGCCTTCTCGCCCTTGACCAGGTCGGTCGGGCTGCCGGTGGCGATCAGCTCCAGCCCCTGGCCGGTCGGCTTGAGCACCGAAGGCTTGCCGACCGTCACGAAGGTCTCGATGCGGCCGGACGACTGGGTGACCGTCACGTCCTGTGCATCGGCCGGGATTTCCTTGCCGATGGTCTCGGCCGTGCCGCGCGCACGCTTGGTCTGGCCCGTGGCCTTGTCCTTCCAGCTCGCGAAGGCGCCGGCATTGATCACGGCGATGCGGTAGGTGCCCGATTGCGCCAGGCTCACGTCGAACACGTTGCGCAGCTTGAGCTTGGCCTCGGTCTCGGGCTTGATGCTGCTGCCGTCGGGCGCGGTGATCTGCAGGCCGTCGAGCCGCAGCGGTGCGTGGTTGGCAACGAACAAGTCGTTCGACACCGCGGCATCGACGCTCACGGTGTCGGCCTTGGAGAACACGGTGGAAGAGGGCAGCAGCCAGGCGTTGTGCGCCTGGGCGAGCGAAGCGGCGGCTGACAGGGCAATGGCGATGGAGGCAGCGCGCAGGTTGAAATGGGTCATGGCAGTTCCTTGATGTGACGGGCTGGCGGTGAAAGTGGCTGTGCGGCGCAGGTCAGGGCTTGAGTTCGAGCTTGATCTCGCCGAGCTCTTCCTTGCCAGTGGCAGTTGGCTGCGCGGCTGCCGTCGGCGGCCACTGGAAGGGAATGCTCACGACCTCGCGGCCACCGACTTCGCGCGCGGCTTCCACCACGAGCTTGTAGGCGCCCGGTGCGAGCTTGGGCATGGGCGCCGTGCCTTCGGTGAAGCTCAGCTGATGCTTGCCGGCGGGCTTGGTGGCGCCCGTCACGCCGTCGACCGGCACTGTGAGTTCGCGGCCCCCGCGGCGCCACCACTGGCGCATGTCCTTCAACCATTTCGTGCCTTCGCCCTCGGGGTTGTTGGTCTTGGTGCGCACGTCGTACCAGACGGCCAGCGTGCCGGCGACGGTGTTGTCGGCGCGCTCGATCCAGGTTGCCACGTAGGGGCGGTGGTACTCGGAGACGTTCAGCCGGGGTATCTCGATGTTGACGGCCAGTCCCGACGCGAAGGCCGGGGCTGCGAACAGCGCCGACATGGCCAGCGGCGCGAGTGAATAGCGAACGTGCACGGGAAACCTCTTTTCCTGGATCGACGATTGATGAATGAATCAGTGAATGAACAGCAGCGCGAGCAGCACCGGTACGACGAGCCCCATGCCCACCATCGGCCAAGTGAACGGCCTGTTGCCTGCGTGCATCTTGAGAATGAACAGGCCGGTGATCGAGAAGACCAGCGCGGCGCCCGCGAAGATGTCTATGAACCAGCTCCACGCGGCGCCGGTGTTGCGGCCCTTGTGGAGGTCGTTGAAGTAGGAGAGCCAGCCGCGGTCGGTGCGCTCGTATTCGATTTCGCCGTCGGCCAGGCTCAGGCGCAGCCAGGCGTCGCCGCCGGGGCGGGGGAGCGAGAGATAGATTTCGTCGTCCGACCACTCGGCCTCGCGGCCGGCGGTGCCGACGTCCCAGTGCGTCTGCACCCAGGTCTGGAGTTCGGTGGGCAAGGGCGCTTTCCCCTTGCTGGCCTTGGCGGCGGGCAACTGCTTTTCGAGTTGCGCGCGAAGGGCTTCGTCGATCGAACCGCTCAATTTCGTGACGGCCGGCTTGGCCTCGATCTGCCCCGCGTGGTTGAGCGTGAAGCCCGTGACGCTGAACAGGATCATCCCGATGAGGCAAATGGCCGAACTCACCCAATGCCATTCGTGCAGGGTCTTGAGCCAGTAGGCACGGCGGCGGTTGTCGGGGCTGGTGGCAGTCATCGAAGGCGCGGATTTTATCCGTGCAAATGAGAATGACTGTTATTCGTGCAGAGTTAAGTTACGTAAAGCAATAAAAAACGGGACCGAAGTCCCGTTGATTGGCTGGTGCGAGAACTTCGCGTTACTCGAGTTCGCCCATCTGCGATTGCAGGTAGTTCTGCACCCCGACCTTGTCGATCAGGTCGATCTGGGTTTCGAGAAAGTCGATGTGCTCTTCGGTGTCGTCCAGGATCTCTTGCAGCAGATCGCGCGAGACATAGTCGCGCACCGATTCGCAATGCGCGATGCCGTCCTTGATGGTGGCCTGCGCGCCGGTTTCTGCGCCGAGGTCACAGCGCAGCAGTTCGGGCACGTCTTCGCCGATGTTCAGCTTGCCCAGGTCCTGCAGGTTCGGCAGGCCGTC
This sequence comes from Variovorax sp. GW821-FHT09D05, assembly GCF_059416325.1. Classification (NCBI taxonomy): domain Bacteria; kingdom Pseudomonadati; phylum Pseudomonadota; class Betaproteobacteria; order Burkholderiales; family Comamonadaceae; genus Variovorax; species Variovorax sp. GW821-FHT09D05. Next base: position 256,592 of record NZ_JBWKOZ010000006.1, on the reverse strand, counting down.
GAGCATGAAGATGCGGTCCATCAGCTTGTCGGCGTGCTTCATTTCGCCGATCGATTCCTCGTATTCCTTCTTCGCCAGCTTGTCCAGACCCCAGTGCTTGAGCATGCGGTAGTGGAGGAAGTACTGGTTGATCGCGGTGAGCTCGTTCTTGAGCTGCGCCTGCAGATGTTCGATGACCTTGGGGTCGCCCTTCATGGTTTTTTCCTTGTTCTGAAAGCAGCGATTGTCAGAGGGGCGCAGTGGCACTTGCAAGCAATCCCATGCTGCGCCGGTCTGCATGCGTGTGATGGTGATACACGTTCGTATTGCGGCCTCGAAAGGAGGCTCCAGGCTCATCGTGAACATAGCGACTTGCAATACTTTTGATAGATATCAACTATCAAAATATATGGATTGGTAGTTATACTGATGCTTCGCCCTTTTCATCAGTCACCACCACTAGGAACCAGCATGTCCCTGATCAATACCGAAATCATTCCCTTCAAGGCCACCGCGTATCACAACGGCAAGTTCGTGCCCGTCAGCAACGACAACTTCAAGGGCAAATGGTCGGTCGTGGTGTTCTACCCGGCAGACTTTACGTTCGTGTGTCCCACGGAACTCGGCGACCTGGCCGACCACTACGCTGAATTCCAGAAGCTCGGCGTCGAGGTGTATGGCGTGTCGACCGACACCCACTTCACCCACAAGGCCTGGCACGACACCTCGGACACCATCGGCAAGGTCCAGTACCCGCTGATCGGCGACCCGAGCCAGCAACTGGCCCGCGCCTTCCAGGTGCTGATCGAAGAAGGCGAAGACGCAGGCCTGGCCTACCGCGGCACCTTCGTGATCGACCCCGAAGGCAAGATCAAGACCATCGAAGTGCACGACAACGGCATCGGCCGTGACGCTGCCGAACTGCTGCGCCGCGTGAAGGCTGCCCAGTACGTCGCCGCTCACCCCGGTGAAGTCTGCCCCGCCAAGTGGACCGAAGGCGCCGAAACGCTGAAGCCCTCGTTCGACCTCGTCGGCAAGATCTAAGCGCCTGCGTGCGAAGCCCGGGCGCTCAAGAGGCCCGGGCTTTTTTGTCCCCAGTTGATAGTTTTCAGTTATCGAAAGAGAGTCCCTCATGCTCGACGCAAGCACCAAAGCCCAATTGAAGAGTTACCTCGAACGCGCCACGCAGCCGATCGAGATCGTCGCCTCGCTCGACGACAGCAAGGCCTCGGGCGAAATGCTGTCGCTGCTGAAGGACGTTGCCGAATCGTCCCCGCTGGTCAAGCTGACCGAAAGCCGCGACGACAACCATCGCAAGCCCTCGTTCTCGGTCAACCGCCCTAGCGAAAACCACGGCCCGCGCTTTGCCGGCCTGCCGATGGGCCATGAATTCACGTCGCTGATCCTTGCGTTGCTGCAGATCGGCGGCTATCCCCCCAAGGTCGAGCAGGCAGTGCTCGACCAGATCAAGGCGCTCGACGGCGACTTCGAGTTCGAGATCTACGTCTCGCTCACCTGCCATAACTGCCCCGACGTGGTCCAGGCGCTGAACCTGATGGCGGTGCAGAACCCGCGCATCCGCACCACGATGATCGAAGGCGGCACCTTCCAGGAAGAAGTGAAGGAACGCCAGATCATGGCTGTGCCCACCGTGTTCCTCAACGGCACCGAGTTCGGCCAGGGCCGCATGAGCCTGGAGGAAATCCTCGCCAAGATCGACACCAGCGGCGTCGAGCGCGAAGCGAAGAAGATCGCCGCCAAAGACCCGTTCGACGTGCTGATCGTCGGCGGCGGCCCTGCCGGCGCGGCAGCTGCGGTGTACGCAGCGCGCAAGGGCATCCGCACCGGCGTTGCCTCCGAGCGTTTCGGCGGCCAGGTGCTCGACACCATGGGCATCGAGAACTTCATCTCGATCAAGGAAACCGAAGGACCGAAGTTCGCCCACGCGCTCGAAGAGCATGTGCGCGACTACGAGGTCGACATCATGAATCTGCAGCGCGCAAAAGCGCTGGTGCCCGGCAGCGACCTCATCGAGGTGAAGCTGGAAAGCGGCGCGTCGCTCAAGAGCAAGTCGGTCATCATTTCGACCGGCGCACGCTGGCGCAACATCAACGTGCCCGGCGAGCACGAGTTCAAGAACAAGGGCGTGGCCTACTGCCCGCACTGCGACGGCCCGCTGTTCAAGGGCAAGCGCGTCGCGGTGATCGGTGGCGGCAACTCGGGCGTCGAAGCGGCGATCGACCTGGCCGGCATCGTGGGCCACGTCACGCTGATCGAATTCGACACGCAATTGCGCGCCGACGCCGTGCTGCAGCGCAAGCTCAGGAGCCTGAAGAACGTTGACGTGTTCACCAACGCACAGACCACCGAGATCACCGGCGACCAGAAGGTCAACGGCCTGGTCTACAAGGACCGCGCCACGGGCGAGCTGAAGAAGGTCGAGCTCGAAGGCGTGTTCATCCAGATCGGCCTCGTGCCCAACACCGACTGGCTCAAGGGCACGGTCGAGCTGTCGAAGCACGGCGAAATCATCGTCGACGCACGCGGCCAGACCTCTGTGCCCGGTGTGTTCGCAGCCGGTGATGCCACCACGGTGCCGTTCAAGCAGATCATCATCGCGGCCGGCGACGGCGCGAAGGCGGCGCTCGGTGCGTTCGACCATCTGATCCGCACATCGGCCCCTGCTTGAGTAAGCCTTAAGTTGTTTTAATGAGAATTGTTCTCATACAATAAAAGGCTTGGGCGACAGCCCTTCATTGCCAGCCAGGTCGTTCGCGCAGTCTTCTGCGCCTGAAGGTCCAGCAAGCAGTTCTTTAACTGTTTCTGGACCTTTTTTCGTGGCCTCCAAACTCAACCGACGTCCCTCCCATCGCCTTGCCCTCCTGCCTTGCCTGATCGCCTCCGGGCTCGGTCTTTCGGCACCCTCGTGGGCCCAGCGCGTCGCGGCGCTCAATGAAGTGGTGGTGAGCGGTTCGCGCTCGGAGCAGGCGAGGGACGATCTTCCGGTGAGCACCGAGGTCATCAACCGCGACGACATCGAATCGAAGCAGATCACCGACATTCGCGATGCGGTGCGCGACCTGCCCAACGTGTCCGTCAAGCGCGCCCCCGCGCGCTTCGGCCTCGCGCAGGGCAGCACCGGCCGCGACAGCAATGCGGGCTTCAACATCCGTGGCCTCGACGGCAACCGCGTGCTGCTGCTGACGGACGGCATCCGCACGCCGCGCAGCTATGTCTTCAGCGCCAACGCGTTCGGGCGCGACTACTTCGACATCAGCCTTGTCGAGCGCATCGAGATCATCAAGGGGCCGGCCTCCGCGCTCTATGGCTCCGACGGCCTCGCGGGCCTGGTGAACTTCATCACGCGCGATCCGTCGTCCTACCTGCGCGACGGCAAGAGCTTCGGCGGCAGCGCCAGCATCGGCTACAGCGGCGACGACAACGGCACGCATGGTGGCGTCACGCTGGCGGGCAAGGCCAACGAAACGCTGCAGTGGCTCATCTCGGCCAACATGGGCCGCTCCGGCGCGCTGGAGAACATGGGCACCAACAACGCCGCCAACGTCGACCGCACCACGCCCAACCCCGAGCGCGACCGCAACAAGGCGCTGCTCGCCAAGGTCATCCTCACGCCCAATGCCGACCAGCGCCACGGCTTCACCTTCGAGCACATCGAGAAGACCAGCCGCTACGATCTGCTCTCGGGCGTCGCCAAGCCGCCCTATGCGTCCACCTCGGTCGTCGGCCTCAACGCGAAGAACGACCTGCAGCGCGACCGCTTCACCTACGACGGCCGCCTGCGCCTGGACTCCGTCATGGCCGACAGCCTGCTCGCCGTGGTGAGCTACCAGAAGGCGAAGTCGCGCGAGTTCATCTACGAAGACCGCTTCACCGCCGCCGACCGCACGCGCGACGTCACCTACGACGAAAGCACCTGGCAGTTCGGCCTGCAGGCCGACAAGACCGTGCGCACGGGCGATTGGGCACAGAAGATCACCTACGGCTTCGACTACACGCGCACCAACGTCGAGAACCTGCAGACCGGCCTGGTACCCCCGGCCGGCGAGACCTTCCCGCTCAAGCGCTTTCCCGACACGCGCGAGACCTCGTCTGCGTTCTACGTGCAGGACGAATTCATCCACGACCGCTGGAGCATCACGCCGGGCATCCGCTTCGACCGCTTCTCGCTCGACGCGAAGCAGGCCGGCTTCGGCGCACAGGCCGTGTCGCTCTCGGGCTCGGCCGTATCGCCCAAGCTCGGCGTGCTGTTCCGCGCAACGCCGCAATGGAGCGTGTACGGCAACTACGCCTCTGGCTTCAAGGCGCCCAACGCGTTCCAGGTCAACAACTTCTTCGAGAACGTGATCTCGGGCTACAGGACGATTCCCAACCCGAACCTCAAACCCGAGAAGAGCCAGAACATCGAGATCGGCGTGCGCGGGCGCGCTGGCGTGCTGAGCTTCGACGTGGCCGCGTTCACCGGTGACTACAAGGACCTGATCGAGAACGACCGCCAGGTCGGCGGCGTGTTCGGCTCGCGCACCAATCCGGCGACCTTCCAGTCGGTCAACATCGGGCGCGCGCGCATCAGCGGCTTCGAGATCAAGGGCGAACTCGACTTCACCGACAACGGCAACGGCTTCTCCGTGCCCTTCGCCTATGGCCAGACGCGCGGGCGCGACCGCACCAACAACCGGCCGCTCAACTCGATCGACCCGAGCAAGGCCAGCGTCGGCGTCAAGTACCAGGCGCCGGTGTGGAGCGTGCGCCTCGACGCCGTGAACCACGCACGCAAGAAGTGGTCGGACATCGACGGCACCGAGGTCACGACCGGCACCCAGTTCCGGACGCCCGCTGCCACCACCTTCGACCTGAGCGCACAGTGGCGCATCCGCAAGGACTTGCGCCTGAACGCGGCAATCGTCAATCTCACCAACAAGCGCTACTGGATGTGGAGCGACGTGCGCGGCCTGACCTCGACCTCGACGATCCGCGACGCCTACACCCAGCCGGGCCGCAGCTTCAACGTGTCGCTCGTGGCGGACTTCTGATCGCCGCACCCCGCTCTCGCCACAACAAGGAAACCCGATGATCAACGCCCAAGACATCCGAGACCGATTCGCCGCATTGCGCGCCAAGGGCATGCGCCACAAGGACACCGCTGCGGCCATGGGCCTGTCCGAAGGCGCCGCGGTGGCCGCGCACGTGGGCACGCACGACAAGGCCCTGCGCGCCACGCGACTGCACGGCCCGTGGGTCGAGCTGCTGCAGGCGCTGGAGCTGTGCGGCCCCGTGCTGGCGCTCACGCGCAACGAGACCACGGTGCACGAGAAGACCGGCGTCTATGAAAAGGTGTCGGGCAGCGACGCGATGGGGCTCGCGCTGGGCGAGGCCATCGACCTGCGGCTGTTCTTCAGCCGCTGGCATGCGGGCTTCGCGGTGAGCGAGGCAGCGGCCAACCCGGGCGTGCTGCCGTCTCTGAGCCTGCAGTTCTTCAATGCGCAGGGCGTGGCCGTGCACAAGATCTTCGTGCGCGACGCCACCGACCGCGATGCCTTCCAGTCGGTCATCAACAGCTTCACCGCGCCGGACGAACCCGTGGTGTTTGCCGCGCCCGAAGACAAGGCAGTGCCGCGCGAAGACAGCGTCATCGACACGGCAGGCCTCGCCGAAGCCTGGCGCGGCATGCAGGACACGCACGAGTTCTTCGGCCTGCTGAACAAGTTCGGCGTGGAGCGCCAACAGAGCTTTCGCCTGACCGAAGGCGAGTTCACTCAGCGCGCCGAACTGAGTGCCATCAGCGGCCTGTTGAACGAAGCCGCGTTCGACGGCACGCCGATCATGGTTTTCGTCGGCAGCCCAGGTTGCATCCAGATCCACTCCGGCCCGGTGGTGCGCATCGAACCGATGGAAATGAAGGGCCACGGCGAGAACGCGACGCCGATGCGTTGGCTCAACGTGCTCGACCCCGGCTTCAACCTGCACATGCGTGAAGACCGCATCGCCAGCGTCTGGATCGTCGAGAAGCCGACCAGCGATGGCGTTGTCACTTCGGTCGAAGCCTTCGACCAGCAGGGCGAGCTGATGGCGATGTTCTTCGGCGCGCGCAAGCCCGGCATGCCGGAGCGCGAGGAATGGCGTCGCATCGTGCGCGAGATGCCGCGTCTTCAACCTGCGACCGAGGCCCCATGACCTCCTTTCACGAAATGAACGATCGTTTTTCGCTGCAGCGCCGCGACGTGCTGCGCCTGCTCGGCGCCTCGTCGCTGGGCGCCACCGCGCTGCCCCTGTTCGCGCAGAACGCGAAGCTGCCCAAGCTCGTGACCGTCAGCGGCGCGATCACTGAAGTCGTCTACCTGCTAGGGGCGGAAGCGCAGCTTGTCGGCACCGACACCACCAGTCTGTATCCCGCTGCCGCGCGTGCCACGCCGAAGGTCGGCTACATGCGCCAGCTGTCGGCCGAGGGCCTGCTGTCGCTGAAGCCCGACGCGATCATCGCCACCAACGAATCGGGTCCGGCCGTGGTGCTCGACCAGGTTCGCAGCGCGGGCGTCAAGGTCGAGATCATCGAGGCCGACCACAGCTGGGGCGAAGTGCAGCGCAAGGTACAGGCCGTCGGCCGCGCCGCTGCGCGCGAGGCGCAGGCACGCGAGCTGCAGGCGAAGCTCGATGCCGATTGGAGCCAAGTGCAACAGCGCGTGGCCGCAGCGTCGAAGGGGCGCAAGCCGCGCGTGCTGTTCGTGCTGTCGCACAGCGCCAGCCCGCAGGTTTCGGGCGAGAAGACCGCTGCGCACTCGGTGATCGGCTTTGCGGGCGGCGTCAACGCACTCGGCGGTTTCCAGGGCTACAGGCCGATGACCGCCGAAGCCATGGCCAGCGCCGCGCCCGACATCATCCTCACCAGCACGCAGAGCATCGAAGCCCACGGCGGCGTCGACAAGTTCTGGCAGCGGCCCGAGCTTGCGCTCACGCCGGCGTTCAAGAAGCGCAGCCTGATCACGCAGGACGCCTTGCTGCTGCTGGGCTTCGGCCCGCGCATGCCTGCGGCCATCGCCGAACTGCACGAAAAGTTCCTGGCTGCCAACGCATGAGCCAGCGCTTCTCGGCACAGGCCGTGCTGGGCGGCAGTGCGTTGCTGCTCGTCGCCGCCTTCGTGGTGGGGGCTGTTTCGGGGGCGTATGCCATCAGCCTGCCGCAACTCTGGGGCGTGCTGACCTCGCTGGGGCAGGGCGCCGACAAATCGCCCGAGCACCTGGTGTTTCTCAACATCCGCCTGCCGCGCCTCGTGCTGGGCGTGGCGGCGGGTGCGGGACTCGGAATGGCGGGCACGCTGATGCAGGGGCTGTTCCGCAACCCGCTGGCCGACCCGGGGCTTGTTGGCATCAGCAGTGGCGCGGCGCTGGCGGCGGGCGTGACGATCATCCTCGGCGCATGGCTGTGGCCCGTGCTGCCGCGCACGCTCGGCAGCTGGACGCTGGTGCTCATGGCATTCGGCGGCGGGCTGTCGGTGACCTTGCTGATCTACGGCCTGTCGCGCAGCGAAGGTGGCACGCGCATGGCGCTGATGCTGCTGGCGGGCATCGCGGTCAATGCGCTGGCGAGCGCGGGGCTTGGTTTTCTCAGCGTGATGGCGACCGACGAGCAATTGCGCAGCCTGCAGTTCTGGCTGCTGGGCAGCCTGGGCGGTGCGCGCTGGAGCGCCGTGCTGCTGGTCGGCGCGGCGGTGCTGCTGTCGTGCGTGGCGGCACGGTCTCTGGCGGCTCCGCTGAACGCCATTGCGCTGGGCGAGGCGCAGGCGGCGCTGCTCGGCGTGGATGTCGAACGCATCAAGCGGCGCGCCATCGTCGTCACGGCCGTGGCTGTAGGGGCGGTGACGGCGACGACCGGGATCATCGGCTTCATCGGCCTGATCGCGCCGCACTGGGTGCGCATGGTGGCCGGGCCCGATCACCGCGTGGTGTTGCCGGCGTCAGCTCTGCTTGGGGCGGCGCTGGTGCTGGCGGCCGACACCGTGGCCCGCACGGTGATGGCGCCGGCCGAACTGCCGCTGGGCGTGCTCACGGCGTTCATCGGCGCGCCGATGTTCCTGTGGATGCTGCGGCACTTCAAGGGGCGCATATGACTGCGATGCCACGCGATCCGATGGCGCTGTGCTGCGCCGGTGTGGAGGTCCGCGTCGGGGCGAAGACGCTGCTCGCCGATGCTTCCGTTCACCTGGCGCCGGGCCGGGTAACGGCCATCCTCGGGCCCAACGGCGCGGGCAAGTCGACGCTGTTATCGGTGCTGGCCGGCCAGCGCGCGCCGACGCGGGGGAGGGTGGCGCTCGACGGCCGTCCGCTCGAAGACCACGGCATGCCGGCACTGGCGCTGCGCCGGGCCCTGATGCCGCAGGAGAGCGCGGTTGCCTTCGACTTCACAGCGCAGGAGATCGTGGCGCTGGGCCGCTACCCGCACCGCCGATCGCCGGGTCGCGACGAGGACGCGATCGTCGAAGAGGCGATGGGGCTGACCGACGTGTCGGCGCTGGCGCCGCGCGTCCTCAACACCCTGTCGGGTGGCGAGAAGGCGCGGGCCCACATGGCTCGGGCGCTGGCCCAACTCTGGCATCCGCGGCCCGACGGCGCGACCCGCTGGCTGCTGCTCGACGAGCCCACTGCGGCGCTCGACCTCGCGCACCAGCATTCGGCGATGCGCCTGCTGCGCGCCTGGGCCGCACGCGGCGTGGGCGTGGTGGCCGTGCTGCACGACCTGAACCTCGCGCGGCGCTACGCCGACGAGGTGGTGGTTCTGGGCGGCGCTTCGGGCGGGCTGATGCAGGGGGCGACGGCTGAGGTGCTCCAGCCGGGGCTGATCGAGGCGGTCTGGGGCACGCCGTGCCAGCCGGTGACGAGCGTGGACGGCACGGTCCAGTATCTTTTCGGGTAGCTCTTGTTCTTGTCGCTGATTGCTATCCAAAAGATAGCAATCAACCTCAATAGACCAGCCGCTCGGGCCGCAGCTCCTGCAGGATCGTGGTCGCGATTTCCTCGATCGACTTGGTGGTCGTCGACAGCCAGCGGATGCCGGCGCGCCGCATCATCGCCTCGGCCTCGCTCACCTCGTGGCGGCAGTTTTCGAGGCTGGCGTAGCGCGAATTCGGCCGGCGCTCGTTGCGGATCTCGCTGAGCCGCTCGGGCTGGATGGTCAGGCCGAAGATCTTCTTGCGATGCGGAATCAGGGCCGGTGGCAGTTGCCGCCGGTCGAAATCTTCCGGAATCAGCGGGTAGTTGGCCGCCTTCAGGCCGTGCTGCATTGCCAGGTAGAGCGAGGTCGGCGTCTTGCCGCTGCGGCTCACGCCCACCAGGATCACGTCGGCGCCTTCCAGGTCACGGTTGCTCTGGCCGTCGTCGTGCTGCAGGCTGAAGTCGATCGCGGCGATGCGGTCGTTGTATTCCTTGCTCTTGCTGACGTCGCTGAAGCGGCCGATGCGGTGGTTCGACTTCACAGCCAGCTCAATTTCGAGCGGCCGCACGAAGGTGCCGAACATGTCCAGCAGCATGCCCTTGCAGCCGGTTTCGATCACTTCCAGCACGTCCATGTTGGCCAGCGTGGTGAAGACGATGGGGCGCACGCCCTCGAGTTCGGCCGTGTGGTTGATCTGCCGCACCGCCTGGTGGGCCTTGTCGACCGTGTCGGTAAAAGGTAGTCGGACATGGCGCGGTTTCATCTCGAACTGGGCCAGAACGGCGTTACCGAAGGTTTCGGCGGTGATGCCGGTGCCGTCGGAAATGAAGAAAACAGTGCGTGAATGCGTGGTCATGCGGCCTTGTCCTGCGGCGCGGGCAACCTTGCCACGCCTACAATCCGGGCCATTATCGGGAATCCGCTTCCCAGCCCCAATTCTTTCCATGCACACCGCGCCCGCACCCAAAGCAACGACAACGATCGTGCCGCGCCGTCTGCATGCGGCATCGATTTCAACTTCTGGAGCTTCCCCATGTCTGCACTTTTCGACGCGACCGCCCTGGTCGTACCGTTTGAAAACCTGAGAATGACCGACGTCGAGGCGGTTGGCGGCAAGAACGCCAGCCTCGGCGAAATGATCTCGCAGCTGCCGCAGGGCGTGCGTGTGCCCACCGGTTTCGCGACCACGGCGCACGCATTCCGCCAGTTCCTGGCCCACGACGGCCTGGCCGACAAGATCAGCAAGCGGCTCGCCGCGCTGGACACCGAGGATGTGCGCGCGCTGGCCACCGCCGGCGCCGAGATCCGCGCCATGGTCGAGGCCCAGCCGTTCCCGGCCGACCTGCAGAAAGCCATTGGCGAGGCCTTCGCCACGCTGAGTGCCGGCAACCCGGCCGCCTCGTTCGCCGTGCGCTCGTCGGCCACCGCCGAAGACCTGCCCGACGCCTCCTTCGCGGGCCAGCAGGAAACCTTCCTGAACGTGGTCGGCATCGATGACGTGCTGCACAAGATGAAGGAGGTGTTCGCCTCCCTCTACAACGACCGCGCCATCAGCTACCGCGTGCACAAGGGCTTCGAGCACGACGTGGTCGCGCTGTCGGCCGGCGTGCAGCGCATGGTGCGCTCCGACCTCGGCGCCGCCGGCGTGATGTTCACCATCGACACCGAGTCTGGCTTCGAAGACGTGGTGTTCATCACTTCCAGCTACGGCCTGGGCGAAACGGTGGTGCAGGGCGCCGTGAACCCTGACGAGTTCTACGTGCACAAGCCGACGCTGCGCGCCGGCAAGAAGGCCGTCATCCGCCGCAACCTCGGCTCCAAGCTGATCCAGATGGAGTTCGCGACGCCCGAAGAGAAAAAGGCGAGCGGCAAGCTGGTGAAGACCACCGACGTCAAGGCCGAGCAGCGCAACCGCTACTCGCTGAGCGACGCCGATGTCGAGCAGCTCGCCAGGTACGCGCTGGTCATCGAAGAGCACTATGGCCGCCCGATGGACATCGAGTGGGGCAAGGACGGCTCCGACGGTCATCTCTACATCCTGCAGGCGCGCCCGGAAACGGTGAAGAGCCAGCAGCAGGGCAAGGCCGAGCAGCGCTACAAGCTGCTGGGCAAAGGTGCCGTGCTGGCCGAGGGCCGTGCCATCGGCCAGAAAATCGGCACCGGCCCCGTGCGGCTGGTGCACAACATCAGCGAGATGGACAAGGTCCAGGCCGGCGACGTGCTCGTCACCGACATGACGGACCCCAACTGGGAACCGGTGATGAAGCGCGCTGCCGCCATCGTCACCAACCGCGGCGGGCGCACCTGCCACGCGGCCATCATCGCGCGCGAACTGGGCATTCCGGCCGTGGTCGGCTGCGGCGACGCCACCGACCTGCTGAAGGACGGCACGCTGGTCACGGTGAGCTGCGCCGAGGGCGACACCGGCTTCATCTACGACGGCCTGCTCGAAACCGAAGTGACCGAAGTGCAGCGCGGCGTGATGCCCGAGATCGACATCCAGCTGATGATGAACGTGGGCAACCCCCAGCTCGCCTTCGACTTCGCGCAGCTGCCGAACCACGGCGTGGGCCTCGCGCGGCTCGAGTTCATCATCAACAACAACATCGGCGTGCACCCGAAGGCGATCCTCGACTACCCGAACGTCGACAACGACCTGAAGAAGGCGGTCGAGTCGGTGGCACGCGGCCACGCCTCGCCGCGCGCCTTCTACGTCGACAAGGTTGCCGAAGGCATCGCGACCATCGCGGCGGCCTTCTGGCCCAAGAAGGTCATCGTGCGCCTCTCGGACTTCAAGTCGAACGAGTACCGCAAGCTGATCGGCGGCAGCCGCTACGAGCCGGAAGAAGAAAACCCGATGCTGGGCTTCCGTGGCGCTGCGCGCTACCTGAGCGCCGATTTCGGCGAGGCCTTTGCCATGGAGTGCGAAGCGCTGAAGCGCGTGCGCAACGACATGGGCCTGACCAACGTGCAGATCATGGTGCCCTTCGTGCGCACCCTGGGCCAGGCCGAGCGCGTGACCACGTTGCTGGGCGAGCATGGCCTGAAGCGCGGTGAGAACGACCTCAAGCTGATCATGATGTGCGAGGTGCCGAGCAACGCCATCCTGCCCGAGGAGTTCCTGAAATTCTTCGACGGCTTCTCGATCGGCTCGAACGACCTGACCCAGCTCACGCTGGGCCTGGACCGCGACTCGGGCCTCGAGCTGCTGGCAGCCGACTTCGACGAGCGCGATCCGGCCATCAAGGCGCTGCTGAGCCGCGTCATCAAGGCCTGCAAGGCCGAGGGCAAGTACGTGGGCATCTGCGGCCAGGGCCCCAGCGACCACCCGGACTTCGCGCTGTGGCTGGCGGAGGAGGGGATCGAATCGATCTCCCTGAACCCCGACAGCGTGATCGACACCTGGCAGCAACTCGCCAAGCGCTGAAGCCCGGACTGCGGAAATCCCCATGGGGGGATTCCCGCGACGGCGGGGTGTTATTGAAACGAATTGCGTAATTGATGCCAGACTTGTGAGATTCACGGGCGCATCCCGGAAGGGAAGACCACCATGATTCTTGTCAAGACGCAAACGGGCCATCAGGTTCTCAAGGACCGCTCGGTCCCTCTGTCGCCGCGCCAGCGCTCGGCCTTCATCCTGTTCGACGGCAAGCGCTCGGTCGATGAGGTGCTGGCCAACGGCATGGGCATTGCCCGCGAAGACATCGACCAGATGGTGGCGTTGGGCCTGCTCGAGCCGGCGGAGGGCAGTGCAGCATCGCCGGCCGCCGGAGGCGCATCCGCTGAGGCAGTGGCGAAACCGGTCGCGCCGGCCGCACCCGCTGCTCCCGCTGTGGGCTCCTCCGGGCGCAGCAAGCAGCAGCGCTACAAGGACGCCTATCCCATCGCCACGCAGCTCACCGGTGGCCTGGGCCTGATGGGGTTCCGGCTCAACCTGCAGGTCGAGGGCACGACGAGCTACGAAGACCTCCTGGCGCTGGCGCCCAAGATCCGCGCCGCGGTGGGCCCAGAGAAGGCCGCTGCCCTGGACAAGGCCCTCAACGACTGAGGTGGCTTGCCGAAGTGCGCGCTACAGGGCTATAATCGCCGGCTTTGCCTTGCCACACTGCGCCCGACGCTGCAGGTGGCTTTTCCTCTTCTTCGGAAGAATCCACAAGGAGTGCCATGCGTCACTACGAAATCATTTTGCTGATCCACCCGGATCAGAGCGAACAAGTTCCGGCCATGCTGGAGCGCTACAAGGGCCTGATCACGGCCGGCGGCGGCAAGATCCACCGCGTTGAAGACTGGGGCCGTCGTCAGCTGGCTTACCAGATCAACAAGCTCAACAAGGCCCACTACCTGTGCGTCAACATCGAAGCTGAGCAAACCGTGATGGGCGAACTCGAACACGCGTTCAAGTTCAACGACGCCGTGCTGCGCCACCTGACCGTTCAGAAGAAGAAGGCCGAAACCGGTCCTTCGTCGATGATGAAGACGGTCGAGCGCGAAGAGGCTCGCAAGGCCCAGCAGGCCGAATACGCCGCCAACAACAACTGATGGCGTGACTGCTGCCGCTGCGGCAACCGGGGTCAACCAGCTTCTGCTGACCGCCTCCGTTGCCGAACTCGGAGCATTGCGATTCACACCAGCCGGCTTGCCCGCCATAGACCTGAAGCTCGAACACGAGTCGACGCTTCAGGAGGCAGGTAAACCCAGGCAGGTGAAGACGGCCCTCAAGGCCGTTGCCTTCGGCGCCATCGCCGAACGGCTCGCAAAGCAGTCGATGGGAAGTCTCTGGCGTTTTCAGGGCTTTCTCGCGACACCGGGCAACGGCAAGCATCCGGTCCTGCACATCCAGGATTTTCAGCAAGATTAATTTTCGACAAGAGGTCCCCAAATGGCCACGTTCAAGAAATTCAACAAAGACAAGCGCCCGAAGCGCAACACCCAGTCGCTGCTGTTCAAGCGCAAGCGCTTCTGCCGCTTCACCGTCGCTGGCGTCGAGGAAATCGACTACAAGGACATCGACACGCTGCGTGACTTCATCAGCGAAAACGGCAAGATCATCCCCGCCCGCCTGACCGGCACGCGCGCGATCTACCAACGCCAGCTGAACACCGCCATCAAGCGCGCGCGCTTCCTGGCCATGGTGCCGTACAGCGACCAGCACCGCGTCTAAGGAGTCGACACCATGCAAATCATTCTTCTGGACAAGGTTGTCAACGTCGGCGGCTTGGGCGACATCGTCAAGGTCAAGGACGGCTACGCACGCAACTTCCTGATCCCGACGGGCCGCGCCCGCCGCGCCACCGCCGCCAACAAGGCCGAATTCGAAGCCAAGCGCGCCGAACTCGAAAAGGCTGCGGCCGCCAAGCTGGCCGAATCGCAAGCTCAAGGCGAAAAGCTCGGTGGCACGACCATCAAGCTGACGCAAAAGGCTGGCGTCGACGGCCGTCTGTTCGGCTCGGTCACCAACGGCGACATCGCCGAAGAACTGGGCAAGCAAGGCTACAAGGTTGCCAAGTCGCAAGTGCGCCTGCCCAACGGCCCGATCAAGGTCGTTGGCGACAGCACCGTGAGCGTGGCCCTGCACACCGACGTGGTGGTCGACATCACCGTGACGGTCTACGGCGAAACCGCCTGATCGTCCACGGCGCCTGTGCGCTGCAGCAAAAGCCGCCTTCGGGCGGCTTTTCTTTTTCTGCGCCTGAGTTTTCCAGTCGATTGCACTGGAAGATCACCGTTTATTCACAACCTTGTCCACACGCGCATCGGCGCGCGCGGCTTAGCATGCAGGGTTGCAAGGGAAGTCCATGTCCGCCGTTTTCTCCTATGCCGACAATGACCCGTCGGCCGATCGCCAAGTTGCCCAACTGCGCATTCCGCCTCATTCCATCGAGGCCGAATCCAGCGTGCTCGGTGGCCTGCTGCTCGACAACGGCGCCTGGGACCGCATGGGCGACCTGCTGGTCGACGGCGACTTCTACCGCCATGAACACAAGCTGATCTATGCCGCCATCGGCGGGCTGATCAACGCCAGCAAGCCGGCCGACGTGATCACCGTCTACGAGCAGCTGCAGAACCTCGGCAAGGCCGACGACATCGGCGGGCTGGTGTACCTGAATTCGCTCGCGCAGTACGTGCCCAGCGCGAGCAACATCCGCCGCTACGCCGAGATCGTGCGTGAGCGCTCGATCCTGCGCAAACTGGTTTCCGCCAGCGACGAGATCGCGACCAACGCCTTCAACCCGCAGGGCAAGGCGGTCGACAAGATCCTCGACGAAGCCGAGCAGAAGATCTTCAACATCGGCGAAGAAGGCACGCGGATGAAGCAGGGCTTCCAGAGCATGGATGCCCTGGTGGTCGAACTGCTCGACCGCGTGACGGAAATGGCTGAGAACCCGAACGACATCACGGGCGTGCGCACCGGCTTCAACGACTTCGACAAGATGACCTCGGGCCTGCAGCCGGGCGACATGATCGTGCTGGCTGCTCGTCCCTCGATGGGGAAGACCTCGCTCGCGATCAACATCGCCGAGCACGTGGCGCTCGAAGAAGGTCTGCCGGTGGCGGTGTTCTCGATGGAAATGGGCGCCGCGCAGTTGGCGGTGCGTATCGTGGGCTCCATCGGCCGCATCGACCAGGGTCACCTGCGCACCGGCAAGCTCAGCGACGAAGAGTGGCCGCGCCTGACCGAGGCCATCGAGAAGCTGCGCACCGTGTCGCTGCACATCGACGAAACGCCGGGCCTCTCGACCAGCGAATTGCGCGCCAACGCGCGCCGCCTTGCACGCCAGTACGGGCGCCTGGGCCTGATCGTGGTCGACTACCTGCAGCTGATGTCGACCAGCACTTCGGGCGACGAGAACCGCGCCACCGCCGTGGGCGAAATCTCGCGCGGCCTGAAGATGCTGGCCAAGGAGCTGAAGTGCCCGGTGATCGCGCTGTCACAGCTCAGCCGCGGCGTTGAAAGCCGCACCGACAAGCGCCCCATGATGAGCGACTTGCGCGAATCCGGCGCCATTGAGCAGGACGCGGACATCATCATGTTCATCTACCGCGACGACTACTACAACAAGGAGTCGAAGGAGCCGGGCGTGGCCGAGGTGATCATCAGCAAGCACCGGAACGGCCCGACCGGCACCATCAAGCTGGCCTTCCTGAAGCCGATCACCAAGTTCGAGAACCTGGTGGGCTACAGCCACAACGACGAGTACTGAGCCGGCTCGGAAGGCCGTCAGCTGGCGCCGTTGCCGGACCAGGGCGGCGAGTCCAATGGCTTCTGCGGCACCACCTTGCCCTGTGCCGTCTCGGCCTTCATCTGTCGAAGCATGTCTGCCAGCGTCTTGCCCGGCTCGTCGCGAAAGCGCTCAGGCAGCACCTCGATCGCGTCCATGCGATCCAGGCGAAACCCCCGGAAGTCATTGCGCAGTTCGCACCAGGTCGAGAGCGTCCAGACCTTGCCCCAATAGAAGCAGCCGAGCGGCCGCACCGTGCGTTCGCTGGCGTCGCCCGATACGTCGTGGTACTGCAGCAGCAGCTTGTTGTGCGACTGCACCGCTTCGCGCAGCGTCTGCAGCCGCGTGCGCAGGGTTTTGTCCAGGCCCATCGCGGGGGCGTAGAGCGCCAGAGCTTCGGCCGAGACGCGCGCCGCCGGCGGCAGCACCGACAGAATCTTGCCCAGCCCGGTCTCGATGTCGCGTGCCAGCGCTGGATCGACCCAGCTCTGTGCGAGCCGCGCCGCGGCCACCAGGGCCGAGGCCTCGTCCTGCGTGAACATCAGCGGTGGCAGCTCGAAGCCAGCGCCCAGTCGATAACCCACGCCTGCCTCGCCCTCGATGGGCACGCCTTGATGCTGCAAGTCGGCCACGTCGCGATACACGGTGCGCTCCGACACTTCGAGGCGCTGCGCCAGGAACGCGGCCGTGGTCAGCCGGCGCCCGCGAATGAGCTGCACAAGTTGGAACAGGCGGTCCGCGCGGCGCATCAGCGTGTTCCGGTGAGCTTCTTCGCGAAGTCTTCGACGAAGTAGCGCTTGCCGCGCTGCACGACCGTGTGGCCTTCGGCTTCGAGCTTCGACATCTGCGCCTCGATGCCGCCGGGGTACTTGGCATTGAGCTCGCCACCGATCTTGAGGGTGCGCCAGTAGGGCGTTCGTTCTTCCGTCCTCTCTGCCTCCTCGGCCGCATGCGCGACCATGTGCGCGAAGATCGCCGTGGTCACTGTGCAGCCGATGGTCGCCTGGTGGCGCAGCGCGATGTCCTCGCCGATGCCCATCACCGTTGCGAGCCGGCCTTCCGGAATGCTGCGCATCGCGGCTTGCACCTCCTGCGGCGACGGCGTGGCGATGGTCCCTTCGCCGCGCCGGGAGCGCATGGCGGCGGGAATCTCCTTGACGTTCGGCAGGTGAGGGTAGCTGGCCAGCCGGTCGCGCCAGCTCTTCTTGGGGCTCATGAAACTCCGATGTGGATCGCCACCTTGTCCGGCCCTTCGTAGGCTTCGAAATCGCTGCGGTAGCGGCGCGCGACTTCCGGGTGCGCCTCGAAATACTGCCAGATGCGCTGCCATGTGGCGATGACCATCTGCGGCATCTCTCCCTGGCCGGTGAACACGAGGTAGTCGCCGGCCTCGACGGCGCGGCTGCCCTCGCTGCCCGTGACGGCGACACCCGCCGTCACGTCGAAGGCGCCGTGGGCGTCGGATTCGTAGGCGGAGTAAACGCTGAAGATGCGAGCGTCGCCGGTGCGGTCCGGCGTCGATGCGTAAGTCTCTTCGCCGAAGAAGCGGCCCCACAGCTTGCCGATGCGGGCGGTTGCGGGCTCGTTCTCCTCGCGGTTGGTGGTGCGGATGGTGAGGCCCGCGACGTGAAAGGCGTCCTGGTGTTGGCGGGTGGGTTCCATAGGGGGTTTCTCCTCAAAGCGACAGTGTTTTCAGATCGGCCTTCATCGCCTGCGCGATCAGCTTCATGTCGGCGTCGGTGACGTCGAACATGCCAAAGCGAAACTTGTAGCCCCATTGCTTGGGGTTTTCGATGAAGGCCAGGCGCTCGATCAGTGGTGCGATTGGCGCCTCGTGCCCGGCTGCATAGCTCACGTCGCGCCGCCACGGCACGAAGCCGTTGCCCATGTCGAACTCATACGGCTCGCCGGGTTGTACGACGCCGATCGACACGAAGCTCTGCAGCCTGTCCGTGCCACCGAACACCGTGGACGGCGAATAGTAGGCGACGCGGTCGCCCGCCGAGAGCCGCTTGAGCGGCGAATGCTTGCCGTGGCCGACCTGCATGAAGCCGAGCGGCCAGTGGTCGCGGCCGAGCCGCGCGTGCTCGGCGCTGGCCACGGCGATCCAGTTGCGTTGCGTCATGACGGGATCAATCCAGCGCGTGCAGGCCGACTTCGTTGCCTTCGGTGTCGCGCATGTGGGCGATGAAGCCCATGCCGGGAGGCAGCGCAGACTTTGGCGCCACGATCTGCCCGCCGGCGGCTTCGACCCGCGCAAGCACGGCGTCGATGCCGGGGTTGCAGTCGAGGTAGATGCGGATGCCCGTGCCGGCGCGCGCGCTGGCGTTGGCACCGGCCTGCAGGGCACCGCCCGTGGCGGGATCGTCGTAGGGGAACACGGCCAGCGTCTCGCCGCCGAAGTTCTCGCGGCGCAGCTTGCGGGCCAGCACGGTTTCGTAGAAGGCCTGGGCGCGGTCCATGTCGGCGACCGGAATCTCGAACCAGCTGATGGCGTTCTGCTTTTGCATTCTGGGGCTCTCTTTCGTGTCGGTTGAAGGAGCCCTGATGGTGCGAGCCGCCTACTGACAACGTCTTGTCAGTAGCCTGTCACCGCAGGCGAAAAAAAAGCCCGCGATGCTCCGGGGAGCATGCGCGGGCTTGTGTCGGCCGGTGCCGCTGGTTCTAGAGCACGTCGCTTGCGAAATCCGCCAAACGCGATCGTTCGCCGCGCGCCAGCGTGATGTGCCCGCCGTGCGGCCAGCCCTTGAACTTGTCGACCGCGAAGGTCAGGCCCGAGGAGCCTTCCGTCAGGTACGGCGTGTCGATCTGCGCGAGGTTGCCCATGCAGATGATCTTCGTGCCGGGGCCGGCACGGGTGATCAGCGTCTTCATCTGCTTGGGCGTGAGGTTCTGCGCCTCGTCGATGATCACGTACTTGTTGAGGAAGGTGCGTCCGCGCATGAAGTTCATGCTCTTGACCTTGATGCGGCTGCGGATCAGCTCGTTGGTGGCCGCGCGGCCCCACTCGCCGGCACCGCCGCCATCGCCCTTGGCCAGGAACTCGAGGTTGTCGTCGAGCGCGCCCATCCAGGGGCCCATCTTTTCCTCTTCCGTGCCGGGCAGGAAGCCGATGTCTTCGCCGACGCTCACGGTGGCGCGGGTCATGATGATCTCGGTGTAGCGACGGTCGTCGAGCACCTGCGTGAGGCCGGAAGCCAGTGCCATCAGGGTCTTGCCGGTGCCGGCGGTGCCGGTCAGCGTGACGAAGTCGATCTCCGGGTCCATCAGCAGGTTCATCGCGAAGTTCTGCTCGCGGTTGCGCGTGTTAACGCCCCAGACCGCGTTCTTGCCCGAGCTGTAGTCCTTGAGCGTCTTGAGCACCGCGGTCTTGTCGCGGATTTCGGTGACGCGGGCGTACATGCTCGGCTCGCCGGGTGCCTCGAAGTACACGAACTGGTTGATGTACAGGTTGGGCACCAGCGGACCGCTGATCCGGTAGAAGGTGTTGCTGCCGCTCTGCCAGCTTTCGACCGTCTTGCTCTGGCGGGTCCAGAAGTCGGGCGGCAGTGCGAGCGAACCGGCGTAGAGCAGGTCGCCGTCTTCCAGTGTCTTGTCGTTCTGGTAGTCGTCGGCGGCCAGGCCCAGCGCGCGCGCCTTGACGCGCATGTTGATGTCTTTCGACACCAGCACCACTTCCTGCTTCGGCTTGCCCGGGCGGTCCTTGGCGTACTCGTCGCGCAGCGCGTGCACCACGCCGAGGATCTGGTTGTCGGCCTTGCCCTGGGGCAGGCTGATCGGCAGCGAGTAGTCGAGCGGGGCGGTCTGGAAGAACAGCCGGCCGCCGGCTTCGCGATGGCCAGTGGTGTCGAGCTTCAGGCCCTTGTCGATGTCGGCGTCCTGGGCGCCGGCCAGCGCATCGAGCGTGCGGCTGGTCTGGCGGCCGTTGCGCGCGACCTCGGTGGTGCCTTTCTTGTGGCCGTCGAGCTCTTCCAGCACGATCATCGGCAGGAAGATGTCGTGCTCCTCGAAGCGGAACAGGCACATGGGGTCGTGCAGCAGCACGTTCGTGTCGAGCACGAACAGCTTGGCCGGACCGGTGGACTTGTTGCGTTTGGGGCGTGTCGGCGCTTGCGGCGCAGGGGCGGGAGCTGGGGTGACTTCGATGACCGGCGCCTTCCTCGTCTCGACCTGCACCATGGCCTCCGGTTGCGGTGCGCTCACGGGCGCCGGTGCCGGCGCAGGTTTGGATCTGGCCCGGCGCGTCGGGCGCGTGGTGGCGCCGCCAGCGCCTTCAGTGCCGAGGCTGTCGAACAATTCCAGCGGCTGCGGGCTGTGCACCGTGGCTTCGTCAGCGCGCGAATCGCCGGAACGGCGCGAGCCCCTGTGCGAGGACCGGGCAGGCGCATCGAGTGCGTCCGGCGAGAGCAATGCAGCGCGTTTCGTGGGGGCGGGGGGCAGTGGCATGTGTCAGATCGCTCGCAGAAAGTGGGAACCAGAAAACGAAAAAGCCGCCTGAAGACCAAGGCGGCTTTGTTCGGGGGATGCGGTCGTGGAGCTCAACGGCATGAAACCATTATGCACACCGCAGATGACGAGTCGGAGGCTCTTTACGCGCTGCGTTGGGCATTCCCCACGCCAGAGCGGAAAAGTGCACGGCCGGCTCGCCGGGCGGCGGTCAGGCAGCTTTCTTGAGCGCCTTGACGGCCTTGAGCACGTCGTCGACATGGCCGGGAACCTTGAGCCCGCGCCATTCGGCCTTCAGGATGCCATCGGCGCCGATCAGGAAGGTGCTGCGTTCGATGCCCTTGACCTTCTTGCCGTACATGATCTTGTTCTTGACCACGCCGAACATGTGGCACATCTTTTCTTCCGTGTCGGCGATGAGCTCGAAGGGCAGCTCGAGCTTGGCCTTGAATTCGTCGTGCGACTTCATGTTGTCGCGGGACACGCCGAACACCGTGGCACCGGCCTTTTCGAAGTCCTTGTAGCGGTCGCGAAACTGCATGGCTTCGGTGGTGCAACCCGGAGTGTTATCTTTCGGGTAAAAATACATGACCAGCACGTGGCCGAGATGCGAGGTATTCGAGACCTTGAGGCCGCCCGTGGCGTTGGCGTCGAATTCAGGAATGGGTTTGTTGACAACGATCGCCATGAAACTTGTTTTCTCCGTTAGATTCCGTTCCCGAGCCCTCTCGTCCCGTTTCGGACGGGACTTGCTCAAGGAATGGAGGATTGGTCGTTGCTAACTTTGGGGTAGCGGGCCTGTTCGCAACCCGGTATTTTACCCCGAAAATACCTCTCTCAGCCACCCGTCGGGCTCTCGACCAGCAGGGCGGCAATCACGTGCCGGCCTTCTCCGGCCAGGATGTTGTAGGTTCTGCAGGCCGCCGCGGTGTCCATGGTCTCGACGCCAGTGCGCTGCGCCATCAGAGGCTTCAGCCATGCGGGCTGGGGGAAGCGGATACGGTTTCCGCTGCCGAAAATGATCAATTCCGCACCCAGGGTCGCCAATTGCGCGAAATGTTCGGCGCCGAGCTGATCGAAGCTTGAACAATTCCATTCGAAGCGCTCGCCGCGCGAGCCAACCACTACGCTGCCTTCGACTTTTTCGTTGTTGATTGCCACCCAGCCGGGGCCGTGTGCGGTGAGGGACTGAGCGTCGGATTTGTCGGGCTGGAGCTTCATCTGGGCACTGGGAACTGTGGTCAAATTATAGGTTTTCCCTAGTGCCACGGGGCTCGCAAGGGCCTTTGACTCCGCGGTGACCCCGCATCAAGCGCATCCAAGCAACTCCGTAACCCGCGCCCGGGAGGGCCTTTTGAAGCAGCTCAAGAAATCGGCCAAGCTGGCCAACGTTCTTTATGACATCCGCGGTCCCATCATGGACGCCGCCAAGCAGATGGAAGAGGACGGCCAGAAGATCATCAAGCTCAACATTGGCAATCTGGCCGTGTTCGGCTTCGATGCCCCCGAGGAAATCCAGCAGGACATGATCCGCAACCTGCCCACCTCGGCCGGTTATTCGGACAGCAAGGGCGTCTTCGCCGCGCGCAAGGCGGTGATGCACGAGACGCAGAAGCAGGGCATTGCGGGCGTCACCCTCGACGACATCTACCTCGGCAACGGCGCCAGCGAGCTGATCGCCATGTCCACCAACGCGCTTCTCAACGACGGCGACGAACTGCTGCTGCCGGCCCCTGATTACCCGCTGTGGACTGCTTCCACGAGCCTGTCGGGCGGCACGCCGGTGCACTACCTGTGCGACGAGGCCAACGGCTGGATGCCCAACCTCGACGACATCCGCGCCAAGATCACGCCGCGCACCAAGGGCATCGTGGTCATCAACCCGAACAACCCGACCGGCGCGCTGTACTCGAACGACCTGCTCAAGAGCATCGTGGCCATCGCCCGCGAGCACGGCCTCGTGATCTTCGCCGACGAGGTCTACGACAAGGTGCTGTACGACGGCGTCAAGCACACGGCCATCGCCAGCCTGTCGACCGACGTGCTCACGCTCACCTTCAATTCGCTGTCCAAGAGCTACCGTTCGTGCGGCTATCGCGCCGGCTGGCTCGTGGTGTCGGGTGACAAGCGCAGCGCGCAGGACTACATCGAGGGCCTGAACATGCTCTCGAACATGCGCCTGTGCGCCAACGTGCCGGGCCAGTGGGCCATTCAGACAGCACTTGGCGGCTACCAGAGCATCAACGACCTCGTGTGCGAGGGCGGTCGCCTGCGCCGCCAGCGCGACCTGGCCTACGAGCTGATCACCGCCATCCCGGGCGTGAGTTGCGTCAAGCCGAGCGCAGCGCTCTACATGTTCCCCAAGCTCGACCCCGAGGTCTATCCGATCGAGGACGACCGCCAGTTCTTCCTCGAGCTGCTGAAGGAAACCCGCGTGATGCTGGTGCAGGGCACCGGCTTCAACTGGGCCACGCCGGACCACTTCCGCATCGTGTTCCTGCCCCATGAAGACGACCTGCGCGAGGCCATCAACCGCATCGCGAAGTTCCTGGAGCAGTACCGTTTGCGCCGCAAGTCGCGCTCATGAAATCTGCCTGCATCGCTGCTGCGGCGCTGTCGCTCGCCGCGTTGTCCGCCGGAGCCGCCGACAAGGAGCTTGTCTCGTTCTCGCACAACGACTGGGAGCTGGCCTGCGACAACACGCGCACCTGCCGCGCCGCCGGCTACCAGCCGGAAAGCGGGGCGAGCGAGCCGGTGTCGATGCTCATCACCCGCAAGGCCGGGCCCGGCACGGCAATAGACATTCAGCTGCAGATCGGCGATGACGACGGCGTCAAGGGCCCGCTGCGCTTCAAGGTCGGCAAGGCCACCGTCTCGGGCCTGGCTGCGGGCACCGCCAGCTTCGACGACAGCCAGGTCCGCACCGTCCTGCCCGAGCTGCTCAAGGGCGACGACGCCACGGTGACCGCCAGCGGCGGCAAGAAGTGGACTCTTTCGCTCGCCGGCCTCAACGCCGTGCTGCTGAAGATGGACGAGGCCCAGGGCCGCGTCGGCACGCCGGGTGCGCTGGTGCGCCGCGGCAGCAAGCCCGAGTCTTCGGTGCTGCCGTCGGTGACGGCCCCCGTCGTGAACGTGGTCGTGCCGCCGAAGGCGCACCCCGGCGACGACGCGCTCGCAGCGCGCATCTTCCCGTTCCTGAAGCTGGACAGCGCCAAGGAAGACTGCAACAACCGCGAAGACATCAACGCCAAGTCGCTGACCGTCTCGCGCCTGACCGACCGGAAGGTGCTGCTGTCGCTGGGCTGCGGCATGGGCGCCTACAACTATTCCAGCCTGCTCTGGATCGCCAACGACAAACCGCCCTATGCGCCGGTGTCCATCGAGGCGAATGGCGACTTCGACGAGAAGGAAGGCAGCGTCACTTCTGCCATGAAAGGCCGAGGCATCGGCGACTGCTGGTCGAGCGAGACCTGGCATTTCAACGGCAAGGACTTCGTGCGCACCGGCTCCACAGGCGACGGCATGTGCCGCGGCTTTGCCGGCGGCGCCTGGACCTTGCCCCGCTACGTCAGCCGCGTCGTGACTTCCACGCCGTCAGCCACCCCATCCAAACCATGAACGCGACTCTCCCAATGAAACCCATCCAAGTAGGCCTGCTCGGCGCAGGCACGGTCGGCAGCGGCACCTTCAAGGTGCTCCAGCGCAACCAGGAAGAAATCAAGCGCCGCGCCGGCCGTGGCATCGAGATCACCATGGTGGCCGACCTCGACACTGCCCGCGCCCGCGAAGTGGTCGGCGAAGGCGTCAAGGTGGTCAGCGACGCGCGCGAAGTCATCGCCAACCCCGACATCGACATCGTCATCGAGCTCATCGGCGGCTATGGCATTGCCAAGCAACTGGTGCTCGAGGCCATCGCGGCCGGCAAGCACGTGGTTACTGCCAACAAGGCGCTGCTCGCGGTGCACGGCACCGAGATCTTCGCGGCCGCGCACGCCAAGGGCGTGATGGTGGCCTTCGAGGCTGCGGTGGCCGGCGGCATCCCGATCATCAAGGCGCTGCGCGAGGGCCTCACGGCCAACAGCATCCAGTGGCTGGCCGGCATCATCAACGGCACCACCAACTTCATCCTGTCCGAGATGCGCGACAAGGGCCTGGACTTCGCGACCGTGCTCAAGGAGGCGCAACGCCTGGGCTATGCCGAAGCCGACCCGACCTTCGACATCGAAGGCGTCGACGCCGGCCACAAGGTCACGCTGATGAGCGCCATTGCCTTCGGCATTCCGGTGCAGTTCGACAAGGCCCACATCGAAGGCATCACCAAGCTCGCCGCGCAGGACATCAAGTACGCCGAACAACTGGGCTACCGCATCAAGCTGCTTGGCGTTACCAAGCGCACCGCCAAGGGCATCGAGCTGCGCGTGCATCCGTCGCTCGTGCCGTCGAAGCGCCTGCTGGCCAACGTCGAAGGCGCGATGAACGCGGTGGTGGTGCACGGCGACGCCGTCGGCACCACGCTCTACTACGGCAAGGGCGCCGGCAGCGAGCCGACCGCCAGCGCCGTGATCGCCGACCTGGTCGACATCACCCGCCTGCACACCGCCGACGCCGCGCACCGCGTGCCGCACCTGGCCTTCCACCCCGACGCGATGAGCGACCTGAAGGTGCTGCCGATGTCGGAAGTCGTCACCAGCTACTACCTGCGCCTGCGCGTGGCCGACCAGGCCGGCGTGCTCGCCAAGGTGACGGGCCTGCTGGCCACCGCCGGTATCAGCATCGACGCCGTGCTGCAGCGCGAAGCCGACGAAGTGGGCGGCGAGGGCTCCACGCAGACCGACCTCATCATCCTCACGCACGATGCGCGCGAAGGCACCGTCAATGACGTCATTGCCGAGCTGCAGGCGCTGCCGACCGTGCTCGAACCCATCGTGCGCATCCGCAAGGAAGAGCTGAAGTGAACTACCTGAGCACCCGCGGCCACCCCGACCGCAAGCGCTTCTGCGAAATCCTTCTTGAAGGCCTCGCGCCCGACGGCGGCCTCTACCTGCCCGAAACGTATCCGCAGGTCGACACCGCCACGCTCGCCAAATGGCGCGCGCTGCCGTACGCCGAACTGGCCTTCGAGATCCTCTCGCTCTACATCGACGACATTCCGCCGGCCGACCTGAAGGCGATCTGCGCGAAGACCTACACAGCCGAAGTGTTCGGCACCGACGAGATCGTGCCGCTGCGCGAGCTCGAAGACGGCGTGTACCTCGAAGCCCTGTCCAACGGCCCCACGCTGGCCTTCAAGGACATGGCGATGCAGCTGCTGGGCAACCTGTTCGAGTACGAACTGGCCCGCCGCGGCTCCGAGCTCAACATCCTCGGCGCTACCAGCGGCGACACCGGCAGCGCGGCCGAATACGCCATGCGCGGCAAGAAGGGCGTTCGCGTCTTCATGACCTCGCCCGACGGCCGCATGAGCCCGTTCCAGCAGGCGCAGATGTTCAGCCTGCAGGACGAGAACATCCACAACATCGCCATCACCGGCGTGTTCGACGACTGCCAGGACATCGTCAAGGCGGTGTCGAACGACCTGGGCTTCAAGCGCAAGTACCGCATCGGCACGGTCAACTCGATCAACTGGGCGCGCCTTCTGGCGCAGGTCGTCTACTACTTCGCGGGCTACTTCCAGGCCACGGCGGGCAACGACAAGCCGGTGAGCTTCACCGTGCCCTCGGGCAACTTCGGCAACGTCTGCGCGGGCCACGTGGCGCGCATGATGGGCCTGCCGATCCAGACGCTGGTGGTCGCCACCAACGAGAACGACGTGCTCGACGAGTTCTTCCGCACCGGCGTGTACCGCGTGCGCGCGGCCGTCGATACGCACGAAACCTCCAGCCCGTCGATGGACATCAGCAAGGCCAGCAACTTCGAGCGCTTCGTGTTCGACCTGGTGGGCCGCGACCCCGCCAGGCTGCGCCAGCTGTTCGTGGACGACCTGGGCCTGCAGGGCAGCTTCGACCTGAGCGCCGACCCGGCGTTCAAGCAGGCCGCGGGGCGCTTCGGCTTCCGCAGCGGCCGCAGCACGCACGCCGACCGCCTGGCCACCATCCGCGACACCGAGAAGCGCTTTGCCACGCTGATCGATCCGCATACGGCCGACGGCCTCAAGGCCGCGCGCGAGCAGATCACGCCCGGCGTGCCGATGGTGGTGCTCGAAACCGCGCTGCCGATCAAGTTCGCCGCGACGCTGGTCGAGGCACTGGGCGAAGAGCCCGCGCGGCCGAAGAAGTTCGAGGGCATCGAGGCGCTGCCCAAGCGCGTCGTCAAGCTGCCGGCCGACGCGGAGGCCGTCAAGGCCTACATCGCAGAGAACTGTGACTGATCACGGCCGGGCTCCCGCATGAAGGTCGTCGGTTTCGCCGGCTATTCGGGCGCGGGCAAGACCACGCTGCTCGAGCGCCTGATTCCGGCGCTCAAGCGGCTCGGCCAGCGCGTGTCGGTGGTCAAGCATGCGCACCACAAGTTCGACATCGACCATCCGGGCAAGGACACCTACCGCCATCGCGAGGCCGGCGCCTTCGAGGTGGTCGTGGCGTCAGACAAGCGGCTGGCCGTGATGCGCGAATTCGAAGTTCCCGTTGAACTCAGCGTGCACCAGTTGCTGGCCGAGGTGCACCCGGCGGCCGACTGGGTGCTGGTCGAAGGCTTCCGGCACAGCGACGTGCTCAAGATCGAGGTCTGGCGCGAGCCGGAAGCGGGCGAGCCTTCGCGGCCCGTGCTGTACACCAACGATCCCTTCGTCACCGCCGTGGCCACCGACGCACCGGCCAGCCTGCCGTCGCCGACCGAACGGCCGCTGTTCGACCTCAACGACGCCGAGGCCATTGCGAAGTGGTTGATCGACAGCGGCGACCGCTTCGAATACAACCCCGATCACCATGGCTGAATCCCCCGTTCCTTTTTCCGCTTCTTCTTCGCGCCCGCCGCTGATGCCTTTGGACGAGGCCATCGCGGTCCTGCTCGCGAAGGCGCAGCCGAAGCTGCCCACCGAAAGCGTCGGTACTTTCGATGCCGACGGCCGCGTGCTGGCGCAAGACCTCGTCTCCGGCCTCACGGTGCCGCCACGTGACAACAGCGCGATGGACGGCTACGCGGTGCGCGTGGCCGACTGCGCCGCGCCGGGCGCAGAGCTGACAGTGGCGCAGCGCATTCCCGCAGGCACGGTCGGCACGCCGCTCGCGACCGGCACCGCGGCGCGCATCTTCACGGGTGCACAGATCCCGGAGGGGGCCGACGCGGTCGTGATGCAGGAAGACACCTCGGCCACGCCGCAGGAAGGCAGCCTGGGCTCGGTGCGCATCGCCATCGTTCCGGCGGCCGGGCAGTGGATTCGCCGTGCCGGCGAAGACGTGGCCTCCGGTGACGTCGTACTGAAGCAGGGCGAACGCCTCACGCCAGCCGCACTCGGCCTCGCGGCCAGCGTCGGCTTTCACAAGCTGCAGGTGGCCCGCAAGCCGCGCGTGGCCATGCTCTCCACCGGCGACGAGCTGGTGATGCCCGGCGAGGTTGCGCCCGACGCGATGAAGCTCGGCGCCATCTACAACTCGAACCGTTTCTTCATGCGGGCCCTGCTGCACCGCCTGGGCTGCGAGGTGAACGACCTGGGCATCGTGCCCGACGACCGCGAAGCCACCATCGCCGCGTTGCGCAACGCGGCCGAGGCCAGCGATCTGATCATCACCACCGGCGGCGTCTCCGTCGGCGAGGAAGACCATATCCGCGCGGCGCTGCAGTCGCTCGGCGAGCTGCAGCTCTGGTCGCTGTCGATGAAGCCCGGCAAGCCTTTTGCCTATGGCTCCATTGCGCGCAGCAACGGGCAGGGCGCATGTCATGTGACGGGGCTGCCCGGCAATCCGGTGTCGAGCTTCCTCACATTCCTGATGCTGGTGCGGCCCTTCCTGCTGACGCTGCAGGGTGCCACGCGCGTCGCGCCGGAGGCGGTGAAGATGCGTGCCGATTTCGACTGGCTGCGTGCCGACAAACGCCGCGAGTTCCTGCGCGCGCGGCGCAATGCGGCCGGCGGCCTTGACCTGTTCGGCAACCAGAGTTCGGGCGTGCTCACGTCGATAGTCTGGGGCGACGGCGTGGTCGACAACCCGTCGGGCCAGACGATCAAGTCGGGCGACACCGTCAACTTCATTCCGTTCGCATCGCTGCTGGGCTGAATCCCGTCATGAAGATCCAGGTCCGTTATTTCGCCTCGGTGCGCGAGGCACTTTCCAGCAGCGGTGAAACCGTCGACACGCAAGCCGAAACGCTGTCGGCCCTGCGCGACGAACTCATCGCCAGGGGCAGCGCCTACGCCACCGCGCTTGCGCGCGGCAAGGCGGTGCGGATGGCGCTCGATCAGTCCATGAGCGACGAGGCCGCCGCCTTGAGCGAAGGCTGCGAAGTCGCTTTCTTCCCGCCTGTCACGGGCGGTTGAGCCGGGCATCCAGCGCCACGAGGCGCTCGCGCAGGCCGTCGGACGCGCGGGTCATCGGCGAGCGCAACTCGTCGCGCATTTCACCCATGTGCGCCAGCAATGCCTTCAGCGGGCCCGGGTTCGGCTCGGCAAACAGCATCTCCACCAGTGGTTGCAGCGCCTGCCATTCGGCGCGCGCCTCGGGCAGCCGGTTTTCCGCAAGCAGGCGCACCAGCCGGACGAAGCGGCGCGTCTGCACGTTTCCGCTGGCCGCGATGGCGCCCACGCCGCCTTCGGCCATGGTGCCGAAGATCTGGTGGTCTTCGCCCGTGAGCACCTGCAGCCGCCCGTCGGCGATCACAGCGCGCGTCTTGGCCATGTCGCCGCCGCAGTCCTTGATGCCGCGAATGCGCGGATGCTCGGCCAGCGTCAGCAGCGTGTCGCGGGCGATGGTGACGCCCGTGCGATAGGGAATGTCGTAGACCAGCACCGGCACCGTGCTCGCATCGGCGATGGCGCGGAACCATTCGAGCAGGCCGGCCTGCGACGGGCGGATGTAGTTCGGCGCGGACACCAGAAGGCCCGCCAGCGGGCGTTCCGAGAGCTTGCGCGCCCAGGCCGTGGCCTTGCCCAGGTGGTAGCCGGAGATGCCCATGACGACCGGCAGCCCGCCGGCCGCTGCCATCACGGTGTCGAGCACGGCCAGTTGCTCTGCCTCGTCGAGCGCGGCGGCCTCGCCAGTGGAGCCGCAGGGCACGAAGCCCGTCACTCCGTCGTCGGCGAGCCGCCGGGTCAGCGCGGCGAGGGCGGCATGGTCCACAGCGCCGTCGTGGAACGGTGTGACGAGGGCCACCCAGAAGCCGGAGAAGTCAGGGGTAGCGGAGCTTGGTTGTTGATGAGGCACGCGGGTTTCCTTTCAGGAATCGACCGATGGAAAGAACCACCGTCCGATGCGCGCGAAACCCATGAGGGGGCCAAAAAAACCTTGGCAGGTTCCGTCGCTCATCCGACGACGGAACCTCGGCTCCGGTCAGACGAGCTTTGGTTTTTTGGCTTTGTTGCTGCCTTGGCGCGCGCGGCGGCCTTCGGGGTGCGAAGGCACCGGGAAGAGCGTGGCGGGACAAGGCATTGCGGCAGTCTATCGCGATGCCACAATTCGGACATGAGCGTTGCGCGTGTTTCGATCCAGACGGCCGATTTCGACCTTTCGCAGGAGGTTGCCGCGTTGCGCGACGGCGACAAACGCGTGGGCGCCGTCTGCAGCTTCGTGGGCACCGTGCGCGACCGCAACGACGGCAGCACCGTCGCCTCGATGGAGCTGGAGCACTACCCCGGCATGACCGAAAAGGCCATCGAAGCCATGATCGACGAGGCGCACAAGCGCTTCGACATCCTCGGCGCGCGCGTGATCCATCGCGTCGGGCTGCTGCAGCCGCTGGACCAGATCATGATGGTGGCGGTGGTGTCGGCGCACCGCGGCCAGAGCTTCGAGGCCTGCGAGTTCCTGATGGACTATCTCAAGACCCAGGCGCCGTTCTGGAAGAAAGAGCAGACGCCCGAAGGCGCCCGCTGGGTCGATGCGCGCGTGGCCGACGACGCGGCGCTGGCGCGCTGGGGCATCAGCGCCCCGAATGCCTGAAGACGCTCAGAGGGGCTTGAAGCCGCTCGCCTGGATGATCCGCTCCCAGGTCTGCGTGTACGTGCGCACGCGGCCCGCGAACTGGCCCTGCGGCTCGTAGCCGACCGTCAGCCCCATCGTCGTGAGCTTCTGCTTCACGTCAGGCATCGCCAGCACCTTCTGCAGCGCATCGCCGTACTTGTCGATGATCGGCTGCGGCGTGCCCACCGGCGCGAAGATGCCGTAGTAGGGCAGGTCTTCCAGGTTCGAGAAGCCCAGCTCGGTGAAGGTCGGCACGTTCGGAATCACGGCCTGGCGCTTGGCGCCGATGGAGGCCACGATGCGCACCTTGCCCGCCTTGTGGTTTTCGATGAAGTCAGGCACCGAGGCGATGCCTGCGGTGATCTGGTTGCCCAGCATGTCGGCCGTCATCGGCGCGCTGCCGCGGTAGGGCGCGGGTTGCACGTCGATCTTGTACTTGTCCGAGATCATCTTCACCAGGAACTCGGGGATCGAGGCCGGCGCCGGGATGCCGATGGTTTCCTTGCCGCCCTTCTGCGTGCGGACCCACTTCACGTACTCGTCGATGCTCTTGGCCGGCGTGCCGCCCGACACCGCCAGCACGTTGGCGAAGGTGGCGAAGCCGGCCACGGGCACGAAGTCGGTGGCGGGGTTGAAGCCCGGGTTCTTCACCACCTGCGGCAGGATCGAGATGGTGTGGTCGTGCGACAGGAACAGCGTGTGGCCATCGGCCGGAGAAGACTTCAGCACCGTTGCAGCAATCTGCCCACCCGCACCGGCGCGGTTCTCGACCACCACGGGCACGCCCAGCACATCCTTGAGCTTTTCGCCCAGCGTGCGTGCAATGGCGTCGGTGCCGGCGCCGGCGGGGAAGCCCACGAGCAGGCGGATGGGGGTGCCGCTTTGCGCTTGCGCAAGGCCGGACAGGCCCATGGCGGCTAGAAAGAGGCCCACGCTGATCGCCCGGCGCACCGGTTGAACGCGCTGCATTGAAAAAACCATGATCGACTCCATTCGAGAGAGGGAAATGCCTACGGGCAGGGGAAACGGATCTTGTGCAATAGCCGTGCCCACGGCACCGGCATAGCCGGCAGCCTTGAATCGTGCCCGAACAGCCCTATTTTGGATGCAGGAATACCACCATGCGACAAGACAAACTCACCACCAAATTTCAGGAAGCGCTGGGCGATGCCCAGACGCTCGCGCTGGGCAGCGACAACGCCTACATCGAACCGGCCCACCTGCTGGTCGCGATGCTGCGCCAGGACGACGGCCCACGCGCCCTGCTGGAGCGTGCCGGCGTCAACGTACCTGGCCTGACGCAGGCGGCCGAGGCCGCCATCAAGAAGCTGCCGCAGGTGCAGGGTCACGACATCGTCCAGGTCGGCCCCGAACTGGGCAAGCTGCTGCAGGCCACCGAAAAGGAAGCCCTCAAGCGCAATGACCAGTTCATTGCCGGCGAACTCTTCCTGCTCGCGCTGGCCGACAGCAAGGCCGACATCGGCAAGACCGCCCGCGAAAACGGCCTGAGCCGCAAGTCGCTCGAAGCCGCCATCGACGCCGTGCGCGGCGGGCAGGGCGTGAACAGCGCCGATGCCGAAGGCCAGCGCGAAGCGCTCAAGAAATACACCATGGACCTGACCGAGCGTGCCCGCCTGGGCAAGCTCGACCCGGTCATCGGCCGCGACGAGGAAATCCGCCGCGCCATTCAGGTGCTGCAACGCCGCACCAAGAACAACCCCGTGCTCATCGGCGAGCCCGGCGTGGGCAAGACCGCCATCGTCGAAGGCCTCGCACAGCGCATCGTTGCGGGTGAGGTGCCCGATTCGCTCAAGGGCAAGCGGGTGCTGTCGCTCGACATGGCTGCGTTGCTGGCTGGTGCCAAGTTCCGCGGCGAGTTCGAAGAGCGCCTGAAGACCGTCTTGAACGAACTCGCGAAGGACGAAGGCCAGACCATCGTCTTCATCGACGAGCTGCACACCATGGTCGGCGCAGGCAAGGCCGAAGGCGCGATGGACGCCGGCAACATGCTCAAGCCCGCACTCGCTCGCGGCGAGCTGCACTGCGTGGGCGCCACCACGCTCGACGAATACCGCAAGTACATCGAGAAAGATGCCGCGCTGGAGCGCCGCTTCCAGAAGATCATCGTGGGCGAGCCCAGCGTCGAGGCCACCATCGCCATCCTGCGCGGCCTGCAGGAGAAGTACGAAGTGCACCATGGCGTGCAGATCACCGATCCGGCCATCGTGGCCGCGGCCGAGCTGTCTGACCGCTACATCACCGACCGCTTCCTGCCCGACAAGGCCATCGACCTGATCGACGAGGCCGCGGCCAAGATCAAGATCGAGATGGACTCCAAGCCTGAGGTCATGGACCGCCTCGATCGCCGCCTCATCCAGCTGCAGATCGAGCGCGAAGCCGTGCGCCGCGAAAAGGACGAGGCCTCGCAGAAGCGCTTCGGCCTGATCGAGGACGAGATCGAAAAGCTGCAGAAGGAAATTGCCGACTACGACGAGATCTGGCAGGCCGAGAAGGCCCAGGCCCAGGGCAGCGCGCAGGTGCGCGAAGACGTCGACAAGATCAAGTTCCAGATCGAAGAGTGGAAGCGCAAGGGCGACTTCAACAAGGTCGCCGAGCTCCAGTACGGCCAGCTGCCCGCGCTCGAAAAGCGCTTGAAGGAAGCCGAGGCCAGCGAGGCGAACAAGGGCAAGTCCAGCGCGCCCACGCTGCTGCGCACCCAGGTCGGCGCGGAAGAAATCGCCGAGGTCGTGGCGCGTGCCACCGGCATCCCGGTCGCCAAGCTGATGCAGGGCGAGCGCGACAAGCTGCTCGTGATGGAAGACAAGCTGCACGAGCGCGTGGTCGGCCAGGACGAGGCCATCGGTGCGGTCGCCAACGCGATCCGCCGCTCGCGCTCGGGCCTGTCGGACCCGAACCGTCCGACCGGCTCGTTCCTGTTCCTCGGCCCCACGGGCGTGGGCAAGACCGAGCTGTGCAAGGCGCTCGCGGGCTTCCTGTTCGACAGCGAAGACCACCTGATCCGCATCGACATGAGCGAGTTCATGGAGAAGCATTCGGTCGCCCGCCTCATCGGCGCGCCGCCGGGCTACGTGGGCTACGAGGAGGGCGGCTACCTCACGGAAGCCGTGCGCCGCAAGCCTTACAGCGTGGTGCTGCTCGACGAAGTCGAAAAGGCCCACCCCGACGTGTTCAACGTGCTGCTGCAGGTGCTCGACGATGGCCGCCTTACAGACGGCCAGGGCCGCACCGTGGACTTCAAGAACACCGTGATCGTGATGACGAGCAACATCGGCTCGCCCATCATCCAGGCCATGGTGGGCAAGCCTTCCGAAGAGATCAAGGAAGCGGTGTGGGACGAGCTGAAGAACTACTTCCGCCCCGAGTTCCTGAACCGCATCGACGAGACGGTCGTGTTCCACGCGCTCGACGCGAAGAACATCGAATCGATCGCGGCGATCCAGCTCAAGGTGCTGAAGGCGCGGCTCGCGAAGATGGATCTGGGCCTGGAGGTGTCGCCGGCGGCGCTGGCAGAAATTGCCAAGGTCGGCTTCGACCCGGTGTTCGGCGCGCGTCCGCTGAAGCGTGCCATTCAGCAGCGCATCGAGAACCCGCTCTCGAAGCTGCTGCTCGACGGCAGCTTCGGGCCGAAGGACACGATCGAGGTCACGACCGATCCGATCCAGTCGCCGGGCAAGTTCTCGTTCGCCAAGGCCGGGGAACCAACGGCGGCGGCTTCGGCCTAAAGTTGGATGATGAACTTCATTTTTCGCGTCATTCTTCTGCTCCTGGGGCTGGTTTTCGCGGCCAGCCTGGCCGTGGCGGTCATGCTGCTGGCGGCTGTGTGGGGTGTGCGCTACGCCTGGGGGCGTCTCACGGGCAAGCCCGTGACGCCTTGGGTCATGCGTTTCAACCCGCGCTCGGGCTTCGATAAATTTCGTAATGCGGCACAGCCGGCCGAACCGACCGCCGCCGACGTGGCCAACGCGCGGGCACGCGGCGAATCGGTGGAGCGCCCGGTGCGCATTCGCGGCAGCGCCAGCGACGTGACCGACGTGTCGCCGAAATCGGTCTCGCGCGGCTGAGCCACTTCTATTTCAGGCGCGACAACCCGTCGCGCCTTTCGCCGTCAGAATCGTCCTCCTGCAGCCGCCGCTGAGTGCGGCTTTTCGCTTTCATCAGGAGAGACATTCCATGACATCGCGCGACATCTTCGTGGTCGGCACCGCCCGCACCGCCATCGGCACCTTCGGCGGCGCGCTGAAGGACGTGCCCAATACCCAACTGGCCACCACCGCCGTCAAGGCTGCCATCGAGCGCAGCGGCGTGGCCGCCGATGCCATCGGCCACCTGGTCATGGGCAACGTGATTCCCACCGACGTGAAGGATGCGTACCTCAGCCGCGTGGCCGCCATCGACGCCGGCTGCCCCATCGAGACGCCGGCCTTCAACGTCAATCGCCTCTGCGGCTCGGGCTTGCAAGCCATCGTGTCGGCGGCCCAGGCCATTGCGCTGGGCGACTGCGACATCGCCATTGGCGGCGGCTCGGAGTCGATGAGCCGCGGCCCGTACTTCGACACCTCGGCGCGCTACGGCGCGCGCATGGGCGATGCGGTGTTGGTCGACTACATGCTGGGCATCCTGCACGACCCGTGGGAGAAGATCCACATGGGCATCACTGCAGAGAACGTGGCTGCCCGCTACGGCATCACGCGCGGGCAGATGGACGAACTGGCCGTAAGCAGCCAGCAGCGCGCGGCAGCCGCCATTGCGGCGGGCCATTTCAAGGAGCAGATCGTTCCGGTCGAAGTGAAGACGCGCAAGGGCATCGTCTTGTTCGACACCGACGAGCACGTGCGCGCCGACACCACCGTCGACGCGCTCTCGAAGATGAAGCCCGCTTTCAAGAAGGACGGCCTCGTCACCGCCGGCAACGCCTCGGGTATCAACGACGGCGCTGCCGCGGTGGTGCTGGCAAGCGGCGAGAGCGTCAAGGCGCGGGGCCTGAAGCCGCTGGCGCGGCTGGTGGGCTATGCACACGCCGGCGTCGAGCCCGCATACATGGGCATCGGCCCGGTGCCGGCCACGCGCACGGTGCTGGAGCGCACCGGCCTGAAGGTGAGCGACTTCGACGTGATCGAGTCGAACGAAGCCTTCGCGGCGCAGGCCTGCGCGGTCATCAAGGAGCTGGGCTTCGATCCGGCCAAGGTGAACCCGAACGGCTCGGGCATTTCATTGGGTCACCCCGTCGGCGCGACCGGCGCGATCATCACGACGAAGGCGATTGCCGAACTGCATCGCACGGGCGGCCGCTACGCACTCGTCACGATGTGCATCGGCGGCGGCCAGGGCATTGCCGCCGTCTTCGAAAGAGTCTGACCCGCATGCTCCGTCCGCCCATCCTGATCGACCCCGACGAGGTCGACTTCAGCGCCATCCGTGCGCAGGGTGCGGGCGGGCAGAACGTCAACAAGGTGTCGAGCGCGGTGCACCTGCGCTACGACATCCACGCCAGTTCGCTGCCGGCCGACGTGAAGGAAAGGCTGCTCGCGCTGCGCGACAGCCGCATCACGCAGGAAGGCGTGTTCGTGCTCAAGGCGCAGCAGCATCGCACGCAGGAGATGAACCGTGCCGACGCGCTCGCGCGCCTGCAGGCGGTGATCGACAGCGTGGCCACGCCGCCGCGCGTGCGGCGCGCCACCAAGCCGACCTACGGCTCGAAGCAGCGCCGGCTCGAAGGCAAGAGCCAGCGCTCGCAGATCAAGAACCTGCGCGGGCCGGTGCGGGACTGAGCGCGCTAGCGCCGCCGCGCAGCCGGCGGATCTGCAGGCCGACGCCGATCAGGTACAGCACGAACAGCACGCCGGTGATCGCCTTGAGCTCCGGCGAGTCGGCGTTCGGCAGCAGCGGGGCGCCGAGCGGCAGGCGCGTCAGCGTTTCGGTGAAGGCCGGAATCCAGTGGAACAGGAAGCTGGCCGAGAACGCGATGGCCTCGACATAGCGCGCCGACTTGCCGAAGAGCACGCCCCGGCCCGCGAGCGTGCCCACGGCCAGCGCCAGCAGCGTGATGATGCCCAGCACATGCGGCTTGCCGAAGCCGCCGTGCTGGAAGATGCCGAAGCCCGTGAGGCAGGTGAGCACGGTGGTCCATACGAAGACCTGGCCGAGCCCGGTGCGCATCGTGATCTCTTTGTAGCGGAACAGGGCCAGCAGCCCTGCGGCGACGGCGATCAGGCTGATCGCGGTATGAACTGTGCCCAGGGACGTGAGTCCCAGCCATCCTGTCGGTGCCATGCGGATCCCCTCGTTGTTCGTGGTGCGGCATTTTGGCGCGTTGCATCAAATTTGTGGAATCTGGGATGAAATGAGTGCAAAAGGCCCTGCTTTACGGGCCTGAAACATCTCCCAAGCACAATCGTGGTCATGAGAAGGCTCTTTTCGCGCGCCGTGCTGGCCGCGCTCCTGCTGGTGCCGGCCGCGGCGCTCCTGACCGGCTGCGGTCCGGGAGTGGCGGCGCAGCAGACCGCGAGCGCCGCGCCGGCCCCCGAGCTCAAGTGGGAAGAGCTGATTCCCAAGAGTTGGGATCCGACCAAGCGCTACCGCAACATCAGCCTCGAGGCGCTGCGCGACAACGACCCGCGCGCGATCCAGATGCTCGACGAGATGCGCGCCGTCTGGGACAACGCGCCGGTCAACGTGGCGCTGGACGACAAGCCGGCCAAGCTGGCGGGCTTCGTCGTGCCACTCGACAGCACGCAGGACGGCATCCGCGAATTCCTGCTGGTGCCGTATTTCGGCGCCTGCATCCACACCCCACCGCCGCCCGCCAACCAGATCGTTCACGTGATCGCGGCCACCACCGTGAAGGGCCTGCACGCGATGGACACGGTGTATGTCAGCGGCACGCTGAAGGCGGCGCGCTATTCGTCGGTGGACATGGGCGTGAGCGGCTACGAGATCAAGTCGGCCGCGGTCGAGCGCTTCGTGGCCAAGCAGCCGCAGTAAGCCGCGGTAATT
Source organism: Variovorax sp. GW821-FHT09D05 (assembly GCF_059416325.1). Taxonomy (NCBI): domain Bacteria; kingdom Pseudomonadati; phylum Pseudomonadota; class Betaproteobacteria; order Burkholderiales; family Comamonadaceae; genus Variovorax; species Variovorax sp. GW821-FHT09D05. The sequence continues at coordinate 218,881 of NZ_JBWKOZ010000006.1, read as the reverse complement.
GCCGGCCGCGCAGCTCAGGCCATGCGCTGCGACAAAAAGTCCAGAAACGACGTGATGCGCGCTGTCAACTGCGTGTTGCGGTAGTACACCGCGTTGACCGGCTGGCGCACGTCCGCCGTTTCTTTCGCCAGCACCTGCACCAGCGCGCCGCTGGCGCGGTCGGCACCCGTCATGAAATCCGACAGGCAGACGATGCCTACGCCGGCCAGCGCCAGCTGGCGCAGCGTTTCGCCGCTCGACGCCATCAGCGTCGGCGCGATGTTCCATTCGTCGCCATGCACGCCGCGCAGGGGCCAGCGGTTCAGCGACTCGGGCTGGGTGAAGCCCAGCAGCGCGTGCTCGGCCAGATCGGCCACCTTGCGCGGCTTGCCATGCGCTTCGAGGTATGCCGGGCTCGCGAGCACGCGCAGCCGGTGCGTGCCCAGTGGCCGCGCATGCAGCGTGGAATCGCGCAGCGGCCCGATGCGGATCGCGATGTCGGTGCGGCGCTCCAGCAGGTCGATGGGCAGGTCGTCGGTGTCGAGCTCGAGGCTGATCTGCGGGTAGAGCCTTCGAAACTCCGGCACCAGAGGCACGATGGCATGCAGCATGAAGGGCGAGGCCGCGTTCACGCGCAGCCGGCCGGCCGGTTGCTGGCGGCGAGCGGCCATCTGCTCTTCGGCGTCGTCGATGGCATCGAGGATGGCGCGCGTGCGCTGCAGGAAGGCCGCGCCTTCTTCCGTGAGTTCGAGCCGCCGCGTGGTCCGGCGCAGCAGCGTGGTGTCGAGCTTCTGTTCGAGCCGGCTCAGGGCGCGGCTGATGCCCGAGACCGTTTGCGCCAGCTGCTCGGACGCGGCCGTGATCGAGCCCGTGTCCACCACCGTACGGAACGCGACCAGTTCTTCGATGGTGGTCTTCATGGGCGCTGGCGGGTCAGGCTTCGGCTTCCTGCACCGCGGGTATGCCGTCGATGCGCGGCATCAGCGCCGCGAGCGCTTCGCCGTCGGTGCGGTAGCTGAACAGCATCGGCCCGGGCGCCAGCAGGCCGGCGCGCTCCAGCACCTGCATCGCGGGCAGCTTCAGGCCGCTCAGGTGCAGGCGGATACCCTTGGATTCCATCATCCGGCGGATCGAACCGAACACCTCCGCGCCGGTGATGTCGATGCGGTTGATGGGCTGCGCGAACAGGCACACGTCGGTGAGCTCGGGCCGCTCGGCCAGCGCCACGGTGAGTGCGCGTTCGAGCGTGGAGGCCGAGGCGAAGTCGAGCTCGGCATCCATGCGCAGCGCATAGAGCTGCGGCGCCAGCGGCGGCAGCTTCCAGAGGTTGCGGTCGCGCAGGCTGCCGTCGGGGTGCAGGCCCACTTCGATGATGCGCGGGTGCAGGTGCCGGTACATGTAGTGCGCCAGGGCGGCCAGCAGCCCGCCGAGCACGCCCCAGTAGATGCTGGGCGCGGTCGCGATGGTCAGCACGAAGGTACCGAAGGCAATGCCCGCCTCGATGCGTGAGATGCGCCACAGCGCGGTGAAGCTCGCCGGCTTCACCAGCCCGAGGATGGCCGTGACCACCACCGCCGCCAGCACCGCCTGCGGCACGTGGTACAGCAGCGGCATCAGCCACAGCAGTGCGCCGGCCACGACGACCACGCTGAACAGCGTGGCCCAGCCGGTCTGCGCGCCCGCATAGAGCGTGATGGCCGAGCGCGAGAAAGACGAGCTGGTGGGAAACGCACCCGTGAAGCCTGAGGCCAGCTTGGCCAGGCCCTGGCCGATGAGGTCCTGGTTTTCGTTCCACAGCGTGCCGGCACGCGCGTTGTCGACCTTGGCGCTCGATGCGGTTTCAAGAAAGCTCACCAGCGTGATCATCAGCGCCGGCAGCACCAGCGCGCTGAAGGTGCTCACAGGCAGCAGGCCGGGCCAGTAGAACGAGGGCAGGCCCGAAGGCAGGCTGCCCACCACCGCGCCGCCGCGCAGCGCGTAGTCGATGACCCAACTGATGGCGGCAGCGCCGGCCACCAGCGCCATCGTGGTCGGAAAGCGCGGCAGCATGCGCTTGCCCAGCCACAGCACCGCGATGCTGCCGAGCCCGAAGGCAATGGCCACGAGGTCGGGCAGCGGGCCGCCCTGCAGTACCTGCGGAATGGTGCGCCCCGTGAAGCCGAGCAGCGCGGGCAATTGCGAGATGGCGATCAGCACCGCCGCGCCCTGCGTGAAGCCGATGAGCACCGGCGAATTGACCAGCCGCAGCAGCCAGCCGAAGCGCCCCGCGCCGAGCACGATCTGGATCGTGCCCGACATCAGCGTGAGCCACACCGCCATTGCCACCCACTCGGCGCTGCCCGCCACCGCCAGCGGCGCAAGCGAGGCGCCGACCAGCAGGCTGGTGAGTGCCGTGGGCCCGACCGACAGCCGCTGCGACGAGCTGAACATCACTGCGATCAGCGCCGGGAACAGCGCCGCGTACACGCCCGTGACCAGCGGCATGCCCGCCAGTGCCGCATACGCCACGCCTTGCGGAATGACCATCAGCGCCACGGTGATGCCAGCCATCGCCTCGTTGCGCAGCAGCGCGGCGGAAGGGCGCGGCCAGGCGAGACAGGGAACCCAGCGCGCGAGGCGCTGGCGCAGGGAGGGAGAGGGGGCAGCCGGGGTCATGGAGATTTGCGGGCGCACTGGGGAAAACTGCAAACGCATGCGCGGTGCGCCGCGCGGGAGCGATGTGGAATGCGGGTCGGGATCAGATCAGCGAACTCGCGTTCTTCAGAACGTAGTCGCAAGCCTTTTCCTTCACCTTCGACGACAGGCCCTTGAAGTTCAACGACTTGCCGTCGCCGCCCTGCAGCAGGCCCTTGGCGCCGCTGGCGAAGCCGGTTTCCTGCTTCTTCTGCCCGGTGATCCTGGCGAGCAGCTTGTCTTTCACCGAGGCCGCGTCGCCGCCCAGGTAGTTGTTCTTCACGCAGTACTGCAGCACGCCGGCTGCGTTGCCCATGGTGCTGGAGCCGATGGCGGGCATCTTGAAGCCCAGGTTGCTGCCGAGGCTGCCGAGCGCAGATCCGCCTGCGCTGCCCTGCGAGTTGGAGGTAGCCGCTTCGCCGGCCTTTTCCTTCAATTGGTCGAGCAGGTCGTTGGCTTGTGCCGAGGCGCCTGCCGCAAGCAGAGCCAGGGCGATGAGGGTGGAACGGGCGTGCATGGTGTCCTCCTGTCGGTAAGCGTGATGGAAAGCGGCCACCAGCATACCGGAGACTTCCATGGGCGCACCCCCTCGGTGCACGCCCGCTTGCCTGCTTACTTCGTGCGGGGCGGGCGCTTCTCGAGCAGCGGCGCGCTGGTGCCTTGCACGCCTACCAGACCGAGCACCGTCACCAGCGAGTTCTGCGCACCCTTCCAGCCGTCGGTCACGTCGATCCACTCGGACAGCGCATGGAAGCCGCCGGTCTTGCCGCCGCCGCCGATGATGATCGCCGGGATGCCCAGCGACATCGGCACGTTGGCGTCGGTGCTCGCGCCTGTCAGCAGCGTCTTGTGGCCGAAGGCGCTGTTCGCGCGCGTGGCGGCTTCGACGATCACAGTGTCTGATTGTGTGCGGCCACCCGGGCGGTCGCCGATGAGCTTGGTGCTCACGCTCAGCGTGCTCACGTTCCAGCGCTTGTTTTCTTCGACCACGGCTTCGTCGATGGCGGCCAGGATCTTCTTTTCGGTTTCGAGCAGCGGCGCCATTTCGTCGGAGCGGATGTCGACCGCCATGCGGGCATCCGGCGCGATGGTGTTGACCGAGGTGCCACCGCCCACGGTGCCGACGGTGAAGGTGGTCTTCGGGAAGCTCGGCGTGCGGATATCGGCGATCTTGGCGATGGCGCGGCCCATGCCGTGGATGGCGCTCGGCACCTGGCCGAAGGCACCGTAGCTGTGGCCGCCCGGGCCCTTGAAAGTCACTTCGTAGCGGTGGCTGCCCGTGCCCAGCATCAGCACCGAGCCGTCCGGCGCAGGCTCCAGGCCGACCATGCCGTCGATGTCGAGGTTGTCGCGGAAGATGGCCTTGATGCCGCGCAGGTTGCCGAGTTCTTCTTCGCCGACATTGCCCACGAACAGCAGGTCGCCCACCGTCTGGACCTTGTTGTCGTTCAGCACCTTGAGCCACGACAGCAGCACCGACAGGCCGCGCGTGTCGTCGGAGATGCCGGGGGCGTAGAGCTTGCCGTCACGCTCCTTCACCTTCACGTCGGTGCCGGCGGGGAACACGGTGTCGAGGTGGGCCGAGATCAGCAGCTTCGGGCCGTTGCCCGTGCCCTTGCGCAGGCCGACGACGTTGCCTTCGGCGTCGATCTTCGCGTCCGTCAGGCCGAGGGCCTTCATGCGGGCGAGGAAGGCTTCGGCGCGCTTCTGTTCCTTGAAGGGGGGCGCCTCGATCTCGGTCAGCATCTTCAGGTCTTCGACCGAGCGATCGTGGTCGGCCTTGACCGCGTCGAGCAGCTTCTGGATGGCGGGCGAGGCCATCAGCTGTGTGTAGGCCTTGTCCACGTCTGGCCGCACCTGCGTGGGGGTGGCCGCGACGCTGCCGCTCTGGGCGTGTACGAGGCCGGCGGCCGCGGAGGCCAGGGCAATAACGAGCGGGGCGAGACGAAGCGACACGAGGCGGGGCATGGTGCGGGGATGTCCTTGTAAGCGAGCAACGCCGACGCGGCGTCTTCAGCGATTCTTACGGCTGTGTTAGCCGTGCGCTCTGGTTTAATCTTCGGCGTCGTCAGTTTTTCTAACAATGCCCGCCATGCGCCGCCACATCCCCAGCACCCGAGCGCTGCTGATCTTCGACGCGGTGGCCCGCCACCATGGCGTGGGCAAGGCCGCGGAGGAGCTGTGCCTCACTCACAGCGCGGTGAGCCAGCAGCTGCGGCTGCTGGAGACGCAGATCGGCGTGCGGCTGGTGCAGCGCACGGCGCGCGGCACCGAGCTCACCGAAGCCGGGCGGCGCTACCACGGGCAGATTTCAGGCGACCTGCTGCGGTTGCAGAACCACACGCTCGAAGCCATGGCACAGCGCACCGACGGCCTGCGCCTGCTGGTAGGTGCGGTGCCGGTGCTGGCCGAGGGCTGGCTGACGCCGCGGCTGCCGGAATTCATCGCGCGGCACCCGGGCTGCAGCCTGCATCTACAGGTGTTCCCGACGCACCTCTACATGGAAGACATGTCCTTCGACGTGGGCGTGCAGTACGACGATGCGGTGTGGCCCGGCGCGAATGCGCTGCCGTTGATGGGCGAGTCCTGCGTGGTGGTGTGCTCGCCACAGGCAAAGGGGCGAGCGGCCATGGCGCGGGGCGATTTCCGCGCAGCGTCGCTGCTGCAACTGCGCACGCGTGTGGGTGCCTGGGAAGAGTGGTTTGAGCAGACGGCACATGCGCAGCGGCCCGAAAACCTGGTGACGGGGCACCGCTTCGACCTGTTCTCGTCGCTGGTTGCAGCGGTGCGTGCCGACCTGGGCGTGGGGCTGGTGCCCGAGTACTTCGTCGAGCGCGAGTTGCGTTCGGGCGAGCTGGTGCTGGCCTGCCCGCATCGGGCGCCGTCGAGCCGGGGCTACAGCGTGTTCGTGGCGCCGAGCCGCACGGACGATCCGTTGGTCAGCGCTTTCGTGGCATGGCTGTGCGCGGCGGCGGCACTGCCAGAAACTTTGCCTGCCTAGGCGCGGCGGAAAAGCAGCACCGAGTTCGTGCCGCCGAAGGCGAACGAGTTGCTGATGGCAGCTTCGAGCGACGGCGCCGCCGCGTCGTCTTGCGTCACCAGGTTCAGCCTGCAGTCCGCATCGATCTCGCGGCAGTTGGCGTTGGGCGGCAGTTGCCGCTGGTGCAGCGCCAGCACGGTGATGAGCGCTTCGAGCGCGCCCGCCGCGCCCAGCAGGTGGCCATGCAGTGCCTTGGTCGAACTCACGCGCAGCGTGTCGAGCTCGTCGCCCCATACATCGGCCAGCGCATTGCGCTCGACCACGTCGCCGATGCGCGTGGCCGTGCCGTGGGCGTTGCAATAGCCCACGTCGCGCGGCTGCAGGCCGGCCTGGCGCAGGGCGGTGCGCAGCGCTCGGGCCTGGCCCGGTGCATCGGGCTTGGTGAGGTGGGTGGCGTCGCTGCTCAGCCCCCAGCCGGCCAGCGTGGCATAGCTGCGGGCGCCGCGTGCGCGCGCCCGCTCGGCGGATTCGAGGATCAGGAAGGCCGCGCCTTCGCCGAGCGCAAAGCCGCTGCGGTCGGTTGCGAAGGGCCGCACCGCGCCGGCCGCTTCGCCGGGCTGGAAGGTAGCCAGCGTCTGCATGGCCTGCCAGGCCACGACCACGCCCGGCACGATCAGCGCTTCGCTGCCGCCGGCGATGGCGATGTCGACCTCGCCGCGCTGCACGGCCTTGGCCGCTTCGGCAATCGCGGCCGAAGAAGAAGCGCAGGCGACCGAGTAGGTGAGCACCGGGCCCTGAACACCCTGGCGCATTGCCACATGGGCGGCCGGCGCGTTGGGCATGAAGGCGGGAATCGTGAGCGGCGACACGCGGCCGTTGCCGCGGTAGGCCGCTTCGAGCGCCGCCGCGCCACCCATGCCGCAGCCGGCAAAGACGCCCACGCGCTCCGGGTCGGCGTCGGCAACGGCCAGGCCCGCGTCGCGCATCGCCATGTCGGCGGCGGCCACGGCCAGCTGGCTCACGCGGTCGACACCCGCCAGCTGCAGCTTGGTGAACCAGCGGGTTTCATCGAAGGCCACGGTGGCTGCGGCGGCCGGCTTGGGCAGATCCGCAAAGATGGGCTGGATGGCCGATCGGCCCTGCAGCAGGGCCTGGAACAGCGCGTCGGGCTCGCCGCCGTGCGGCGCCATGACGCCCAGTCCGGTGACTGCGACCTCGTGGTTCACGCGACTTTCGCGGCTCGCACCTTGTCGACCAGCAGCGCGAGTTCGGCCAGGGTGTCGATGCTCGCGTCCTCGTCGGGCATGGTGATGCCGAAGTGGTCTTCGATGGCGAACAGAAACTCGGCGAGGGCCAGCGAATCGAGTCCGCCGGTTTCCCGCATCGAGGCGTGGGGGTCGAGCTTCGACGGTTCGATGCCGTACTTCTCGTGGATCAGGTCCTGCAATTCCTTCAGCGAACTCATCGTGCAATGCCTGTCGTCATGTGCCGTTGATCGATTGCCACCGTGTGGTGGTTGCCATTGAATCGATCCCTTCCTCGTCGGCCAGTGGTGAGTGTGGTCAGTGATTGCAGATGATATCCGCTCCGACCCGAGGGGCATCCCCTCGCTAACGCGCCCCCGGGCGCCAGCGCAACGAGGGTAGTGCGAAGGCCATACCCAGCAGCGCGCCGGCCGCCACGTCCAGCGCCACGTGCTGCTTGACCGCCAGCGTCGAATAGGCGATGGCGGCGAACCAGGCCCAGTTCAGCACGCGCCACAGGGCCGGCGTGCGCGCATCGCGCAGCACGTGTTCGACGCGGATGGCGGTGAAGATGGCCACGGCCACGTGCATCGAGGGGCAGGCGTTGCCCGCCGCGTCCACGCCTTGCAGCATCGCGAAACCGGGGTAGCCGGTGCCGTCGATGGCCATAGGGGGTATCTGGGTCGGCCAGAAGTAGAAGAGGCTCAGACCGGTGATGCACAGCCCGCCGATCCACAGCCCGTAGACCACCAGCTCGCGGAACGTGAGCTGCAGCCCCGGCGCGATGCCCACGTACACCCAGAGCGAGAGGTACGCGCCCAGCGTGTAGGGCTGGAACGGAATCAGGTGGTCCAGCGGCGTCAGCGGCATCACCGCCACCGGAAAGGCCGGGTTGCGCAGCAGGTGGAAGTAGCCGATGAAGAACAGCCACGTGAAGACGGTGGTGCCGACCGCTTTTAGCAGGAAATGGCGGCGCACGCGCAACCAGATCTCGGCGGTCCACGTGGGGGGCCGGGCGTCGGGCGCCATGTGCAGGGGGATCGGTGAGTGCATGGTGTTGTCGGTCGCCGATCTTGCCAGAGCACCATGAAGCATCCCCTGCGATGCCCCGCTGCATCAGGGGGAGGTGGGCCGCTTGCGGTGCTGGAACGAAGTGGGCGAGCGGCCTGTGGCGGCCTTGAACATCGCGCAGAACGCGCTGTCTGTGGCATAGCCGCTGGCGGCCGCCACCTGGCTCACGGCCATGCCGCGCGCCAGCAGCGGCAGCGCATGTGCCATCACGGCTTGCTGGCGCCACTGCTGCCAGCTCATGCCGAGCTGGTCGCGGAACAGGCGCGCCACAGTGCGCTCGCTGGCACCGATGGTGGCGGCGCGCTCGGCCAGCGTGGCGCGGTCGGCCGGGTTTCGCAGCAGCGCCTCGCACAGCTGGCGCAGGCGCTTGTCGGTGGGTAGCGGCACATCGATGCGGATCTGCGTGGCGCGCTCCACCTCGTCGACCAGCAGCGGCGCGATCATGCGTTCGCGCTGCGGTGCGTGCGGATCGGTGGGTGGCAGGCCATCGGGCGTGGTGTCGAGAGCCAGCATCAGCGCGCGCAGCAGCGGGCTGATTTCCAGCACTTCGCACTTTTCCCAGGTAGGCGCGATCCAGGCGTGCAGGTAGACGGTACGCAGTTCGGCGTCTTCGATCAGCGTGATGCTGTGCGGCATGTTGGCCGGCACCCAGAGCGCGCGCGAGGGCGGCACGATGTAGCTGCCGTCCTGCGTGCTCAGGCGGATCACGCCGCGTGTGGAAAAAGTGAGCTGCGGCCACGGGTGCTCGTGCAGTTCGACCAGCGTGTCCGCGCTCAGGAAGTGCTCCTTGGCGCGCAGCGGACGCACCGCGTCGGGGGCGTAGAGGTGCGGCGTGAGAGAGGCAACGCTGGTGATCGGGGCGGGGGGCGCGCCGCGCGGCCTGGCGGGCGCGGCGCTCCTGGAGGTGGGTGAGGCGGCGCTTGGCATGGTTTCGACAAATGTTGTCGCTGTATCGCCATTCTGCCGCGTCCCCGGCGCATAGCATCGATGCCTGCCCCGTTTTTTTGTAGCAATCCATGTCTTCCACTTCGTCCGCGAGCGCTGGTTCTCCTCCTCACAACAACACCTTGCGCACCGACGCCAAGCTGATCGGGCTGGTCGGCCTGGCCCATGCGGTCAGCCATTTCAGCCAGCTCATCCTGGCGCCGCTGTTCCCGTGGCTGAAGGACGCGTTCAACGTGAGCTATGTGGAGCTGGGCGCGGTGCTCACGGTGTTCTTCGTGGTCTCGTGCATCGTGCAGGCGGCCTCGGGCTTCATCGTCGACAAGCTGGGCCCGCGGCCGGTGCTGTTCGTCGGGCTCGGGGCACTGGGGCTGGCGGCTTTCGGCTACGCCGCGGCGCAGAGCTACTGGATGCTGCTGTTGTGCGCGGTGGTCGGCGGCATCGGCAACGGCGTGTTCCATCCGGTGGACTACACGCTGTTCAACCGCAAGGTCGCGCCGACGCGGCTGGGCCATGCCTACAGCGTGCACGGCATCACCGGCAGCCTGGGCTGGGCGCTGGCGCCGGCCTTCGTGGTGCCGATCGCCATCGCCTTCTCGTGGCGCGTGGCGCTGGCTTCGGCGGGCGTGGTGGCTCTCGTGGTGCTGCTGGTGCTGTGGGCGTATCGCAGCGTGCTGTCGCTCGACGCGGCGGCCGTGCACAAGGCCACGGGGCAGGGCGAGCCCGCACCCGTCGGCGGCGAGTTCGACTTCCTGCGCATTCCGGCCGTATGGATGTGCTTCGGTTTCTTCTTCTTCTATGCCGCGGTGATCAGCGTGGTGCAGACCTTCGCGCCGGTGGCCGCGGGACACCTGCATGCGGTGCCGGTGGCGCTGGTGGCGGTGTGCCTCACGGTCTACATGGTGGCGAGCGCCGCGGGGATGGTGGTGGGTGGCTTCCTGGCCTCCGATCCGACGCGCTGCGAGCGCATCGTGGGCGCGGGCTTCGGCATTGCGGCCGCGCTGGCGCTGGTGCTGGCGTTCGCGAGCTTTCCGCCGGTCGTGGTGCCGGTGCTGTTCGGGGCCATGGGTTTCGTCTCGGGTGTCGCAGGGCCGTCGCGCGACCTGCTGGTGAAGAAGTCGACGCCGCCCAATGCGACCGGGCGCGTCTACGGCGTGGTGTATGCGGGGCTGGACATCGGACAGGCCCTGGCGCCGCTGGTGTTCGGGCGGCTGATGGACCATGGGCAGTACACGAGCGTGATCGTGGGGCTGGCGCTGGTGCAGGGTGTGCTGATCGCCAGTGCGTTCAACGTGCGCCGCGTGCGGCGCACGGCGCTGGTGCCTGCCTCGGCCTGAGTCCCTTCTTTTTGATCGAAGTGCGGTCGATATCATCGGCCGCATGCAAGCCTTGTATGTCTATGTGATCGCCGGTGCTGTATTGGCGGGTTTCGTGCAGGGCCTGTCGGGCTTTGCGTTCGGGCTGGTAGCCATGTCAGTCTGGGCGTGGACACTGGAGCCGCAACTCGCGGCGGTGCTTGCTCTCTTTGGCGCGTTGACGGGGCAGGTGATCGCGGCGGTCACGGTGCGGCGGTCTTTCGACAAGAGTGTTCTCTGGCCCTTTGTGCTCGGTGGGCTGGTCGGGGTGCCGTTCGGTGTCTGGCTGCTGCCGCACCTCGATCTTGTCGTCTTCAAGCTGTGTCTTGGCGTGCTGCTGGTGCTGTGGTGTCCGGCGATGCTGATGTCGCAGCATCTGCCGAAGGTTTCGTTCGGTGGGCGTTGGGCTGATGGCGTGGTGGGTGCCATGGGTGGTGCGATGGCGGGCATCGGCGGGTTCTCGGGGACCCTTCCCACGTTGTGGTGCACGTTGCGCGGCTTTCAGCGCGATACGCAGCGGGCTGTGATCCAGAACTTCAATCTGTCGATGTTGATGGTGGCGTTTGCCATTCATGTTTTCAGCGGGAGCATCGGGCGTTCTGTGGTGCCTCTGCTGGGGCTTGTTGCTCTGGCTGTTGCTGTGCCTGTGTTGCTGGGGGCTCGGCTTTATATCGGGATCAGTGAGGTGGCGTTTCGGAAGCTGGTGTTGGGGTTGTTGACTGCTTCTGGGGTGGCTTTGTTGGCTTCTGCAGTGCCTGCTTTGTTGCGGCGCTGAGGGGTTGTGTTCCGGGGCCGGGACTCGCCCCGGCGGGCGACCTACTTTTCTTTGCTTCGCCAAAGAAAAGTAGGCAAAAGAAAGGCGACCCCACTGTCTGCGACCCCTTCGCTTTGCGAAGGGGCAACCTGCGGTGCTCGCGTTTCGCGGGGTCTCGCCCAAACTCGCTTCGCTCAGACAAGGGCGAGCCCTGATCCGCGAAACGCTGCGCTCCTCGGCGCAGCCAGAGGGGAGAGGAGACGGAACGGGCCTTTGCTTCGCTCGGCTTGGTATCGGCTGTTCAGAGGCCGAGCGCAGCGATGGCCTGTTGGGCTCCCCAATCCCTTCTGGCTGCGCCGAGGAGCGCAGACGTAGGAGGGATCAGGGCCGCAGCTGTCTGAGCGGAACGAAGTGCAGCGAGTTCTGCGGCCCCCCTCCGGAGTCGAGCACCGCAGGTTGCCCGTAGCGAAGCGAAGGGACGCAGACAGTAGGGTCGCCTTTTCTTTGCTTACTTTCTTTTGGCGAAGCAAAAGAAAGTGAGTCGGCCGCCGGGCCGAGACCCGGCCCCGGAACGCACTAAACCAGCAAGGCTTCACCGAGGCAGCGCCAAGGCAAACGGCAAACTGAAAACCCCCAGCAAGGTAGACAACGTCACCAACCCCGCCACATAAGGCCCGTTGTACCCCATCCGAGCAGCCAGCACATAAGCACTGGAAGCCGTAGGCACAGCAGAAAAAGCCATCAACACGGCCGCATGCGTCGCATCCAGCCGCAACCAAAGCGCCAACCCCCATGCGACCAGCGGCAAGAACAGATGCCGTATCGCCAGTACCGAAACAGCCAGCACCTTCCCCGCCCCCAGCGTGGAGAACTTCATCCCAGCCCCCGCAGCCAGCAACCCCAACGCCAGCGACGCAGCCCCGATACGCGTCAACGTAGGCGTCGCCCAGGCAGGCACAGCCAAGCCCAGCACATTCGCCAGCAGCCCTGCCACCGTCGCGACGATCAGCGGGTTGCGCACCAGTTGCCGCACGAACCCGGTCTGCGCATGCCGCGTCATCGGCCACACGGCCGCGATGTTGAAGATGGGCACGCACACGCCGATCAGCACCGCGATCAGCAGCAGGCCCTCGGCCCCGGCCAGCCGCTCCGCCAACGCCAGGCAGATGAACGAGTTGAAGCGGAACGCGACCTGCGCACTGGCCGCGTGGTCGCGCCGGTCGATGTGCGTGCGCAGGCCCGGAATGAAGGGCAGGGCATAGGCCATCGCGATGCCGCAGGCACCGACGCCGACGCCCGCCGTGAGCAGGCTCGATGTCGCACCGAAGTCGAGCGGGCTGCGCACGATCGAATGGAACAGCAGTACGGGAAAAAGAAAGTAGTAAACGAGGCTCTCGACCTGATCCCACACGCGGCGGTCGAGCGCGGTGTAGCGGCACAGGAGCCAGCCGATGGCGATGAGGGAGAAGTCGGGGAAAAGCAGCTGAGCGTAATTCACCGCTTCGAGGATAAACCCGCTTGACCATGGGTAATCCACAGCACGGAGAGCGCTCCTGAACCGCTAGCATCCGGGCTTCGTTTTTCGACATCATTCATTCAAATACCAAGGAGTTTTCGATGCAACGTCGTCAATGGAGCGCGCTGGTGGGAGGCGCCGCACTGGTCGCCATCGCGGGTCAGAGCTTTGCGCAGGGTTACCCCAACAAGCCCGTCGAGTTGAGCGTGCCCTTTGCACCGGGCGGCACGACGGACATCGTGGCGCGCGTGATCTCCGATCCGCTGGGCAAGGTGCTGGGCCAGCCCGTGGTGGTGATCAACCGCGCCGGTGGCGGCGGCATCGTGGGTGCGGCCGAAACGGCACGCGCCACGCCCGATGGCTACAAGCTCGGCATTGCCACCGTGTCGAGCACGGCGGCCAACCCGGCCATCAACCCGAAGACGCCGTACGACCCGATCAACGACTTCACGCCGATCATCAACATCGCGGCCACGCCGAACATCATTGCGGTCAACCCGAGCTTCCCGGCCAAGAACTATGCCGAGTTCGTGGCCGAGCTGAAGAAGAACCCCGGCAAGTATTCGTACGCCTCGTCGGGCACGGGCGGCATCGGCCACCTGCTGATGGAGCTCTACAAGAGCCTGACCAACACCTTCGTCACGCACATCCCCTACCGCGGCGCGGGCCCGGCGCTGAACGACGTGGTGGCCGGCCAGGTGCCGATCATGTTCGACAACATTCCCTCGGCCATGCCCTTCATCACCAGCGGCCGGCTGATCCCCATCGTGGTGTCGGCGCCGCAGCGCCTGGCCGCGCTGCCCAATGTGCCGACCTTCAAGGAAGTGGGCCTGGAGCCGGTGAACCGCATGGCCTACTACGGCATCCTCGGCCCCAAGGGCCTGCCGAAGGAAGTGGTCGAAAAGATCAGCGCTGGCGTGAAGAAGGCCGTGGAAGAACCGGCGGTGCGCAAGCGCATCGAGGACACGGGCTCGCTGATCGTGGCCAACTCGCCCGAGCAGTTCGCTGCGCAGATCAAGGCCGAGTACGAGGTCTACAAGCAGGTCGTGAAGAAGCAGAACCTGAAGCTCGACTGATAACTCTTCTTCGCACGAAAGAAAGCCGCCCGCATGCCGGGCGGCTTTTTCTTTTGTTATCTTGCAAGGCATGACCGAGGCAGCCACGCAGACACCCGACATCGACGACTTCATCGACGCCCTCTGGCTCGAAGACGGGCTGTCGAAGAACACGCTGGCCGCCTACCGCCGCGACCTCGCGCTGTTCGCGCAGTGGCTGCACGCGCAGCGCAGCGGCGCCGGGCTCGATGCCGCGAAGGAGTCCGACCTGCAGGCCTACATGGGCGCGCGCCTGTCCACCAAGGGCAAGGCCACTTCGGCCAACCGCCGCCTCACCGTGTTCAAGCGCTACTACCGCTGGGCGCTGCGCGAGCGCCGTATCGTGGCCGACCCGAGCATCCGGCTCGCGCCCGCGCGGCAGATGCCGCGCGCCATCAAGACGCTGTCGGAAAAGCAGGTCGACGACCTGCTGGCCGCGCCCGACGTCGAGTCGGCGCTCGGCCTGCGTGACCGCGCGATGCTGGAGCTGATGTATGCGAGCGGCCTGCGCGTGAGCGAGCTGGTGGCGCTCAAGGCCATCGACATGAGCCTGAACGACGGTGTGCTGCGCGTGCTGGGCAAGGGCAACAAGGAGCGGCTCGTGCCCTTCGGCGGCGAAGCGCGGCGCTGGATCGAGCGCTACCTGGAGGAGTCGCGACCCGCCATCCTCGATGGGCAGCAGACGCCCGACCTGTTCGTGACCGCGCGCGGTGCGGGCATGACGCGCGTGATGTTCTGGATCATCGTGAAGAAGCACGCCACCGCGGCCGGCATCCACGTGCCGCTGTCGCCGCACACGCTGCGCCATGCCTTCGCCACGCACTTGCTGAACCATGGGGTCGACCTGCGCGCGGTGCAGCTGCTGCTGGGGCATGCCGACATCTCGACGACGACGATCTACACGCACGTGGCGCGCGAGCGCCTGAAGCAGCTGCATGCGCAGCACCATCCGCGTGGATGAAGGCGGACAATGAGAAGCGACGCAACCCTCGCAGACGAACGACAGACACCATGAATTTCCTTGCTTCCTCGAAGCCCTCGCACCGCATGGCGACCCGCCTTCTTGCTGCCGCCGCGCTGTGCGCCGCTTCCGGCGCGCACGCGCAGGCCGTGCCCAAGACGGTTCGGCTCATCGTTGCCTACCCGGCGGGCGGCGTCAGCGACGTGGTCGCGCGTGCACTGGGCGACCGGCTCGCTGCGCAGATGGGCATCACGGTGATCGTGGACAACCGCGCCGGCGCGAGCGGTGCCATCGGCATGGACGCCGTCGCCAAGGCCGCGCCCGACGGGGCAACGCTGGGCTTCTCGGCCATCAGCCCGCTGGTGCTGAGCCCGCACCTGGGCAAGCTGCCCTTCGACCCGCTGAAAGACGTGGCACCGGTGGCGAGCGTGATGTATTCGCCGGTGCTGCTGATTGCCACGCCGGCCAGCAAGGCGAAGGATTTCCGCGCGCTGATCGATGACGCCAAGGCGCATCCGGGTGCGGTGCGCTGGGCCACGTCGGGGCCGGCCTCGCTCGGGCACATCGTGCTGGAGCAGCTGCGTGCGGCGGCGGGCGTCGACATCACGCACGTGCCCTACAAGGGCGGCGGCCAGCAGCTCAACGATGCGATCGGCGGGCAGTTCGAGATCCTGTCGACCAACGCGAGCCCGACGCTGTCGTCGCACATCCAGTCGGGCAAGCTGCGTCCGCTGGCGGTGGGCGCCCCCGCGCGCCTCGAGAGCTTGCCCCAGGTGCCCACGCTGGGCGAGCTGGGCTACAAGGCGGCCAACATCAATTCACTGTTCGGCGTGTTCGCGCCCGCAGCCACGCCGAGCGCTCTGGTTGCGAAGTACAACGCCGAGATCAACAAGGCGCTGGCCAGCCCCGAGCTGCGCGCCAAGCTCACGGCCACCGACAACGTGCCGACCGGTGGCAATGCGGCCGCGTTTGCGAAAGAGATCGCCAGCGAGTTCGAAAGCAACGGCCGCATCGTGAAGGCCGCGGGCATCAAGGCCGACTGACGCCTGAATGACACCTCGGCTTGTGGTTTGATTTTCCCTACCTTATAGTAGGTAGATGACCAGCGCCACAGCCCTTGCCACCGGCAGCACCCGCGAGCAGATCCTCGCGGTGGCGCGCGGGTTCATCGAAACGCGCTCCTACCTGGGCTTCAGCTTCCAGGACGTGGCCGACGCGGTCGGCGTGCGCAAAGCCAGCCTGTACCACCACTTCCCGACCAAGGAGGCGCTGGGTGTCGCGGTGATCCGCGCGGCCACGCAGGGCTTCAAGGACTGGGACGCCGCCCGGGCGCGCGAGCCGAAGGACGCGCTCGAATCGTATTTCCGCATGTACCGCAACACGCTGAGGGCTGGCTCGGGCATGTGTCCCGCCGGGGCGCTGGCGCCCGGCTGGGGCGTCATCAACGACGAACTGCGCCAGGCCGTGCAGGAGTTGCGCAACACGCAGGTGACGTGGCTCACCGGTGTGCTGGGCGCGCTGATGCCGGCGCGGAAAAAGGGCGCGTCGGTCGCTTCGCTGGCCGCCTATGTGTTTTCGGTCTGCCAAGGCGCGCTGCTGTCGGCGCGCATGACAGGGCGCGTGGACGACTTCGACGAAGCCGTCGCGCAACTCAGGAGTTCACTGCCCGGCTGACCGCCAGGCCTGATGCAGGCACGTTTCGGCGTGCCTATTTTTTGACCTCGTAGCCTACCGATTGGATGGTAGATAAACCTGTTGGAGCACACCCATGAAAGCCGTCATTTCTGCCTACGCCCGTTCCCCTTTTCATTTCTCGAAGAAAGGCGCACTCGCTGAAGTGCGGCCCGACACGCTCGCCGCCGGCGTGGTGCGCGGCCTGCTGCAGCGCACCGACCTCGACCCTGCGCTGCTCGAAGACGTCATCCTCGGCTGCGCGTACCCCGAAGCCTCGCAGGGCAACAACCTCGCGCGCATCGTCGGGTTGCTGGCCGGCCTGCCGCACGAGGTGGGCGGCATGACGGTGAACCGCTTCTGCGGCTCGTCGATGCAGGCCGTGCACATCGCCGCCGCACAGATCGAGGCGGGCATGGGCGACGCCTTCCTGTGCGTCGGCGTGGAGTCGATGACGATGGTGCCGCAGGGCGGCTTCAACTTCTCGCCGAACCCCGAGTTGAAGGAGAACACCGACGCCTACATCTCGATGGGCGAGACGGCCGAGAACGTGGCGCAGCGCTGGAACGTGAGCCGCACCGACCAGGAGGCCTTTGCGGTCGAGTCGCACCGCAAGGCGGCCGAGGCGCGCACGCAGGGGCGCCTGGCAGGCGAGATCGTGCCCGTGCGCTTGGCATCGGGCGACATCGTCGATGCCGACGGCTGCATCCGGCCCACGACTTCGGCCGAGGCACTGGCGAACCTCAAGCCCGCATTTCGCCCCGATGGCGTCGTGACGGCCGGCACCTCGTCGCCGCTGACCGACGGCGCGGCCGTGGTGCTCGTTACCAGCGATGCCTTCGCTGCCAAGCACGGCCTGCAGGCGCTGGCGCGCATCAGGTCGTTCGCGACCGTGGGCGTCGACCCGGCCATCATGGGCATCGGCCCGATTCCCGCGACCCGCAAGGCGCTGGCGCGCGCCGGCCTGAGCGCGGCCGACCTTGATGTGATCGAGATCAACGAGGCCTTCTCCTCGCAAGCGCTGGCTTGCATCCGCGACCTCGGGCTCGACCCGGCGAAGATCAACCTCGACGGCGGTGGGCTTTCGATCGGCCATCCGCTGGGCGCGACGGGTGCGCGTATCACCGGCAAGGCTGCATCGCTGTTGGCGCGCGAGAAGGGCCGCTATGCGCTGGCCACGCAATGCATCGGCGGCGGGCAGGGCATTGCGACGATTCTCGAGCGGGTCTGAGCGTCCGAGAATGCGGGCAGAAACCACAAGGAGACCCGATGACGGCAAGCACTGAAGTCGGCGCGAAGCGCAAGCTGTACCTGGAAGACCTGGCGGTAGGCGACCGCTTCCAGAGCGGCGAGCACGTGCTGGACGTGGCGCAGATCAAGGCCTTCGCGCAGCAGTTCGACCCGCAGCCTTTCCACACCGACGAAGAGGCCGCCAAAGCCACCTTCTTTGGCGGCCTCGCCGCGAGCGGCTGGCACACGGCCGCCCTCACGATGAAGCTGCTGGTCGACAGCGGCATCCCCCTGGCCGATGGCATCATCGGTTCGGGCGGCGAGCTCCAATGGCCCAGGCCGACGCGCCCCGGCGACGTGCTGCACGTGGTGAGCGAGGTGGTGGAGATCACGCCCTCGCGCTCCAAGCCCGGCCGCGCGATGGTGACGATGCACTGCCAGACGCTCAACCAGCGCGGCGAAGTGCTTCAATCCTTCACTCCGAAGCTGGTGGTGCACAGCAGGCCAGCATCGGCCTGAGTTCAGACCACGCGCAGGCCCAGTTCCTCGACCAGGGAGGCGGCCTGCCGGTGTGAGATGGTGGCGCCCTTGAACTGGGCCGCGTTCGCGAGCCGCAGCCCGCCGAGATCGACCTCGCGCAAGTCCGCGCCTTCGAAGCGCGCAAGCTTCAGGTGCGCGTTGCGCAGGCTGCCACCCTCGAACACGGCCTCGCGGAAATCGCAGCCCGACAGGTCGGCCTCGGAGAAGTCGAGTTGTTCGAGCTTCTGCTTGCGGAATGACATGCCCCGCAGGTGCGCATCCACCAGCAGCGAATCCTTGAAGCCGATGCCCAGCGCCGAGACTTCGCCGAAGTGCGCGCCCGTGAGCTTCACGCCGGTGAAGAACGCCGAAGCCAGCTTGGCGCGCGTCCACTGCGTGTTGTTCAGGTCGCAGTCCTGGAAGCGCGCGTTCGTCAGGTCTGCAAGGCCGAAGTCGGCCTGGCGTGCCCTGCATCCGGCCCAGCGGGTTTCCGACAGCAGTGCGCGGTCGAACGAGGTTTCGGCGAAGTTGCAGAGCGTGAATTGCGCGCCGCGCAGGTCGAGCCGCGACAAGTCTGCTTCGTCGAAATTACAGCGCTCGAAATGCAGCGGCTCGGCGCCCTTGTGGTCTTGCAGGCAGGCCAGCAGGTCGGGGCGCGACCAGGTCTGGTCGGAAATCACATTGCTCATTCGGGGCGCGAGTCGGTCAGCGCACGGAGCTCTTCGGGGCTGAAGCCCGCCCGGCTGCGTGCCTCGAGGTTGAAGGGGGGCTTGTGGCGCGGTGCGTCGTAGTGCGCCACCAAAGTGGGGTAGGTCGCCTCCGCATCGAGGCCCGCGCCGTCGCACAGCCAGCGGTACCAGTGGTTGCCGATGGCCACGTGGCCCACTTCGTCGCGCAGGATGATGTCGAGGATCTCCACCGCGCGCAGCGCATCGGGCGTGTTCACGCGCTTGAGCTTGGCCTGGATGAGCGGCGTGGCGTCGAGCCCGCGCGCCTCCAGCGTGCGCGGCACCAGCGCCATGCGGGCGAGCACGTCGTCCTTCGTTTTCTCGCACATGTTCCACAGGCCGTCGTGGCCGGGGAAGTCGCCGTAGCGCCAGCCCATGTCCTGCAGGTGCATGTGCAGCAGGGTGAAGTGCAGAGCTTCTTCGTCGGCCACGCGCAGCCAGTCGCGGTAGTAGGCCTCGGGCATGCCGTCGTAGCGCCACACGGCGTCGAGCGCGAGGTTGATCGCGTTGAACTCGATGTGGCAGATCGAATGGATCAGCGCGGCACGGCCTTCGGTGGTGAAGGGCGAGCGCTTTTGCACGGCAGTGGCGGCCACGCGCAGCGGTCGTTCGGGGCGGCCCGGCACGCCAACATCGTCGCCGGCGGTGCGGATCGGGTCGGTTGCTATGGAATCGGTAGCGCCGGACAAAGATATGGCGCGCGTTGCGGCCACCTTTTCGTCGGGGTCTGTCAGGCGTAGCGCGGCTAGCGCGCTCAAACGGGGGTGCATCCCTACAATTCTAGTTTTTGACCTTCCATGGACTGAAAGCAATGGCGCTCTACGAACTCGACGGCGTGGCCCCCCAGATGGGCGAAGGAGCATGGGTGGCCGACAGCGCTGAGGTCATGGGCAACGTCAAGCTGGCGGACAACGCCAACGTGTGGTTCGGCGCCGTGCTGCGTGGCGACACCGAGCTGCTGACCGTCGGGCGCAACAGCAACATCCAGGACCTGTCGGTGCTGCACGCCGACATCGGCTGCCCGCTGACCGTCGGCGACAACGTGACCATCGGCCACCAGGTGATGCTGCATGGCTGCACCATCGGCGACAACACGCTGATCGGCATCCAGGCAGTGGTCTTGAATAACGCGAGGATCGGCCGCAATTCGATCGTTGGCGCCGGCAGCGTCGTGACCGAGGGCAAGGAGTTTCCCGACAACTCGCTCATCATGGGCTCGCCGGCCAAGGTAGTGCGCACCCTCGACGACGCGGCGGCCGCCAAGCTGCGGCAGGGCGCCGAGCACTATGTGTTGAACGCCCGTCGCTTCGCGAAGGGCCTGAAAAAGATCGCCTGACCGTCACGGTCGCAGGCACACAGAGAAAGAAGACGTTTTGAGCGAGCTGCACAAATTCCTGTTCGATGGCCTGCCGGTGCGCGGCATGATCGTGCGCCTGACAGATGCGTGGCAGGAGATCCTTGCGCGGCGCGCCTCCAACACCGCCACCGGCGCCTATCCGCCGCCCGTGGCCGAATTGCTCGGCGAGATGACGGCTGCCGCCACGCTGATGCAGGCCAACATCAAGTTCAATGGCGCGCTGATCCTGCAGATCTTCGGCGACGGTCCCGTGAAGGTCGCGGTGGCCGAGGCCAAACCCGACCTGAGCCTGCGCGCCACCGCCAAGGTGATCGGCGACCTGCCGGCCGATGCGCGCCTGCCCGACATGGTCAACGTGAACAACAAGGGCCGCTGCGCCATCACGCTCGATCCCAAGGACAAGCTGCCGGGCGCCACCCCCTACCAGGGCGTGGTGCCGCTCTTTGGTGACGAGGGCGAGAAGCTCGGCAAGCTCAGCGACGTGCTGCAGCACTACATGCTGCAGAGCGAGCAGCTCGACACCACGCTGGTGCTCGCGGCCGATGACAAGGTGGCTGCTGGCCTGCTGATCCAGCGCCTGCCTGTGAAGGGCGAGGGCAACCTCGAAGGCACCTCCGACAAGGATCACGACCAGGCCAACGAAGACCAGATCGGCCGCAACGAGGACTACAACCGCATCTCGATCCTCGCGTCTAGCCTGACGCGCGACGAGTTGCTGACGCTCGACATTGAGACCATCCTGCGCCGCCTGTTCTGGGAAGAAAAGCTGCTGCGCTTCGAGCCGCAGGCCGGCCTGCTGGGCCCGCACTTCGCATGCACCTGCGGCCGCGAGCGCGTGGCGCAGATGATTCGCGGGCTGGGCGTCGAGGAGGCCGAGAGCATCCTCGCCGAGCGCGGCGACATCGAGGTGGGCTGCGACTTCTGCGGCAAGCAGTACCGCTTCGACGCGGTCGACGCGGCGCAGCTGTTCAAGCCGCTGGGCGACCAGATTCCGGGTAGTCCGGTCGTTCAGTAATCCTGGGTGCCCGGGCTGGGCAGGCTCAGCGCGCGCCGTCGTCGAGACCGCTGAACGCGATGTCGGGCGCGCTCGTGTTGTGCTTCGACGGCAGGCTGCGGCCGAAGCGCACTTGCGTGGCCTGCAGCGTCTTCACCTCGGGCAACGGCAGCACCTGCAGCGCCGCTTGAGGCGATGCCTGCCAGCGCACTTCGCTCACGTCGGCGTTGTCGGGCGTGACGTACATCGAGCGCAGCACAGCGAAGGGCTGTGCGCTCGCGGTGGGCTTCGACAGCGTCACGTCGAGCGCGGTGCGCGCGCGGCTGATTTCGTCCACGCTCACCGCGGCGCTGCCGCCGTCGGTGAAGCGCACGTTAATGGCCAGCGGCCGCGGCACGATGCGGATCGACGCGATGTTCACCACCGGCCGCGCGGCCGCCTCGACTGGGCCGAGCAGGAACGACGATCCGTACACGCCATCACCGAAACGAGCCTCGGGCAGCGGCTTGATGCGCCAGTAGCCGTCGGACGGGTAGAGCACGATCGCTTCGAGCGCCTTGCCGTTTTCCTTCTTGAACACCTGCAGCAGGTGAAAGCCGCTGTCCTTGCGCTTGCCCACCTGCACAGGCACGCGCTGCGGCCGCCAGAAGGTCGGCAGCGTCATGCCGACGATGCGCCACTGGGCGTTGTCCATCAGCACCACGGTGCGCTTGCGGAAGCGGTGCGCCGGGTCGGTCGGGTGCGCGCCGCCGTCGAAATTGCAGCCCGAGAAGTCGGGCTTGGTGACGTCGTTGCCGATCTTGTCGAGATAGTCAGGCTGCAGCGCCTCGATGCGCATGTGGCGGATGCCATCCCCGCGCAGGGTCAGCGAGACGTTGTCTTCCTCGGCGCAGGCGGTGGTGGTGGTGCCGTTCTCGACGGTGGCGGCAACGGGGGCTGCGGTGGCCTGGCCAGTGGCCAGCAGCAGGGCGGCCAGAGCGCCGGGAAGAAGCGTGACGCGCGCGACGGTCGAAAGGGGCATCGGGTCTCCGGTAAGAGGTGAGGCGCGCTGCTACTCGCGGCGCGCGATCAGGTCGCTGAAGAGCTTATGTTCGCATTCCGGGTCGGAGCATTTCTCGCAAGGCCACGACCACGAGGCGGGCTTCGCGTCGGACTGGACGCGCGTACGTGGACGGCCTTCGCTGCCCGCGATGGAATTGATGGCGTTCCAGGCATTGGCGAGCCGTTCGCCGCCCGTGCCGTGCACCACGGCATACGAGAGCTTCGCGCCCGTGAGCGCGGCGCGCACCAGCGTGTCGGTCGGCTGGCGCGCGTGCGGGCCGTCGCGCATGTCGTCGGCCACCCAGGGCAGGTCGAGCGCGGTGAGCAGCGTGATGGCATAGCGCCGTTGCGCGGCCAGGGCGCTTTCGTAGAGCGTGGTGTCGGCGAACAGTTGCTCACTGTAGACCGCAGTCATGAGTGCGGTTGTGTCGGCCACCACCACGCCGGTGGCGGCCGCGGCGTCGATACGGCGGGTCTGCTCGTCGGCGATGGCCTGCTGCTCGTCGGGGCGTGGCGTGCGGCCTTCACGCTCGCACCATTCGCGCAGGTATTCGCCCACCAGCGTGGCCGGCGTGCCACGGTCCTGCAGGCGCTGCGCGATGGCGCGGGCCAGTTCGGTCTTGCCGGTGCTCTCGGCGCCCACGAGTGCGATGACGCAGCCGGTCGGCAGCACTGGCGTCATGCACGCACCGCCTGCGCGGGCATGCGCTGCCGCCACGCGATGTAGCCGGCCACGCTGAGCACGGCGAATACCGCGTACAGGCCTACGGTGAGCCACAGCCCCTTGTGGATGAACAGGCCCACGCTCACGACATTCACGGCCAGCCAGATCAGCCAGTTCTCGATGAACTTGCGCCCGAGCAGGAACTGCCCGACAAGGCTCAGGCCGGTGGCGAAACCATCCCACCAGGGCACGTCGGTGTCGGTGAAGCGGCGCAGGAAGAGGGCGACGGCCGGCCACGCCAGTGCGCAGGCAGCAAGTGTGAGCGCGATGCCGCGCGGCGAGAGCCGGGTGACATGCAAGGCGCTGCCGTCGGCGCGATGGCCACGCAGCCATTGCGACCAGCCCCATAGCGCGACGAAAGCGAAGAAGACCTGGAGCGAGGCGTCGCCGTAGATGCGCGCCTTGGCGAATACCGCCACGTAGAGCAGTGAACTGACGATGGCCAGCGGCCATCCCCAGTGAATCTCGCGCATGTTGCAGCCGACCATGGCGAGCGCCAGGAGCGAGGCCACGAGCTCGAGCCAGCTGACAGGAGAGCCCCACAGCAGAAATGCAGGGGCCGAGAGAAGCTCGAGGATCAGGTTCTCCCCCGGAGGGCACCGTCGCAGTCTGTGCGTGGGACACCGCGGAACCGGCTTTGCCGGGCCGCTGGTGTCGCCCCCTGGAAGGGGGTGGGCGGAGCGACACGAAGTGCGCGAAGACTGGGGGTCATCCTAATGTGCGATCTGTACGAACACTTCGTTCGGCTTCACCATGCCGAGTTCCGCGCGTGCACGCTCCTCGACCATTTCTAGGCCGTCCTTGAGGTCGTTGACCTCGGAGGTCAGGCGCTCGTTGGTCAGCGCAGCCTTGGCGTTGGCTTCCTTCTGGTCTGCCAGCTTGGTGCGCAATTGCGTCACGTCGCGCACGCTGCCGCGCCCGTTCCACAGCTGCCACTGCAGGATGGCCAACAGGAGCAGCAGGACGATCGGTGGAACGAGGCGGGCGCGCATGCCGCGTGGCGTCCGGGCGTTACTTCAGGTTGTAGAACGCGCCGCGGCCGGGGTAGACGGCGATGTCGCCGAGGTCTTCTTCGATGCGCAGCAGCTGGTTGTACTTGGCGATGCGGTCCGAACGCGACAGCGAGCCGGTCTTGATCTGGCCGGCGTTGGTGCCCACGGCGATGTCGGCGATGGTGCTGTCTTCGGTTTCGCCCGAACGGTGCGAAATGACGGCCGTGTAGCCTGCGCGCTTGGCCATCTCGATGGCGGCGAAGGTTTCGGTCAGCGTGCCGATCTGGTTGATCTTGATCAGGATCGAGTTGGCGATGCCCTTCTCGATGCCTTCCTGCAGGATCTTGGTGTTGGTAACGAACAGGTCGTCGCCCACCAGCTGAACGCGCTTGCCCAGGCGTTCGGTCAGGTGCTTCCAGCCGTCCCAGTCGCCTTCGTGCATGCCGTCTTCGATGCTGATGATCGGGTACTTGTCGACCCAGGTCGCGAGCATGTCGGTCCAGCTTTCGGCGGTGAGCGAGAGGTTTTCGCCCGACAGCACGTACTTGCCGTCCTTGTAGAACTCGCTGGCCGCGCAATCGAGGCCCAGGGCGATCTGCTCGCCGGCGGTGTAGCCGGCCTTGTCGATGGCTTCGAGGATCAGCTGGATGGCCGCTTCGTGGCTCTCGACGCTGGGGGCGAAGCCGCCTTCGTCGCCAACCGCCGTGCTGATGCCGCGGTCGCCCAGGATCTTCTTCAGTGCATGGAACACTTCGGCGCCATAGCGCACGGCCTCGCGGAAGCTCTTGGCGCCCACGGGGATGATCATGAATTCCTGCAGGTCGAGGCTGTTGTTGGCGTGCGCGCCGCCGTTGATGACGTTCATCATCGGCACCGGCATCTGCATGCCGCCCATGCCGCCGAAGTAGCGGTACAGCGGCAGGCCCGACTCTTCGGCTGCTGCGCGGGCCACGGCCATCGAGACGGCGAGGGTGGCGTTGGCGCCCAGGCGGCCCTTGTTGTCGGTGCCGTCGAGGTCGATCATCGTGCGATCGAGGAAGGCCTGTTCGCTGGCGTCGAGGCCGAGCACGGCTTCCGAGATCTCGGTGTTGATGTTCTCCACGGCCTTGAGCACGCCCTTGCCGAGATAGCGGCTCTTGTCGCCGTCGCGCAGCTCGATGGCTTCGCGCGAACCGGTCGATGCGCCCGAAGGCACGGCTGCGCGGCCCATGGTGCCCGATTCGAGCAGCACGTCGCATTCGACGGTGGGGTTGCCTCGGCTGTCGAGAATTTCGCGGCCGACGATGTCAACGATTGCACTCATCTTTTGTCTTTCTCTTTCTGGTCTCTTTGGCGGATGAACAAATTGGGATCAGAGGCCTTCGACGGCGATCATGTTCATGATTGCCGCGCCGGCACGCGCTTCGCGTGCCTTGAGGTACTCGGGTGTCTCGTAGAAGGCCTTGGCCTTCTCGAAGCTGGCGAACTTGAGGATGACGATGCGCGTGGGCTTCCAGTCGCCTTCGAGCGGTTGAATCTGGCCGCCCCGCACGCACACTTCGGCGCCGTGCGCCTGCATGGCGACGGTCGACCACTTCTTGTATTCCTCGTACTGCGTCGGGTTGGTCACCTCGACGTGGGCGATGACATAGCCGCTGCTCATGCGACCGCCTTCAGTGCCTTGTTGGTGCTGCCGGCCCCCTTGTCCTTGTGCTCGAGCGCAGCCTTGATGAAGGCGTTGAACAGCGGGTGGCCGCCCCACGGGGTCGACTTGAACTCGGGGTGGAACTGCACGCCGATGAACCACGGGTGCACGTCCTGCGGCAGCTCGACGATCTCGGTCAGGTGCTCGCGCTGCGTGAGCGCGGAGATCACGAGGCCGGCGTTGCGCAGCTCGTCGAGGTAGTTCACGTTGGCTTCGTAGCGGTGGCGGTGGCGCTCGGTGACCACGTCGCCGTAGATGCTGTGCGCCAGCGTGCCGGGAGCCACGTCGGAGCTTTGCGCGCCCAGGCGCATCGTGCCGCCGAGGTCGGACTTCTCGTCGCGCGTCTTCACCGTGCCGTCGCGGTCCTTCCACTCGGTGATCAGCGCGATCACGGGGGTAGGCGTCTCGGGGTCGAACTCGGTGCTGTTGGCGTTCTTCAGGCCGGCCACGTGGCGGGCGTATTCGATGGTGGCAACCTGCATGCCCAGGCAGATGCCGAGGTAGGGCACCTTGCCTTCGCGGGCGAAGCGGGCAGCCGAGATCTTGCCCTCGACGCCGCGCTGGCCGAAGCCGCCGGGCACCAGGATGGCGTCGTACTTGGCCAGGCGCGACACGTCTTGTGCCGAGATGGTCTCGGAGTCGATGTAGTCGATCTTCACGCGGGCATGGTTCTTCATGCCGGCGTGGCGCAGGGCTTCGTTCAGCGACTTGTAGCTGTCCGACAGGTCGACGTACTTGCCGACCATGGCAATCGACACTTCCTTTTGCGGATGCTCGACTTCGTACACCAGGTCATCCCAGCGCTGCAGCTTGGCGGGCGGGGTGTTGATGCGCAGCTTGTCGCAGATCAGGCCGTCCAGGCCCTGTTCGTGCAGCATGCGGGGCACCTTGTAGATGGTGTCCACGTCCCACATCGAGATGACGCCCCATTCGGGCACGTTCGAGAACAGCGATATCTTGGCGCGCTCGTCGTCGGGAATCGGGCGGTCGGCGCGGCACAGCAGGGCGTCGGCCTGGATGCCGATGGCGCGCAGTTCCTTGGCGGTGTGCTGCGTGGGCTTGGTCTTGAGCTCGCCGGCGGCGGCGATCCAGGGCACGTAGCTCAGGTGCACGAAGGCCGAGTTGTTCGGGCCCATGCGCAGACTCATCTGGCGCACGGCTTCGAGGAAGGGCAGCGACTCGATGTCGCCCACGGTGCCGCCGATTTCGACGATGGCCACGTCCACCTCGTGCGCCGTGCCGATGCCGGCGCCGCGCTTGATGTATTCCTGGATTTCGTTGGTGATGTGCGGAATCACCTGCACCGTCTTGCCGAGGTAGTCGCCACGGCGCTCTTTTTCGAGCACGGTCTTGTAGATCTGGCCGGTCGTGAAGTTGTTGGCCTTGCGCATCCGCGTGTTGATGAAGCGCTCGTAGTGGCCGAGGTCGAGGTCGGTCTCGGCGCCGTCATCGGTGACGAACACTTCACCATGCTGGAAGGGCGACATCGTGCCGGGGTCGACATTGATGTACGGATCGAGCTTGATGAGGGTGACTTGGAGGCCGCGCGATTCGAGGATCGCGGCGAGCGAGGCGGAGGCGATTCCCTTGCCAAGGGAAGAAACGACACCACCGGTGACGAAGACAAATTTGGTCATGCCAGTTCCGGACGCTGTGAATCCGGGCAGTGGGAAATTGCGATTATAGGTGTGCCCTTCGCGACACCTTTCGCCAAGGGCTTGTTGCCGCTTGTTCGATGGCATGTGAGCAACAATACGGCCCATGCAAGATCTCGCCGGCAAACACATCGTCCTGGGCCTCACAGGGGGCATCGCCTGCTACAAGTCGGCCGAGCTGTGCCGCCTGTTCGTCAAGGCGGGCGCGACCGTCCAGGTCGTGATGACCGAGGCGGCCGAGCAGTTCATCACCCCCGTGACCATGCAGGCGCTCTCCGGGCGCACCGTCTACACCTCGCAGTGGGACACGCGTGAGCCCAACAACATGCCGCACATCAACCTGAGCCGCGAGGCCGACGCGATCGTGCTGGCGCCCTGCAGCGCAGACTTCATCGCGCGGCTGGTGCAGGGCCGCTCCGACGACCTTCTGAGCCTGATGTGCCTGGCCCGCCCCATGGACCGCGTCCCTCTGCTGATCGCGCCAGCCATGAACCGCGAGATGTGGGTCCATCCCGCCACGCAGCGCAACCTGATGCAGGTGTCGGCCGATGGCGCGACCGTGCTGGGCGTGGGCAATGGCTGGCAGGCCTGTGGCGAAACCGGCGACGGCCGCATGCTGGAGCCGGCGCAATTGCTCGAGGACATCACCGCCTTCTTCAGCCCCAAGCTGTTGGCGGGGCAGAAGGTGCTGGTCACGGCCGGCCCGACCTTCGAGGCGCTGGACCCGATCCGCGGCATCACCAACCATTCGTCCGGCAAGATGGGCTTTGCCATTGCCCGTGCGGCCCGCGAGGCGGGCGCCGAGGTCACGCTGGTGGCCGGCCCGGTGCACCAGCCGACACCGCGCGGCGTGACGCGCGTCGACGTGCTGTCGGCGCAAGACATGCTCGAAGCGACCACCCGTGCTGCGCAGTCTGCTAGTATTTTTATAGCTACAGCCGCCGTCGCCGACTGGCGGCCCGCAACGCACAGCGACCAGAAGATCAAGAAGGACGGCAGTGGCAAGACACCGGTGCTGAATTTCGTGGAGAACGCTGACATCCTCCTCACGGTCGCCAAGAGCGAGCGGGCCCAGTCGAAGAAGCTCTTCTGCGTTGGCTTCGCAGCCGAGAGCGAGAACCTCGCCGAGCACGCCAAGGCCAAGCGCGAGCGCAAGGGCATTCCGCTGCTGGTCGGCAACATCGGCCCACTGACCTTCGGGCAGGACGACAACGCGCTGCTGCTGGTGGACGCCAATGGCGTGCGCGAACTCCCTCGCGCGCCCAAGCTCACGCTGGCGCGCGAACTGATGACCGAAATTGCAGCCCGGCTTACCGACTGGAGGGTCTGATGAACCTGAATCCCCAATGGAACACGCCGCCGAACGGCGACTTCGCTCGCTATGTCGAGCGGCTGTCGGCGCAGGCCGCGTTGCCGAAGAGGGCAGCGCAGCCCGGCGAGCCCGGGCTCGATGTCGGCATCACGACGGCACCCGGGCAGCAGGGCGGCCCCGTGACTGCCGCCATGCAGCAACGCAACGAGGCAGCGTCGAACGGCGAAGTGCCGAAGTCACAGCCCGGGTCGTTCGACCCCCTGACCCTCAAGGTGCTGGGCGTCGGCGGCGCACTGGTGTTCCTCGTGCTGTGGGCGGCCGGCGTGCCGTTCGGCGTGCTGGTCCTGCTGGCGGGCCTGGCCGTCTGGTTCGGCAAGAAATTGAAGGGCGTGAAGCTCACCCCCGGCGTCGCCAAATGGCAGCAGGTGCTCGAGGAAGCCGCCCGCAAGCAAAAAGAACAGCAACAGAAGCAAGGCAGCAAGTAAGTGAAAGTCGACGTTCGTATCCTCGATCCGCGCATGGTGGATCAATTGCCCGCGTATGCCACTCCCGGAAGCGCCGGCCTCGATCTGCGGGCCTGCCTCGATGCCCCCATCACGCTGGAGCCCAATGGCTGGCAGCTCGTGGGCACCGGCATTGCCATCCACCTGGCCGACCCGGCCTATGCGGCGCTGATCCTTCCGCGCTCCGGGCTGGGCCACAAGCACGGCATCGTGCTGGGCAACCTCGTCGGCCTGATCGACAGCGACTACCAGGGCGAGCTGAAGATCAGCGCCTGGAACCGCAGCGACACGCCTTTCGTGCTGCAGCCGATGGAACGGCTCGCGCAACTGGTGATCGTGCCGGTGGTGCAGGCGCAGTTTCGGGTGGTCACAGACTTTGCACCTTCGCAACGGGGCGAGGGCGGCTACGGCTCCACGGGCAAGCACTGAGCCGATCTGGGAGGGAAGTTGGGTTTCCGAGCGGTAAAGAGCGGAACCGGCAAAGGCCGGCCGGCCTCGAAGGTATCAGTGTGTGTTCTGACGTCATCGCAGCGGGCGCTGCGGCGTTAGTCAGGCAGGCACAAGCCGATGCATGCATTCTTCATGCATCGTTCTATTCGAGGAGCCTCCCAACATGAAGATCTCAATGCGCTTTGTTTCCGTCACCGCTTCCGTGCTGGCCGTGGCCACGCTTACGGCATGCGTGGCACCGGCGCCGGTCTACCAGACCTCGCGCTATCCGTACCAGGCGCCTCCGCAGGCCATTCAGTACCGCGAAGCTTCCTATGTCGAGTACGGCCATGTGGCCAACATCGAGGTGCTGCGCAGCGAAACCGCTGGCACCGGCACCACGGGCGGCGGCGCTGTCGCCGGCGGTGTCATCGGTGGGGTGGTGGGCAACCAGTTCGGGCGTGGCAATGGCCGTGCCGCAGCCACCGCGCTGGGTATCGTGGGTGGTGCTCTCTTGGGCAACACTATCGAGGCTCAGCAGAACGGCCCGCGTGCCTATGAAACCTATCGCGTGTCGGTGCAGACCGACCGTGGCGGCTTCCGCGCCTTCGACGTGCAGAGCCCGGGCGACCTGCGCATCGGCGACCGCGTGCGCATCGACAACGGTCAGATCTCGCGCATGTAAGTCGCTTCGTCCTTCGGGGCGTGAAAAAGCCGGGCGTCGCCCGGCTTTTTTTGTGGGCGCTCGCTGGCGGCCCTTCGGTCAGTGCAGCGTCTGGTTGCTTGGCGCCATCGGCGACACCTTGAAGAAGCCCGTGCCTGCCGAGCCGCGGCCGACTTCCTCTTCGGTGGCCTCGCGCACCGAACGCACCGTGATGTCGAGCCGGATCGCGATGCCGGCCAACGGATGGTTGCCATCGAGCACGAGGTGATCGGGATAGATCTCGGCCACGGTGTAGATCGCGTCTTTTGGAATGTTGCTGTTCACGCCCTTGGGCAGGGCGGAGCCGTCGAAGGTCATGCCTTCTTCCGTGCCTTCAGGGAAGAGCGAGCGGGGTTCCAGAAAGAGCAACTGGTCGTTGAAGTCACCGAAGCCCTGTTCGGGTTCAATTTGCAGCTGCACCCGGGCGCCGGGCTCATGGCCTTGCAGGGCCGCTTCGATCACGTCGAAGAGATCGTCGCCGCCGACCATGAATTCCACCGGCTCGTCGAGCACATCCAGCACGTCGCCGAGCGTGTCTTTCATGGTCCAGGTCAAGCCGACCACGCATTGTTCAGAGATTTCCATTGCAGAATTCTCCCATGGAGATTAACCAACCGCTGCCGTTGCTCGGCGGCCTGAGCGCCGCGCAGTTCATGCGGCGGTACTGGCAGAAAAAACCTTTGCTCGTCCGCCAGGCGATACCCGCGATGGTGCCACCGATCGAGCGTACTGAGCTGTTCGCCCTGGCCGAGCGTGAGGACGTCGAATCGCGCCTGATCCGCCACGGCAAGGCCGGCTGGTCGCTCAAGCATGGGCCGCTGGCCCGGCGCGCATTGCCGCCGCTGAAGCAGCCCGCCTGGACGCTGCTGGTGCAGGGCGTCGACCTGCATCACGAGGGCGTGCACGAACTGTTGCGGCAGTTTCGCTTTCTACCTGACGCCCGCCTCGACGACCTGATGATCAGCTACGCGAGCGACACCGGCGGCGTGGGCGCGCATTTCGACAGCTACGACGTTTTCTTGCTGCAGGCACAGGGACGCCGCCGCTGGTCCATCGGCAAGCAGAGCGATCTGCGCCTGCAGCCGGGCGTGCCGCTCAAGATTCTCGAGAACTTCGAGCCTGAGCAGACCTTCGTGCTCGAGCCCGGCGACATGCTCTACCTGCCTCCGCGCTATGCCCACGACGGCGTGGCCGTGGGCGACGATTGCATGACTTGCTCCATCGGCCTGCGTTCGTCGGCCCTGGGTGAGCTCGGCGCGGACCTGCTGGCGCGCATGGCGCAGGCCTATGCAGAAGATCTGGACGATGCCGGGCCGGCGGAGCTGGCGCGCTACCGCGATCCGGCACAGCCCGCGGTCGATGCGCCGGCCGCAATGCCTGCCGCGCTCCAGGGCTTCGCGCGCAAGGCCATCGAGGCTGCACTGCGCGACCCTGACGCCGTCGATCGCGCACTGGGCGAGTCACTCACCGAGCCCAAGGCCAACGTCTGGTTCGGCGAAGGCGGCGAGGCGCCCGATGCGATGCAGCACGTGGTGCTCGACCGCCGCACGCGCATGCTCTACGACACGCGGCACATCTACATCAACGGCGAGAGCTTTCGCGCAGGCGGTGCCGACGCGACGCTGATGCGCCGTCTGGCCGACCAGCGCGCGCTCGGCGCACGCGAACTGGCGCGCGCGAGCGAAGGCGCACTCGCGTTGCTGGGCGAGTGGTGCGAGGCAGGGTGGCTTCATGCCGAATGACGACGCGCCCAGCCTATCGTTGCCCGAAGGGCGCTTCGATGGCCGCGAGGCCTTCGATGCACTCCTGCGCGGCGCGCTGTCGGCCGCGGCGCAGCAGGGCTGGAAAGAGATCGTCTTCAGCGACCCCGACTTTGCCGACTGGCCCCTGGGCGAGCGCGCGACCATCGAAGCGCTGCAGGCCTGGTCGGCCAGCGGCCGCCGCCTGATGTTGCTCGCGCAGCGCTTCGATGTTCTCGAACGAGGCCACGCGCGCTTCGTGCCGTGGCGCCGCATGTGGGACCACATCATCGAATGCCGCGCCACCGGCAAGGCCGCGGGCTCCGAAGTGCCGAGCGCCATCTGGACGCCCACGTGGTTCGTGCACCGCATCGACCCCGAGCGCAGCAGGGGCGTGAGCGGTGACGACGCGCGTGCGCGCCGTGCGTTGCGCGAGGCCATCGACGAGTGCTGGCGCCTTGCGCGGCCCGCCTTTCCGGCATCGACACTCGGCTTGTAAGCCAATGCCGCGAATGCGGCCGCGAGACATATTCGGGCGGGTATGCAGGTCTAGAATTTTTTCGTCCAGACCTTCATTGCCAAAGGAGATTCCATGAAGAAGTCATCGTCCGTCCTGATTGCCTCGCTGATTGCCGCTGCCGCGCTCGTCGCCTGCGGAAAGAAGGAGGATGCAGCGCCGGCTGTCGTGACGCCGCCTCCTGCGCCCGTGACCGAACCTGCGCCCGCTCCGGCCCCTGCGCCTGCCACCGATCCCGCCGCAGCGCCTGCACCCGGTGCTTCGTCTGCACTCGATGCCGCGAACGCAGCTACCGAGGCCGCGAAGAAGAATGAAGCGCCGAAGCAATAAGCAAGGTATCCGCCATGCAAAAAGCCGCCATGAGGCGGCTTTTTTTCTTAGGAGAGAGTGAGGGCGCTTCGGCTCACACGTCGAGCCAGGGCGAGCCCTCTGATGCGGTGGCGGTAAGCATCTCGGCTTCATCACCGCCGAGCGCTTCGGCCATCAGGCGCCGCACGATCTCGGGCCGATTGTTCTGCTCGCTCAAGTGCGCCGCGACCACATGGCGCAGGCCGTCGTGCAGCACCGCGCGCGCGATCTCGGCCGCGGCCGTGTTCGACAAGTGCCCGTAGTTGCCGCCGACTCGGTGCTTGAGAAAAGGCGGATAAGCCGAGTTGGCCAGCAGATCGCTGTCGTGGTTGAACTCCAGCAACAGCGCATGCACGCCGCTCAGGCGGGCCAGCACGTGGGCCGTGGCGTGGCCCAGATCGGTCAGCACGCCCAGCGTGCGGTTGCCGTCGGTGCAGCGCAGCTGCAGCGGCTCGCGTGCATCATGGGGAACGGTGAAGGGCTGCACGCAGATGTCGCCGACCGCAAACTCCGCATCGTCGCGCGCCAGGTTCAGCAGGCCCTCGAAATCGCGGCCGCCGGTGGCGAGCCAGGTGCCTTCGCTCATCCAGACTGGAATGCGGTTGCGCCGCGACAGCGAATGGGCGCAGCCGATATGGTCGCCGTGCTCATGGGTCACGAAGACCGCATCGATGTCGCCGGCGGCAAGGCCCGCCTGGGCCAACCGCAGATCGAGCTGCTTGATGCCGAAGCCGCAGTCGATCAGGAGGCGGGAGGTGCGGCCGCCGCTGGTCGCTTCGACCAGCGCGGCGTTGCCCGTGCTGCCGCTGCCGAGACTTCGGAAGCGGAGCATGCGGGTTACTTCAGGTCGTCGGCGATGACCTTGACGATGCGCTCGGCATTCGCCGAGGTTTCGGGCGCACCGGTTTCGTTGAGCACCGACACCGTGGTGGCTTCGCCCTGGCCCTTGACCGAGATGCGGAACTTGAGCGGCGCTTCGGTCTTGCTCGAGCCGCTGAACAGCTTGCCGAAGAAGCCGGGCTCCTTCTTGTCGGGATCGGGCGTCACGTAGCGCACGTAGTACAGGCCGGCGCTGCGATCGCGGTCTTCCACGGTGAAGCCGGTGCGATCGAGCGCGAGGCCCACGCGGCGCCATGCGCGGTCGAAGCCTTCGCTGATCTGCACGACCGGCTGGTTGCCGACCTTGGCGATGGTGGCGGTCTTGGTCGGCGCGGTGGTGGCGGCCAGGATCTTCGACTGCTCTTGCGAGACGCCGAGCTTGACCATCAGGCGGCGCAGGAATTCGGTCTCGAGTTCAGGATCGCTGGGGCGGGGCTGCCACACGGTCTGGTCCTGGCGCGAGTTGTTGTAGACCTCTTGCATGCCGCGGTGGCTGATGAAGATCTCGGTACCGGTCGGCGTACGCTCCAGGCGGGTGCGGAAGCGGTCGAGTTCGCCGGTCGAGTAGACCGAATCAACCAGCTTGCCCAGCGTGCCGCGGATGATGTCCTGCGGCAGCTTGGCGCGGTTTTCGGCCCAGTCGGTTTCCATGATGCCCAGGTTGCGCTGGTCGGTGGTCAGCAGGAAGCCGCTTTCCTGCCAGAAGTCTTTCACCGGGTCCCAGAGCTGGTCAGGCGTGCGGTTGACGATGATCCAGCGCTGCGTGCCCGAGCGCTCCATGCGCACGTCGCCGATGTTGCTCACGGCGGTGGGGATGCCGGGGGCGTTGGCGATGCCGGCCTGGTAGGCATTGGCAGTCACGGCGCCGCCGGGAATGGCATAGCGGTTGTCGCGCGAGAGTTGGGAGAGATCGGGTGGGACTTCGAGCGTCGGGGCCTTGCCTGCGCTCTTGTAGTCGATCTTGTCGCTCTCGAGGACGGAGCAGGCGGCGAGGCTGGCAACGAGGGCCAGCAGTGCAAGTCGCGAAAGGTTCTTCAACGTCGTCTTCCTTGTTGGAATGGTTCGGTCTATCTATGGGCCGCAGTGCCCGCCATCTCAGAGCACGGTTCGGGCAAAAGGTTGCTTAACCTTGCTGCGACCAGGGAAAAGGCAGTTCCGGAATGTAGGGGGAGGGGTGCTCAGCCCTTCAGCAGGCCGGTGGCGCGCAGGGCGCCTTCGACTGCGGGGCGGCTCGCTTCGCCGAGTTCGGTGAGCGGCAGGCGCAGCGCGCCGCCACAAAGGCCGAGCCGGGCCATGGCCCACTTCAGCGGAATCGGGTTGGGCTCGACGAAGAGGTTGCGGTGCAGCGGCATGAGCTCGAACTGGATCTGCATGGCGCGCTTGACGTCGCCTGCCAGCGCCGCCACGCACAGCTCGTGCATCTTGCGCGGCGCAATATTGGCCGTGACGCTGATGTTGCCCTGGCCGCCGCAGAGCATGAGCGCGACCGCGGTCGGGTCGTCGCCGGAGTAGACGGCAAAGTTCTTCGGCAGGTCGCGAATGAGCCACTGGGCCCGCTCGATGTTGCCGGTGGCTTCCTTGATGCCGATGATGCCGGGCACCTGCGCCAGGCGCAGCACGGTGTCGTGCGCCATATCGGCAACGGTGCGGCCGGGCACGTTGTAAAGCACGATGGGCAGGTCGCCCACGGCCTCGGCAATGGCCTTGAAGTGCTGGTACTGGCCCTCTTGCGTGGGCTTGTTGTAGTACGGCACGACCTGGAGCTGCGAATCGGCGCCCACGCCCTTGGCGAACTTGGCGAGCTCGATGGCTTCCTTGGTCGAATTCGCGCCGCAGCCGGCCATCACGGGCACGCGGCCCTTGGCCTGCTCGACCGAGACACGGATGATTTCGCAGTGCTCTTCGACATCGACCGTCGGCGATTCGCCGGTGGTGCCGACCACGCCAAGGCAGTCGGTGCCTTCTTCGATGTGCCAGTCGATGAGCCGCCGCAGGGCGGGGTAGTCGACACTGCCGTCGTCGTGCATCGGCGTGACGAGCGCGACGATGCTGCCTGTCAGTTGCTCCAAGGGGGAATCTCTTTGTCGGTGGACGAAAGCGCCGATTCTACTTACTCCGGCGCCCCGCAAGACAGCCGCCCCGGCCCCCTCAGTTTCCCTTAAGGAGGTGGCGGGCGGGCTGGCCGGCGTCGGGTGCGGCCGGGCGGACGGCAGCGATTCGCTGCACGAAGCGCGCCGGTTCGGGGATGAAGCCGTCTTCGTAGGCCACCACCCGCAGGCCGACACAGGCTGCCAGCAACTCGCCGGGCTGCAGCAGGAAGTCGGGGCGCGAGGGCTTGCCGACGGTCTCGTTGCCCGCGGCAAAGGTTTCGTAGAGCAGCACGCCGCCCGGTGCCACAGCGCCCACGATGTCGGCCATGCGCGGGCGCCAGAGGTAGTTGGTGACGACGACAGCGCCGAAGGCGTGGCCGGCAAAGGGCCAGGGGCCGGATTCGATGTCCGCCTCGACGGTGCGGCCGAAGGCGCCGGCCGCCTCGATGGCTTCGGGCGAGCGGTCGACACCGGTGACCGGGTGCCCGCGGCCCGCGAACCACTGCATGTGCCGCCCGGCGCCGCAGGCCACGTCGAGCACCGTGGCGCCAGGCGCAAGCAGGTGCGAACAGCGGACGATCCATTCGGAAGGCGCGGACAGGCCGTGCATGGGTGCTACGTCTTTCATGACCGGCCCGGCCTCAGAAGCAGGACCAGATCTGATCGACCAGCGTCACCAGAAAGTCCGGGTGCACGTAAAGCGCGAATACGCCACCCAGCACAGCCAGCGCGGCGGCCAGCCAGCCCGCGTGGATGATGTGGTGGCGCATTTGCGGAGTCATGGCCCTGGTTTATACGCAATCCCGTCAGCCTGCGACACCGGCAGGCTGCGGCGACGAGCGCGCAATGGCGCTTTCCTTCACCGGCAGGTTGATCAGCGCCGCGAACACGCCCAGCGCGATCGCGATGTACCAGACGATGTCGTAGCTACCGGTGGTGTCGTACAGGTAGCCACCGAGCCACACGCCCAGGAACGAGCCGACCTGGTGGCTCAGGAACACGAAGCCGCTGAGCATCGACAGATGTGCCACGCCGAAGATGCCCGCCACGATTGCATTGGTTGCAGGCACGGTGGACAGCCACAGGAAGCCCATTGCCGCCGAGAACACATACACGCTGAGCGGCGAGATCGGCGCCATCAGGAACAGCGCGATCGACACGGCCCGTGCGAAGTAGATCGCCGCGAGGATCTTGCGCTTGGCCAGCTTCTGCCCCAGCAGCCCCACCGTATACGTGCCGAACACGTTGAACAGTCCGATCAGCGCCAGCGCGTAGCCAGCCACCTCGGCCGGCAACGCGCGGTCGCGCAGGTAGGTCGGCATGTGGATGCCGATGAACGCCAGCTGGAAGCCGCAGACGAAGTAGCCAGCCATCAGCAGCCCGAAGCTCGGGTAGCGGAAGGCTTCGCCCACCGCCTGCAGCACCGACTGTTCGCGGTGCCCGGCCAGCGCTGCCGTCTTCGGTTCGCGCAGGCCGAAGGCCAGCGGGATGATCACCAGCACCAGCACAGCCACAACGGCCAGCGCTGTCTGCCAGCCCAGGTGGCCGATCAGCCGCCCCTCGATGGGCGCCATCAGGAACTGGCCGAACGAGCCGGCCGCCGCCGCCACGCCCATGGCCCACGATCGCCGCTCGGCCGGAATCTGCCGTCCGATCACGCCGTAGATCACCGCATAGGTCGAACCTGCCTGCGCTGCGCCGATCAGCACGCCCGCACTCAGTGTGAAGAGCAGCGGCGTCGGCGAATGCGCCATGCCGAACAGCCCCAGCGCATAGAACACCGAGCCGCCGATCAACACCCGGAACGCGCCGAACCTGTCGGCCAGCATGCCCGCGAACACGCCGAAGATGCCCCACGAGAGGTTCTGGATGGCCAGCGCGAACGAGAAGGTCTGCCGGCTCCAGTCCTGCGCCTGCGTGATCGGCTGCAGCCAGAGCCCGAAGCCGTGGCGGATGCCCATCGAGAGAGTGACGATCATTGCCCCGCAGAACAGGACTTGCTTGACCGAGAGAGCAGGGGCGGCGGGGGATTGCATGACTTCGAATGTAACGATTCGCCTGCTTTGGCAGGTGGCACGGCGGCCAAAGCCATTGATGATTTATCAGGGCGGCTTTGATGCAATCGGCGCATCAAGCTGACGCGGGCCTCGTAAATCCGTGTTTGTAATTCGTTACATTCATCTGCAGTGCTTTTTCCTCACGAGGAATTCAAACAATGAGAAGAACCGCCCTGAAGCTTGCCGTACTCACGGTGATGACGATCGCGACCGCGGGCTGCGCCGTTACCGGCACCAAATATCAGGACATGTCCGGCACCATTCCCAAGGTGAAGCCCGGCGAAGGCCGCATCTTTTTCTTCCGCGCTGCAACCCCCTACGGCTCGGCATTGCAGCCGCTGATTCGCCTCGACAAGGTGGTGGTGGGCGCTTCGAAGTCCGGTGGCTTCTTCTATGTCGACCGTCCCGCCGGCACCTACCAGGCCGCGACCATGAACGACCTGAGGAAGACGCTCGGCATTTCCCTCGAAGCCGGCGAAACGAAATACGTGCGCATGTCGCCGTCGTTCGGCCTGGTGACCGGGAGCATCGTTCTGGACATGGAACCGGCTGAAAAGGCCAGGCCCGAACTTGCCTCGCTGGCTTACACCGGTCAGGTCATCATCGACAAGTAGGCCCGGCCATCATGCAAACCTCTGGCTGCGGCCGGAGGCTCCTGTATGGGTATCCAGTCATTTGGCGGCGACTGACTACAATCCGCCCCCATGGCGACTCCCCCCAAGACTCCCCCCAATTCACCGTCCGCATCCTCCGGCTACTCGGAAGGCTCCATCCGCGTGCTCAAGGGCCTCGAGCCCGTCAAGCAGCGCCCGGGCATGTACACCCGCACCGACAACCCGCTGCACATCATCCAGGAAGTGCTCGACAACGCGGCCGACGAGGCGCTCGCGGGCTACGGCAAGAAGATCAAGGTCACCCTGCACACCGACGGCTCGGTCAGCGTCGAAGACGACGGCCGAGGCATTCCCTTCGGCCTGCACCCTGAAGAAAAGGCCCCCGTGATCGAACTCGTGTACACCCGGCTGCATGCGGGCGGCAAGTTCGACAAGGGCTCGGGCGGCGCCTACAGCTTCTCGGGCGGCCTGCACGGAGTGGGCGTGTCGGTGACCAATGCGCTGTCGAAGCGGCTCGAAGTCACCTCGCACCGGGAAGGCTCGGCCGCCAAGCTGGCCTTCAGTGCCGGCGACGTGATCGAGGCGCTCGAAATCCGCAAGCTCGAAGCGGGCGAGCGCAAGCAGGGCACCACCGTGCGCGCCTGGCCCGACGCCAAGTACTTCGAAACCGCCGTGCTGCCCATGGGCGAGCTCACGCACCTGCTACGCAGCAAGGCCGTGCTGATGCCCGGCGTGAGCGTCACGCTCACGAACGAGAAGACCAAGGAAACACAGCAGTGGCTCTACAAGGGCGGCCTGAGCGACTACCTGATGCAGACGCTCAACGGCGACCCCGTCATCCCGCTGTTCGAAGGCAGCGGCCATGCCGACAAGAACGCCGACAACTTCGCCGAAGGCGAGGGCGCCGACTGGTGCGTGGCCTTCACCGAAGACGGCCAGCCAGTGCGCGAGAGCTACGTCAACCTGATTCCCACCAGCGCCGGCGGCACGCACGAAAGCGGCCTGCGCGACGGCCTCTTCACCGCGGTGAAGGGCTTCATCGAACTGCACTCGCTGCTGCCCAAGGGCGTGAAGCTGCTGCCCGAAGACGTGTTTGCGCGCGCTTCGTACGTGCTGAGCGCCAAGGTGCTCGACCCGCAGTTCCAGGGCCAGATCAAGGAACGCCTGAACTCGCGCGATGCCGTGCGCCTGGTGTCGAGCTTCGTGCGCCCCGCACTCGAGCTGTGGCTCAACCAGCACGTCGACTACGGCAAGAAGCTGGCCGAGCTTGCCATCAAGGCCGCGCAGACGCGCCAGCGCGCCGGCCAGAAGGTCGAGAAGCGCAAGGGCTCCGGCGTGGCCGTGCTGCCCGGCAAGCTCACTGATTGCGAGAGCAAGGACATCAGCCACAACGAAGTCTTCCTGGTCGAGGGCGACTCCGCCGGCGGCAGCGCCAAGATGGGCCGCGACAAGGAAAGCCAGGCGATCCTGCCCCTGCGCGGCAAGGTGCTCAACACCTGGGAAGTGGAGCGCGACCGGCTGTTCGCCAACACCGAAATCCACGACATCTCGGTCGCCGTAGGGGTCGATCCGCACGGCCCCAACGACACGCCCGACATGAGCGGCCTGCGCTACGGCAAGGTCTGCATCCTGAGCGATGCCGACGTGGACGGCTCGCACATCCAGGTGCTGCTGCTCACGCTGTTCTTCCGTCACTTCCCGAAACTCATCGAAGCCGGCCACGTGTATGTCGCAAAGCCGCCATTGTTCCGGGTCGATGCGCCCGCGCGCGGCAAGAAGCCGGCCTCCAAGGTCTATGCGCTGGACGAGGGCGAACTGACCGCCACGCTCGACAAATTGCGTAAAGATGGCGTGCGCGAAGGCGCCTGGAGCATCAGCCGCTTCAAGGGCCTGGGCGAAATGAGCGCGGAACAATTGTGGGAAACCACGCTCAATCCTGACACCCGGCGCCTGATGCAGGTCCAATTGGGCCGGTTCGACTTCACGTCCACCCAGGGCGAGATCACCAAGCTCATGGGCAAGGGCGAAGCGGCAGCCCGGCGCGAACTCATGGAGTTGCGCGCCGACGATGTCGACATCGATGTTTGATTCCTCCACCACGCATGTCAGTTTTCAAGCGCTTGTTGCTATTGGCCTTCCTGCTGTGTACGCAGCAGGGGCTGGCGCACGCCGCTGACATCTACGGCTACATCGACAGCAAGGGCATCGCGCACTTCGCTTCCGAAAAGATCGACGAGCGCTACCAGATCTTCTTTCGCGGCGGCCAGAGCTTCGACACGGCGCAAGGCATTTCTCCGCTGGGCCGTGGTGGCCGCAAGCTCGACGGAAAGGTGTCACCTGCCTCGCAGAGCCTGCTCGCCATGTTCGAGGCATCGCCCGGCTACAAGACCGCCAAGACGGCGCTGCGCGACGCATCGAACAAGCATTCGATCGACTACGAACTGCTGCAGGCGCTCATCGCGACCGAGTCGGGCTTCGACGCGCAGGCCGTCTCGCCCAAGGGTGCCATGGGCCTCATGCAGCTGATGCCCGCTACGGCGCAGCGCTACGGCGTGTCGGCGGACAAGCGCAACACCATCGAGAAAAAGCTGTTCGACCCGCGCATCAACATCGCTGCCGGCTCGCGCTACCTCGGTGACCTGATCGCGATGTTCCCGGGCCAGATCGAGCTGGCGCTGGCCGCCTACAACGCGGGCGAGGGCGCGGTGCAGCGCGCGGGCAACAAGATCCCGAACTACAAGGAAACGCAGAACTACGTGCAGACCGTGCTGCAGCTGTATGCGTACCTGAAGCCGTCCGTGGCAACGGGCGGTAGTGGCGGTGGTGCCGTGCGTGGTGGCAAGACGCCGGGCCGCATCCGCATGGAGCTGACGGTGCCGCAGGGCGGGGCCATCGGCCGCGGCAACATGCCGTCCGACGCGCCGCGCAACATGCCGACCATGCCAGACATTCCCGAGCCTTCCGCGGTGCCGACCGGCGCGGCCGATGCGCCCGGCGCACCGCTGTCCTGATGAAGGAGCCCGTCATGCACCGTCGAAGCTTCGTCCTCGCGACCGCTGCCGGCATGGTGGCGGGCACTGCGCGTGCACAGCATCCGGCCACGCACGACACGCTGCCCGCAGTGCCTTCGTCGGCCGAGCCCTATGCCAAGCTGCAGGGCGGCGTGCCGCACCACATGACGCCCGACCAGGAGGCGCAGCGCTTCACCGAGAGCACCGCGCCGCCCGGCCCGCAAGGCCGCTGGGAGCCGCGCGCGGCCTTGCCGATTCCGCGCAGCGAGATGGCCTGGGCTACCGCCGCGATGGGGCGCATGCATGTGGTCGGCGGATATGGCGAGGGCAAGGTCAACCGCGACTACCACCACATCTACGACCCGAAGGCCGACCGCTGGCTCGACGGCGCGCCCCTGCCGCGCGGCGCCAACCACGTCGCGGTGACGGCTGAAGGCGGCCGCGTCTATGCGCTCGGCGGTTTCGTCGAGCAGAACCGCCGCTCCGACACGAACGCCTACGTCTACGACATTGCCGCCAACCGCTGGACTGCCATCGCGCCGCTGCCGCGACCGCGCGGCGCGGCGGCTGCGGTAATGCTCGACGGCGCGCTGCACCTGATCGGCGGAGCGTCGGAGCCTGCTGCCGAACGCGCGAGCGTCAGCTGGCACGAGGTCTACGACCCCAAGGCCGATCGCTGGTCCACCGCCAAGCCGCTGCCCGGCGCGCGCGACCACGTCGGCTGCGTGTCGCATGGCGGCCAGATCCACGTGATCGGCGGACGCTTCAACACCTTCGAATACAACACCGACCTGCACCACGTCTACCTGCCCGCACGCGACACCTGGGAGCTGCGCTCGCCGCTGCCTACCGCGCGCTCGGGCCATGGCCTCGTGGCGTATCGAGGCCGCTTCTTCGCCATGGGCGGGGAGGGCGGCATTCTCGTCAGCGGCGTACCGCGCCAGGCCAAGGTGTTCGGCCAGATGGAAAGCTACAACCCCGTGGACGACACCTGGCAACGCCACGCTCCCATGGCCACGCCGCGCCACGCCGTGGGCGCGGCCGTCATCGGCGACTGGATCTACGTCGCGGGCGGCGGCGCGGTGCTCGGCGGCGCCGTGCAGTCCGCGGTCCACGAGGCATTCACACTGGGCTGATCACGACTACCCTCGCGCACGGCCCGCAGCAACTGTTTTTCTCACCTTCTCTTTCATGGATTCCCAACCTCCGCTCGATCTCCAGGGTCCTACCGACGGCGACACGACCCTGACCCTCGCCGACTACGCCCAGACTGCCTACCTCGAATACGCGCTCAGCGTGGTCAAGGGCCGCGCGCTGCCCGATGTGTCCGACGGCCAGAAGCCGGTGCAGCGCCGCATCCTGTACTCGATGTCGCGCATGGGCCTGGGCTTCGGCGGCACCAACGGCACTGTGGGCGCCAAGCCCGTGAAGAGCGCGCGCGTGGTCGGCGACGTGCTCGGTCGCTTCCATCCGCACAGCGACCAGGCCGCGTACGACGCGCTGGTGCGCATGGCGCAAGATTTTTCGCAGCGCTATCCGCTGGTCGATGGCCAGGGCAACTTCGGCAGCCGCGACGGCGACGGTGCCGCGGCCATGCGCTACACCGAAGCTCGCCTGGCGCGCATCACCAGCCTGCTGCTCGACGAGATCGACGAAGGCACGGTCGATTTCATTCCCAACTACGACGGCAGCACCGAGGAGCCGCGCCTGCTGCCCGCGCGGCTGCCGTTCACGCTGCTCAACGGCGCGAGCGGCATTGCCGTGGGCCTGGCCACCGAAATCCCGAGCCACAACCTGCGCGAGATCGCCGACGCCTGCGTGGCGCTGATCAAGTCGAACGGCAAGCTCAGCGAAGAAGAGCTCTTCGCCATCGTGCCCGGCCCCGACTACCCGGGCGGCGCGCAGATCATCAGCAGCGCGAGCGACATCGCCGACGCCTATCGCACCGGCCGCGGCTCGCTCAAGGTGCGCGCGCGCTGGAAGATCGAAGAGTTGGCGCGCGGGCAATGGCAACTCGTGGTCAACGAGCTGCCGCCGGGCGTCAGCACGCAGAAGGTGCTCGAGGAAATCGAGGAAATCACCAACCCGAAGGTCAAGACCGGCAAGAAGGCGCTCTCCGCCGAGCAGACCCAGTTGAAGGCCGCGATGCTGTCGGTGCTCGATGTGGTGCGCGACGAGTCCAGCAAGGACGCCGCCGTGCGCCTGGTGTTCGAGCCCAAGACCTCGCGCATCAGCCAGGACGACTTCATCACCACGCTGCTCGCGCAGACCTCGCTCGAAACCTCGTCGCCGATCAATCTCACGATGGTCGGCATCGACGGCAAGCCCACGCAGAAGTCGCTGCGCCAGATGCTCAACGAGTGGATCGCGTTCCGCGAGATCACCGTCGAGAAGCGTTCGCGGTTCCGGCTCAGCAAGGTGATGGACCGCATCCACATCCTTGAAGGCCGGCAGCTGGTGCTGCTGAACATCGACGAGGTGATCGCGATCATCCGTGCGGCGGAAGACCCGAAGGCGGCGCTCATCGCGCGCTTCAATCTCAGCGAAGTGCAGGCGGAGGACATCCTCGAAATCCGGCTGCGCCAGCTTGCGCGGCTCGAAGCCATCAAGATCGAGCAGCAGCTCAAGGAACTGCGCGAGGACCAGAAGAAGCTCGAGGACATCCTCGGCAGCCCGGCCGCGCTGCGCCGCCTGCTGGTGAAGGAAATCGAGTCCGACGCCAAGACTTTTGAAGACGCGCGCCGCACGCTGATCCAGGCCGAGAAGCGCGCAGTGGCCGAAGTGAAGGTGGTCGACGAGCCCGTCACCGTCATCGTGTCGCAGAAGGGCTGGGTCCGTGCGCAGAAGGGCTGGGCCAGCGAGAAGGCCGCGGGCAACGGTGCGAATGGAGAAAAGGGCGCAACGCCCGAATACAGCTTCAAGTCGGGCGACTCGCTCTACGGCGCCTTCGAGTGCCGCAGCGTCGACACGCTGCTGGTCTTCGGCAGCGCCAAGGACAAGAGCGTGCGCGTCTACACCGTGCCCGTGGCCTCGCTGCCCGGCGCGCGCGGCGACGGCCAGCCCGTCACCACGCTCATCGAGCTCGATGCCGGCACGCACGTCACGCATTTCTTCGCGGGCCCGGTGGGCGCCAGCGTGCTGCTGGCCAACACCGGCGGCTACGGCTTCATCGCCACGGTCGAGAACATGATGTCGCGCCAGCGCGGCGGCAAGGCCTTCATCGACGTGGGCGAGGGCGAGCAGCTGTGCCGTCCGTCGCTGGTGGGTGGCGCAAGTGGCGCCGAGCCGATGCTCCCGGCCACGCATGTGGCCTGCGCCTCGACCGGCGGCCGCATCCTGACTTTCGACATCACCGAGCTCAAGAGCCTGCCGAAGGGCGGTCGTGGCCTCACGCTGATCGACCTCGAGGCCAAGGACACCCTGGCCGGAGCCGCTGCCTACACGCGCAGCGTGAAGATCGAAGGCATCGGCCGCGGTGCCAAGGAGCGAGAAGAGACGCTGGAAATCCGCACGCTCAACAACGCGCGCGGCAGCCGCGCGCGCAAGGGCAAGGCGGCCGACCTGGGCTTCAAGCCGACGAGCATCGTGCGGGTGCTGTGA
This sequence comes from Variovorax sp. GW821-FHT09D05, assembly GCF_059416325.1. Taxonomy (NCBI): domain Bacteria; kingdom Pseudomonadati; phylum Pseudomonadota; class Betaproteobacteria; order Burkholderiales; family Comamonadaceae; genus Variovorax; species Variovorax sp. GW821-FHT09D05. The sequence goes on along the minus strand of NZ_JBWKOZ010000006.1, from coordinate 173,915 downwards.
TGGGTGGCATCGACATCAGCGTCATCGGGATCTTCATTGCCGTGGTCACGGGCCTCGGCAGCTACGTGCTGGGCCGTCGCATGCGCGAGAAGCGGGCGGCGAAGAAGCGCGAGAAGAACCGCATTGCGTCGCAGGCCAACGAGACGCGCCAGGTGCGGCGCGCGCGCGAACGCAAGGAGCGCGGCGAGTAAACATGGCCGCTTGCGCTTGGAGTCGAACAGCAGGAGGAGGGAGCGTTATGGCAGTAGCTGAGGGACTGCTCGGTTGCGTTCGCTATATCGCGTTCGCAGGCGCAGCGGCTGTGTTGTCGGGGTGTGCGAGCGTCGAATACAAGGACGCGACGGGCGACAGGACTGCAAGGCTGCGTGTTGTCCAGAATGCGTCGGCCCGGGTGATCTCTTACTCCTTCGCGGTGCGCGAGAGTTGCCGCAGGGAGGGACCCAAGGGCGGTGTGCTCTTCAACGAGCGATCGGAGTCCAGGAGGGTAGGCATGGCGCCCCGTCTGAGTACCGACTTCATGAGCTCTGAGCGGATCATTCCGGCGGACGTTGAAGTGGTGCTGCTGGCTGGCGGCAGCACCGTGTGGTCGAATTGCGTGGGAACCGTTCGCTTCGTCCCTCGCAGCGGCGAACAGTACGAAGCGATTTTTCTCTGGCCTGCATCGGCGCCTCGCTGCACCATTCAGTTGCGCAGGATTGTTCTGGCCGGAAACGGCGAGGTTTCACGTATCGAGGAGCCCAGCGCCTCGCGTTGCGACTAGCGCAACCCTTGCCACCACCGCGTGTTGGTCCGCGCCTGCCCCACCGTCACCACTTCGCCGATCACCGGCGTCGCCAGCTCGATCTTCTTCGCCTCCGCCAGGTCAGCGATGCGGTCCAGCGGGTCATGCCAGGTGTGGAACGCCAGGTCGAAGGTGCTGTTGTGCACCGAGAAGAACACCTTGCCGCGCAGGTCTTCGAAGGCCTGCACGCTCTGCTCGGGCGTCATGTGCACGGCGGGCCACATGGTGTCGTAGGCGCCGTTTTCCATCAGCGCGATGTCGAAGCCGCCGAAGCGTTCGCCGATCTGCTTGAAGCCCGGGAAGTAGCCCGAGTCGCCGCTGTAGAAGAGGCGCTGGTCGCCGCTTTGCACCACCCATGAGGCCCACAGCGTACGGTCGCGGTCGTTCAGCGTGCGGCCCGAGAAGTGCTGTGCGGGCGTGGCGGTGAGCTTCACGCCGTCGTGTTCGCCGCCTTGCCACCAGTCGAGCTCTGTCACGCGCTCGGCCGGCACGCCCATCACTATCAGCCGCGCACGCACGCCCAGCGGCACGAAGTAGCGCTGCACGCTCTTCGAGAGGTATTCGATGGTTGCCACGTCGAGGTGGTCGTAGTGGTCATGCGAGAGGATCACGCCCTCGATGGGTGGCAGTTGTTCGAGCGTGATCGGCGGCTGGTGAAAGCGCTTCGGCCCGGCCCATTGCACGGGTGACGCGCGTTCGCTGAACACGGGGTCGATCAGCCAGTATTTGCCGCGCAGCTTCAACAGATGCGACGAATGGCCGAGGCGCACCACGTGGTTGGCTTTGACGTCGAGCGAATCGAGCGCACCGCGGTCCAGCGCCTTCACCGGAATTGCATCGACCGGCACGGTGTCGACCTTGCTGCCCACGATGAAGCGCGACCAGATGCGCCATGCGCTGGCTTGGGCGGGCAGGTCGGGGTTGGCCATGTTGTGGAAGCCGCCGTCCTTGAATTGCGGCGAGCTGTCATAGCGCGTCTCGCCGCTGCCGGCGGCACTGCAGCCCGCGACGAGGGCGCAGCCGGCCGCGGCCAGCACGGTGCCCCGGCGCAGCAGTTGGGGCAGGTAGGAGCCCTGGGAGCCCGAATCGTCAGCCATGAGAAAACCCTCTGGATCTTTGTTTGCAGGATGGCGCGAGAGTAGCCACGGCGAACGTTTCAATGGTTTCAGCGGTAGAAACATTTGGGGCGCGGGGGTATATCGGTCTCCCTTGCGCCAGTGTCCCCCGGCCTTCCTATGCCATGAGCCGTATGGCGGGCTCCTGCCAGGTTCGGCACACTGGAAAGCTTCATCGACTTTCGACGAGGCGGCAGATTCCATGAGCAGCAATCGCTATCCCATCATCTACGTGCGCGGCTATGCCATGACCGAGTCCGAGCGGGACGAAACCGCGGCCGATCCGTTCTGCGGCTTCAACATCGGCTCCACGGTGTATCGCGCCACCGTCAAGAAGGAAGCGCCGGCGCAGAAGTTTGTTTTCGAATCGCCCATGGTGCGCCTGCTGGCCGACTTCCAGTACCAGAGCGTCTACCAGAACGGCCTGGACATCCTCGACCCCGACTGGAAACCCTCGCCGGACGAGAACGGCAGGGACGTCGACGGCATCCCCTCGGCCTCGGTCATCATCTACCGCTACTACGACTCGGGCTCCGAGCTGCTGGGCGACGGCCAGGCCAAGGACGTCAAGGTGTATGCGCAGGGCCTGAGCCAGCTGATATTGCGCGTGCGCGAGCTCGTGGCGCTGCGCGAGGGGCCGGGTTACTCGCCCGCCGACTTCCGCTGCTACCTCGTCGCGCATTCGATGGGCGGCTTGGTGGTGCGGGCCTTCCTGCAGAACGCTGCACTCGGTGATGCGGCCGCGCGTGCCTGCGTCGACAAGGTGTTCACCTATGCCACGCCGCACAACGGCATCGACATGGGCGGCATCAACGTGCCGGCCTGGCTCACGGTGAACGAGATGAACACCTTCAACCGCGAGAAGATGTCCGAGTTCCTGGCCACGCAGCCGATCAACGGCCGCATGGACTACCTGCCGGCCACGGCCTTTCCGGCCGAGCGCTTCTTCTGCATGGTCGGCACCAATCGCGGCGACTATGAAAGCGCCAAGGGCCTGTCGCGCATGTTTGCGGGCCACGGCAGCGACGGGCTCGTGCGCATCGAGAACGCCTCGCTCTGGTCCACCGATGCCGCAGGCAAGACGCAGCCGGTGGCCACTGCCTTCACCTACCGGTCGCACTCGGGCTTCTTCGGCATCGTCAATTCCGAGGAGGCTTACCAGAATCTCACGCGCTTCCTGTTCGGCGACGTGCGGGTCGACCTGTGGTTCGACATAGACGGCGTCACCTTGCCGCCCGACCTGCCTGCCGGTGCCGACGTCGATGCGCTCTACCAGGTCGAGTTGCTCGCCGCGCCGCGCGGCAAGCGCTGGTACCTGAGCCGGCGCGTGGCCGAAGAAGACTCGCCCGCCTGCCGCACGCACAAGGAACTGACCGACCCGGCCAAGGCCGACCGCCGCTCCATTTACCTCTCGACCGTGTTCCTTGCCAACAAGGCCCGCGTGAAGCAGGACCGCCCGACGCTGGCCTATGCCATGACGCTGGGCGTGCGCGTGCCCGACTACCAGGTCAACAACAAGTTCTGGCTCGACGGCCACTACGAGGGCAGCTCGCTGTTCCGCGACACGCTGATCATCGAGATCGCGCCGCCCCAGCCCGACGACGCGGCTCAGAACTGGAACGTCAAGTACGGCTGGCAGACCGACACGGCCGGGCGGGCCTCGCTGCCGATGAGCCCGAAGCAGCTGGCCGGCGGCAAGCTGCAGTTCGTGGTGCCGCTGTCCAGCCTTGGTGCGGCGCCCGCCGCACCGGGCATCAGCGGCAAGGTGCGGCTGGAGGTGAGCGCCTGGCAGTAGGGCGCAGGTCAGGCAGCGTGGGGCACAATCGCGCCGGTCAAGAACCCGCCGATTCCGGACCCATGAAAACTGCCGTTCTCGTCATCGACGTCCAGCGTGGCCTTTGCGACGATCCGCCGCGTCCCCATCAGGCCCACGAGGTGATGCAGCGCATCAACGCGCTCACCGAACGCGCCCGCGCGGCCGGCGTGCCGGTGGCCTTCATCCAGCACGAGAATGCGGTCGACCTCGAATTCGACTCCGAGCGCTGGCAGCTCGCCGGCGCGCTCAACACCGACTCGCGCGACGCGCGCATCCGCAAGACCACGCCCGACTCCTTCCTTCGCACGCCGCTGGAAGCCTGGCTCTCCGGGCACGGCGTGAAGCGCGTGGTGGTCTGCGGCTATTCGTCGGAGTTCTGCGTCGACACGACAGTGCGCCGCGCTGCCGCCCTCGGCTACCACGTGGTGCTCGCGGCCGATGCGCACACTTCGCACGACAAGCCGCACGCCACGGGCGCGAAGATCCGCGAGCATCACAACGCCACGCTGTCGGACATCACGAGCTTCGGCGTGCCGATCCGCGCCGTGGCCAGCGCGGAAGTCGCCTTCGGCGACTGAACGCAGCCTGCACGAACCGCGCGCGGCACGGGCGTGCGCCCGCAGGCGAAAGAGCCTGCATCGAATGGATGCCTGAATGCTCACACCCTGCGTGACACGGCAACCTTGTGCAGGAGCTCGATCAAGATCAATTGCTCGCCCTTGGAGAGGTTGCCGAGCACATGCTGCTCGCCTTCGATCACCAACCGTGTAGCGCTGCTGGCAAGCGTTGCGCCGGTCGGGGTGGTGCGAAGGTACTGGGCCCTTCGATCCGTTGCGTGCGGGGTGCGGCGGATCAACTCTCGCCTCTCCAGCCGTTCGAGCCATGCCGCGATGTTGGGCGCCGTGACCGCGAGTGCCTTTGCCAGGCGGGCGGCCGACACGTCGGGATTTTCATGAATCAGGCACAGCACCGTGAACTCGACGGGGCGAAGGTCGAAAGGTGTGCCTACTCGCTCGGCGAACACTGCGTCGGTGACGATCGTCGCCTGCGCGAGCTGATAGCCGAGCACGTGATGCAGGGACGCTTCGACCAGCCGGCCGGCTGGTGTGGCATCTACCGGATTGCTTCTGTTCTTGGGCATTCCGGGCATTGTCGTTCTGCCTCCAAGTGATTCACTGCCTGATCTAACTGGCTCGGGGGATCGTCGCGGGAGTGCAAACTGCTTAATGGAAAACCATAACTGGTTATCTTTGATAGTTAAGTAGATTAACTATAGGCGCTGCATCCAGGCGTCGAAGGAGACATTCTTGAAGACCCCCGCATCCCTGATCTTTGTCGCTTCATTGCTGACCGCCTGCGGCGGAGGAAATGGTGGTGGCGGCTTCGTCGGCTCGTTCCCGACGACTGGCACGTCGACGAGCGCCCCGCCGGCCGGCAACGGCAATCCCGTGACTCCTCCCGACAATCCGCTGCCGCCTGTCGAGACACTGCCGGTGCTCGGCGCGGCCACCGGTGCGGCGCTCATCGATTGCGCCTCGCTCGCCGGCTTCACCTTTGCCAACACGACGATCACTGCAGCCAATGCGATTGCCGCCGGCACCCTGAGCGTCGCCGGCAAGCCGGTGGGGGCGCATTGCCAGGTGCGCGGATCGATGTATCAGCGCACAAGCCCGGTCGACGGCCAGAGCTATGCGATCGGCTTCGAGATGCGCTTACCGGTGAACTGGAACGGGCGGTATTTCTATCAGGCCAACGGGGGGCTCGACGGCAGCGTCGGCACAGCCACCGGGCCGGTGGGCGGAGGCGGCGTTCTGGACAACGCCCTGAACAAGGGCTTCGCCGTGATCAGCTCCGACGCGGGGCACCAGGCGCCCACGCCGTTCTTCGGCATCGATCCACAGGCTCGTCTCGACTACGGCTACCAGGCGGTCGGCAAGCTCACGCCGATGGCGAAGGCGTTGATCGCGTCGGCCTATGGAAAGGGACCGGACCGCTCCTACATCGGCGGCTGCTCCAACGGCGGGCGCCACACGATGGTTGCCATGTCACGCTATGCGGACGACTACGACGGCTTCCTGGTGGGCGACCCCGGTTTCCGGCTTCCCCTTGCGGCCTCCGCAAACATCGTCGGTGCCCAGAACTACAACGCCCTGGCAACCACCCCGGGCGATCCGGGCACGGGCTTCACGCTCGCCGAACGCACCCTGGTCTCCAATGCGGTCCTTGCCAAGTGCGACGCCCTCGACGGCACCACCGACGGCATCGTCCAGGACACCGGCGCATGCCAGGCGGCTTTCTCGCTCGACCGCGACGTTCCCACCTGCAGCGGCTCGCGCGATGGCACTTGCCTCTCGGCCGACCAGAAGCTTCGCATCGCGCAGCTCTTCGCGGGTGCGCTCGACGGCGGCGGAAAGAAGTTCTATGCGAGCTTTCCGTTCGACGCGGGCCTGAACACCACCGGCTGGTCATCGTGGAAGTTCTCGAATTCATTGAACCTCGACTCGGGTGCGGTCGCCTTCGTCTGGCAGGTGCCGCCCGAGAACCCGACCGGCTTCAATGGTCCCAATTTCACGCTCACGGCCAACATCGATTCGATCCTCTCGAAGATCACGTCGACCGACGGGCTCTACACCGAGAACTCGCTTTCGTTCATGACGCCGCCGAACCCTACGGATCTGAGTCGCTTGAAGAAGCGCGGCGCCAAGGTCATGGCCTACCATGGAACGAGCGACCCCATCTTCTCGAGCGACGATACGCAGCACTGGTATGACCAGCTGACGGCGGCCAACGGCGGCGATGCGTCCAACTTCGCACGGTTCTATCGGGTGCCCGGAATGAACCACTGCGCCGGCGGCCCGACCACCGATCAGTTCGACATGCTCGCACCGCTCGTCAATTGGGTGGAGAAGGGCGAGGCCGCCGATTCCGTCGTCGCCTCGGCGCGCGGTGCGGGCAACGCAGGCGGCGTGAACGGGGATGTTCCCTCCGGCTGGTCGCCCACCCGCAGCCGGCCGCTCTGCGCCTACCCGAAGGTTGCGCGCTACAAGGGCACGGGCGATATCGAGAAGGCCGAGAGTTTCAGCTGCCAATGAAAGGCTTCGCGCCTGGTAGCACTCGGCCGCGAGCGAACTGCGTGGCTATACTGCGCCCGTCACGCCGAATGAGGCGTGATCGGGTTTAGCAGCCCGAAGCAACCTCTGCGACGCAAGCCGCAGTTTCCCCGCAGGACCTGCGGCTTTTTCGTTCGCGCCCCCAGTTTTGGCGGCTCGGATGGGAGGGCTCGCGCCCTGCCGGTTTCTCGCAAGAGGTTGCCCGGTCTGCTAACCCGTCCGAGCTGCCGCCTCGTTTAGCAGCGGGTGTGGCGGTTTTTGCAAATCGCAACCTCTGGAGGTCGCCCGTGACCAAGTCTGCTCGCGTGCTCAAGCACGCGCCGAAAACCGATACCGCCTCAACGCCGAAGTCGGTTCATCCCCATTCAAATGCCGAGTCGGTTGCCCTGCAAGCAGGCGACGACGTCGAGGGCATTCGCCAAGTGCACAGCGCCTACGTATGCCTCGAAAAGCTCGTCGTTCCGATGCAGGTGAATGAGCGCGAGGAGATCTATCCAACCCGATCCGAATTCGGCGCACTGTTCCGCCTGGTCAATGAGGAGCTGCAACGGCGGATCGACGCTGCGGACAGCACGATCGGCTCCTTGCGCGACGCTTTGAGCAAGCAAGTCTGCGAACCTGATCGATGAGTGGCTGGGGGCAAGCGCCGGTCAATCCGCCCCAGGCCGCCACACCCGCGCCAGTGCGGCCATCTTGCCCCTGAATCCCAGCCGGTCGTTCGACAGCGCATCGATGAAATCCGACAGCCGCTGCGACTTCACCATCGTGTAGATCGTCAGCCACGTCGTCGCGACGAACACCACGCCGAACCACACTGCCTTGCGCCACAGCGGCGCGTCGGCCTCAGCCAGCAGGTTCATGCCGAGGAAGCCGGTGGTGATGGTGCCGATGAGGCCGAACAGCGTGACCACCGTGAGCCGCACGACAGTGCTGGCCTGCCTGCGCAGGCTGTCGGCGTCGAGATACGTGTTCATGTCGGCGATGCGTGCCTTGACTTCGTCGTAGAGTGGGTCGAGCCCGAGGTGCGTGGCGCACATGTGCGAGAGCGCGCGCACCTGCGCCTGCTCTGAAATTTCGTGGAACCAGTAGCGGTGCGTGAAGCGCAGAAAGCGCTCGAAGCTTGCGCGGATGGCGCGCTTGAACTGCTTCACGCTCGGCGTGCTGCGGATGTCCAGCCGCTTGAGCGCCTCCACCAACTGATCGGAGAACATCAGCAGCGAGGCCTTCTGGAAATGCGCAATGAGGAACAGCAGGAAGTGCTGGTGCCTGAACTGCGCGAGCACGCCGCGGTCGCGGCAGCAGAAGAATTCGGAGTTCGCATCGCCCACCACGATGAGCGCATGGCCGTTGCACAGGTAGCGCGTGTTGGGCGCTGCTCCTGCGTTCACCCAGAAGCGGTCGTAGCAGTACTTGTGCTCGAAGTCCGCTAGGTGATGCTCGGCGTAGGGCAGGTGGGCGTCGGTGGCGCCTGCGCCGGTGACCAGCGCGAGCCGCACGAAGTCGTCGCGCGTGAGGCGGCGCGGGTCGTCCAGCGAGAGATAAGCCATGACCGGCATGCGGTAGTACTCGATCTGCCGGTAGCGCAGCACGCCGGGGTCTTCCGAATGGTCGCTTACCAGCGGCTGCATCAGGTAGGCCCAATGGGCGGAGATGCGTGGCGCCCGATGCTGCGCCACATGCGAGAGAAAGGCCTCGCGTTGCTGCGCGTCGGAACTCGCGAGCACATGGCCGTCGGCGGCCAGCCATTCGACGCTGGCCATGCAGTGCAGTGCCGAGCCGTCGGGTTCCCAGCCGGAAGGGTAGGCGCGGCCGAAGCGGTAGAGGATGTCTTGCGCCTGCGCAAGGCTCAGGTTGTTCGCACCGACTTCGAGGTTGAGCAGCACCACGTCGATGTCGAAGAAGAAGTACAGGTCGCAATGGATCACATCGAGCGTGACCGGCGCGTCGCCTGGCTGCGCCACCAGGCGCACGGCCGCAATGTCGTGGCGGCGGAAGATGCGCATCGGCGAATCGCCGTCGCCGCCCATGCCATCGCCACGCGAACGGCCTTCGCCGTACAGGAAGCGCTGCACGTACGGCAGGAAGCTCACGAACTCGTTGTAGTGCCGCTCGTGAAAGCGGCTGCTGTCGCCGGTGTATTCGTCGACCTCTTCGCGCCATGGCGAGGCATCACCCATCTCGCGCAGCACGTGCCAGGGCCCGTGATGGTGCGCGGGGCTGGCGTGCGGCGCAGGCATCAGCCGCAAGGGCCAGAGAAGGGCCTGGCGGAAATGCTGCACGGTGGGGGCGCCCGTGGGGGGCGTGTGTGCCTCTGTGGGCATGGTGGCCGCGGGTGGGTTCAGCATGGACTTCAGTGTAGGCAGAAGGTGAGACAAAACGACCACCTAGGGGAATCCCTATATGAGCCTGAAACCGGTTTCATATAAGCTGCAAGCCTTGCTTTCGGGGCACGCACGCGCCCACCCGGCGCGCATTCGGGTCCGCCCACCATGAACTACCAGTTTCAATTCGACGCCGTCTTTGCCGCCTGGCCGCTGCTGCTCAAGGGCACGTGGATCACGGTCCAGCTCTCGCTCATTGCCACGGTGCTGGGCCTGGTGGTGGCCATCTTCTGTGCCTGGGGCAAGACCTCGGGGCCGGGCTGGCTGCGCTTTCTGGTCAATGCCTACATCGAGGTGATCCGCAACACGCCGTTCCTCGTGCAGCTGTTCTTTTTCTTCTTCGCGCTGCCGGCCATCGGGCTGCGCTGGTCGCCGCAGACGGCCGCGCTGGTGGCCATGGTGGTGAACCTGGGTGCCTACGCCACGGAAATCATCCGCGCGGGCATCGAGTCGATTCCCAAGGGGCAGATCGAGGCGGGCAGGGCGCTGAACCTCAAGCCTTGGGAAATCTTCCGCTTCGTCATCATCAAGCCCGCGCTGAAGGCCATCTACCCGGCGCTCACGAGCCAGTTCATCCTGCTGATGCTGAGTTCGGCGGTGGTGTCGGTCATCTCGGCCGACGACCTGACCTCGGTGGCCGCCAACCTGCAGTCGCAGACTTTCCGCAGCTTCGAGATCTACATCGTCGTGGCCGCCATCTATCTCGCGCTGGCGCTGGCCTTCTCGGCCATGTTCAAGCTGATCTACAAGCGCACGCTCAACTACCCGGACCGCCGGTAAGAGACGACGGACGGAGACATCAACATGCGCACCTTCGGCTTTCCCGAATTCCTTTTCATCCTCGAAGCGGCCAAGTGGACGCTGGCGCTGTCGGCCATCGCCTTTGTGGGCGGCGCGATCCTGGGGCTCATCATTGCGCTGATGCGCACGTCCGAATCGACCTGGGCGCGGGCCGTATCGACCACCTTCATCCAGATCTTCCAGGGCACGCCGCTGCTGTTGCAGCTGTTCCTGGTGTTCTTCGGCGCGCCGGTGCTGGGGCTGGACATCAACCCGTGGGTTGCCGCCGGCGTAGCGCTCATCCTGAACAGCGCGGCCTTCCTCGGCGAGATTTGGCGCGGCTGCATCGAGGCCATTCCGCGCGGACAGTGGGAAGCGGCCGAGGCGCTGAGCCTGAAGTACAGCTCGCGCATGCGCGACGTGGTGCTGCCGCAGGCCTTCAAGATCGCGCTGGCGCCCACGGTGGGCTACGTGGTGCAGATCATCAAGGGCACCTCGCTCGCGGCCATCATCGGTTTTGTCGAAGTGACGCGTGCGGGGCAGATCGTCAACAACGCCACCTTCCAGCCGCTCATCGTGTTCTCGGTGGTGGCAGCCATCTACTTTGCCATCTGCTGGCCGCTTTCATTGCTGGCCGCGCGCATGGAGCGCCGCCGCGCCCGCGCTCTCGCGCGCTGACCCTTTCCGTTGTTCTTTTTCTTTCTCGTCGCTTCCTTCCCTTATTCAGGAGACACATCCAATGACCGTCATCACCTCCCGCCGCGCAGCGCTCGCAGCCCTCGGCCTCGGCGCCGCCCTCACCGTGTTCGCACCCTTCGCCTCGGCGCAAACCGTGGCCGACATCAAGAAGAAGGGCGAGATCACCATCGGCATGCTGGTCGACTTTCCGCCCTACGGCACGACCGACGCGAAGAACCAGCCCGACGGCTACGACGCCGACGTGGCCAAGCTGCTGGCCAAGGACTGGGGCGTCAAGGCCAACATCGTGCCGGTGACGGGCCCGAACCGCATTCCCTTCCTGCTGACCAACAAGGTCGACCTGCTGGTGGCTTCGCTGGCCGTCACGCCCGAGCGCGCGAAGCAGGTGCAGTTCTCGCAGCCCTACGCTGCCGCCACCATCGTGCTGTACGGCGCGACCAAGACCTCCATCAAGGCGGCAGGCGACCTGAAGGGCCTGCGCGTGGGCGTGGCTCGCGCTTCGACGCAAGACGTGGCCGTGACCAAGGCCGCACCGGAAGGCACCGAAATCCGCCGCTTCGACGACGATGCATCGGCCATGCAGGCGCTGATCTCGGGCCAGGTCGATGCCATCGGCTGCTCGGTGACCGTGGCAGCGCAGATCGCCAAGCGCGTACCCGCCAACACCTTCGAAAACAAGTTCACGCTGGTGCAGCAGTCGATGGGCATCGCGATGCGTCCGGGCCAGGAAGAGCTGCACAAGGCGGTGAACGAGTTCGTGCAGAAGAACACCGCCAACGGCGAGCTCAACAAGCTGTATCAGAAGTGGCTGCAGGCCGACCTGCCCAAAATGCAATAAGCAACCCCCGAGGCTGAAGGAATCCTGGCATGACGACGGAATCGATCATCCGCATGGAAGCGGTCAACAAGTGGTACGGTGAATTCCAGGTGTTGACCGGCATCGACCTGTCGGTGCGCCAGGGCGAGCGCATCGTGATCTGCGGGCCTTCGGGCTCGGGCAAGTCCACGCTCATCCGCTGCATCAACCGGCTCGAGACGGTGCAGAAGGGCCGCATCGTGGTCGACGGCATCGACCTCACGGCCGGCGGCAAGAACATCGACGCGGTGCGTGCCGAGGTCGGCATGGTGTTCCAGCAGTTCAACCTGTTCCCGCACCTCACCATCCTCGAGAACTGCACGCTCGCGCCGATGCGTTCGCGCGGCATGACGAAGGCGCAAGCCGAAGAGGTAGCCATGAAGTACCTCACGCGCGTGCGTATTCCGGAGCAGGCTGGCAAGTATCCGAGCCAGCTCTCGGGCGGGCAGCAGCAGCGTGTGGCGATTGCTCGCGCGCTGTGCATGACGCCCAAGATCATGCTGTTCGACGAGCCCACTTCGGCGCTCGACCCCGAGATGGTCAAGGAAGTGCTCGACACCATGATCGGCCTGGCCGAAGACGGCATGACCATGCTGTGCGTGACGCACGAAATGGGCTTTGCCCGCAGCGTCGCCGACCGCGTGATCTTCATGGCCGAAGGCAAGATCGTCGAGCAGGCGCCGCCCGAAGAGTTCTTCGGCAACCCGAAGGACGAGCGCACCCGCCAGTTCCTCGGCCAGATTCTCAGCTCCCACCAAGCCCACTGAATGTCCTTCTCCGTTCTGATTTCTCTGTCGTCCTTCGGCGCGGCCGAGGTGGGGCGGCATGGCCAGCTCTGGTGTTCGCAGCTGGCACGCACGGCGGGCGCCGATTCGGTCGAAGTGCGCGGCGAGATGCTGCGCGACGCCGATGCTGAGTTGCCTGCACTGAACGGGCTCGCCTCCGTGTATTCCAGCCCCGAGGGCCTTTGGGCCCAGGGCGGCTGGCTCGACAGCGCCGCGCTCAAGCGCGGCATCGCTGCCGCCACGCGCGTGGGCGCGAAGCGGCTGAAGATGTCCATCGGCGACTTCCAGGCTTCTTCTCACGGCTCACTCTGGGGCCTGAAGGTGGAGCTTGCCGAAACCCGCGTCGAGCTGCTCATCGAGAACGACCAGACCGTGCACGCCGGCACGCTGCCCGCGCTGCAGACCTTCTTCGACGTGGCCGACCGCGCCGGCGTGCCGCTGGGCATGACCTTCGACATGGGCAACTGGCACTGGCTCGGCGAGTGCCCGCTGCAGGCGGCGCAGGCGCTCGGCCACCGCGTGCGCTACGTGCATTGCAAGGGCGCGCAGCGCCTGCCGCACAAATGGGTGGCGGTGCCGCTGGGTGACTCCGTCGCGCCATGGCGCTCGGTGCTGCGTGCGCTGCCTGCCGACGTGCCGCACGCCATCGAATACCCGCTCGTGGGTGACGACCTGCTGGCCGTTACCCGCGCGCAGATCGACTTCATCCGCGCCGCGCGGGCGTAGGAACAAACACATGACAGAACCAACCGCCTTCGACGTCGCACTCTTCGGCGAAGCCATGCTGCTGCTCGTGGCTGACCGCCCCGGTCCGCTGGAAAACGCAGAGGCGTTCCACAAGCGCACTGCCGGCGCCGAGACCAACGTGGCCATCGGCCTTTCGCGCCTGGGGCTCAAGGTGGGCTGGGCCAGCCGGCTCGGCACCGATTCGATGGGCCGCGCGCTGCTGGCCGCGATGCGCGCCGAAGGCATCGACTGCTCGCACGTGATCACCGACGCGACGCAGCGCACCGGCTTCCAGTTCAAGGGCCGCGTCACCGACGGCAGCGACCCGCCGATCGAATACCACCGCAAGGGCTCGGCCGCGAGCCACATGGGCCCGGCCGACGTCGACGAAGCCTGGCTGCGTTCGGCGCGCCACCTGCATGCCACCGGCGTGTTCGCCGCCATCTCCGACACCAGCCTGCAGGCTGCGCTCAAGACCATGGACGTGATGCGCGCCGCTGGCCGCACCATCTCGTTCGACACCAACCTGCGCCCCACGCTGTGGTCGTCCACCGAGACCATGCGCCACTGGATCAACGAACTCGCCTCGCGCGCCGACTGGGTACTGCCCGGCATCGAAGAGGGCCTGCTCCTCACCGGCCACGACAAGCCCGAAGACGTGGCGAAGTTCTATCGCGATCGCGGCGCGAAGCTGGTGGTCGTCAAGCTCGGCGCCGAGGGCGCCTACTACGACAGCGATGTGGCCGGCACCGGCCGTGTCGACGGCTTCCCGGTGAAGGAAGTGATCGACACCGTGGGCGCGGGCGACGGCTTCGCGGCCGGCGTGGTGAGCGCGCTGCTCGAAGGCAAGAGCGTGCCCGAGGCAGTGCGCCGTGGCGCATGGATCGGCGCGCGTGCAGTGCAGGTGCTGGGCGACACCGAAGGCCTGCCGACGCGGGCGCAACTCGAAGAAGCGGGGCTCTGAACACCATGACGAATGTGTCGAAGAAGAACGTGCTCGTCTTCCGGCCGTTGCCCGAAGACCAGTTGGCGCGCCTGCAAGCCGTGCACCACGTGGTCGTGGCCGATCCGCGCAAGGAACCCGAGGCCTTTGCCGCCGCGCTGCGCAGCGCGCACGGGCTGATCGGGTCGAGCCATACGGTCGATGCCGCGCTGCTCGACGGGGCGCCGCAGCTCCAGGTGATTTCGAGCGTGTCGGTCGGTGTCGACAACTATCCGCTGGCCGAGTTGCACAAGCGCGGCATCGTGCTGTGCCACACGCCCGACGTGCTCACCGAAACGGTGGCCGACACGGTGTTCGCGATCCTCATGGCCACGCAGCGCCGAGTGGTCGAACTCTCTACGCTCGTGCGCGAAGGCCACTGGACGAAGAACATCGGCGAAGAGCTCTTCGGCACCGACGTGCATGGCAAGACGCTGGGCATTCTCGGCTTCGGCCGCATCGGGCAGGCCGTGGCGCGCCGTGGTGCGCTGGGCTTCGGCATGCCGGTGCTGTATCACGCACGTCGCCCGGTCGACCTGGCCACGCAGGCGCCCGAATTGCAAGGCCGCGCCACGCACACGCCGCTGGGCGACCTGCTCGCGCGCGCCGACATCGTGCTCGCGATGCTGCCGCTGACCGACGCGACGCGCGGCATGATCGACGCCGCCTTCTTCGCGCGCATGAAGCCCGGTGCAGCCTTCATCAACGGTGGCCGTGGCGCCACCGTGAACGAAGACGCGCTGCTCTACGCACTCGACCACGGCACACTGCGCGCCGCCGGCCTCGACGTGTTCGCGAAAGAGCCGCTGCCGGCCGATTCGCCGCTGCGTACGCACCAGCGCGTGACGCCGCTGCCGCACATCGGCTCGGCCACCCACGAGACGCGACACGCCATGGCCGAGCTCGCCACGACGAACCTGCTGCAAGTGCTGGCTGGCGAGAAGCCGACTGCGCCGTACGACACGGCGAACGCATGAGCACGAGCCGGTTTTTCTCCCTCCCCCGCAGGGGGAGGGAGGGAGCAAAACCATGAAGCCGACCGGCCGCGCCACCATCGCCGACGTCGCCGAAGCCGCCGGCGTCTCCAAGGCCACCGTCTCGCGCTTCCTCAATCACCGCGAGCGGCTCCTGAGCCCCGACATCGCCGCGCGCGTCGAAGTCGCCATCGCGGCGCTGGCCTATTCGCCGAGCCCGATGGCGCAGGCGTTGAGCCATGGCCGCTCACGGCTCATCGGGCTGATCGTGGCGGACATCACCAATCCGTACTCGGTGGCGGTGCTGCGCGGCGCCGAGAAGGCCTGCCAGGACGCCGGCTACCTCGTGATGCTGTTCAACCTCGGCAACGAGAGCGAACGCGAGCGCGAGGCCATCGACGCGCTGGCGGGCTACCAGGTCGACGGCTTCATTCTCAACACGCTGGGCCGCGGCAGCAATGTGGTCGACGCGGTCACGCTGCACGGCAAGCCGGCGGTGCTGGTCGACCGGCGCCACACCGGCATGCACACCGACTTCGTCTCGCTCGACAACCACGCCGCGATGCAGGCCACCTGCGGTCATCTGGTCGAAGGCGGGTATCGCGAGCTGCTCTACGTCACCGAGCCGCAAAAGGGCGTGAGCTCGCGGCGCGAACGCACGGCCGCCTTCGGTGCCTGCGTGGCCGCGCACGAGCCGCGCGTGGCGGGCGAGGTGTTCGAGTGCGTCGAGGGCGAGAGCGATGCGCTCGACGAGGCCTTGCGCGCCCTGCGCCAGCGCGCCAAGCGCGGCCGCCGGGCCGCGGTGGTCGCGGGCAATGCCGTGGTCACGCTGCGCATCGCGCAGGCCATGGCGCGGCTGGGTTGGCAGTTTGGCGCCGACCTCGGCTTTGTCGGCTTCGACGATCCCGAATGGGCCTCGCTCATCGGCCCCGGCCTGAGCACCGTGGCACAGCCTACCGACGCCATCGGCCGCACGGCCGCTACCTGCCTGATCGAGCGGCTGCGTGGGCTGGATGCGGCGCCGCGCCAGTTGCTGCTGCCTGGAGAGTTGGTGGTGCGGGGTTCGTCGCAGGCGCTCTAGCGTCCTGCTGCGCGCGGTCGAAGGTGATCGGCCCGCGCATCCAGTCGGCCGCGCGTTCGGCAATCATGATCGTCGGCGCGTTGGTGTTGCCGCCGATCAGCGTGGGCATGATCGAGGCATCGACCACGCGCAGGTTCTCGATGCCGTGCACGCGCAGCTTTGCATCGACCACCGCCATCGCATCCGTGCCCATCTTGCAGGTGCCCACGGGGTGGTAGATGGTGTCGGCGCGCGCGCGAATGTGCTGAACGAGTTCTTCGTCGGTGTGCGCGTCGGCCGTGTAGAGCTCGCGGTGGCGGTACTTTTCGAGCGCCGGCGCGCGCAAGATCTCGCGCATCTTCTTCACGCCTTGCAGCAGCAGCGCCATGTCCTCGGGGTCTGACAGAAAGCGCGGATCGATGCGCGGCGGCGAGCCTGGGCTGGCATCGTTCAGGCGCACATCGCCGCGGCCCTTGGGGCGCAGCACGCACACGTGGCACGAGAAGCCGAAGCCCGCGTGCAGCTTGCGTGCATGGTCGTCGGTGATCGCGATCACGAAGTGCAGTTGCAGGTCGGGCCGCCGCAGTTCGGGCGACGACTTGATGAAGGCGCCGCCCTCGGCGAACGGCGTCGCGATCATGCCCTTGCCGCTCTTGCGCCACTCGGCAATCGCCTTCACCAGGTGCAGGCCACCTACCACGCCGATGCCGAACAGGTCGGTGTGCTTCGAGGTGTAGGCGAGGATGAAGTCGGTGTGGTCCTGCAGGTTCTGGCCGACGCCCGGCAGCGCATGCTGCACGGCAATGCCGTGGCGGCCCACCTCGGCCGGGTCGCCGATGCCCGAGAGCATCAGCAACTGCGGCGAGTTGAATGCGCCGCCGCACAGCGCCACCTCGCGCCGCGCGTGAAGGGTCTCGATGCTGCCGTCTTTGCGCCGCACCTCCACACCGGTGGCGCGCCGGTCTTCGAGCACCACGCGCAGGGCCTGCGTGTCGGTCAGCACCGTGAGGTTGGGGCGCTGGTTCATCACCGGATGAAGATAGGCAGCCGCCGCCGAGCAGCGCTCGCCGTTGCGCGCGCCATCGTGGAACTGCGTGACCTGGTAGAGGCCCGCGCCTTCCTGTTCGGCGCCATTGAAGTCGTCGTTGCGCGGAATGCCGCACTCCGCCGCGGCCCGTACGAAGTCTTCGGCAATGGGGCGCGGGCTCTGTTGCTCCGAGACCTGCAGCGGCCCGTCGGCACCGTGCAGTGCGCTCGCGCCGCGCTGGTTGCCCTCGGCGCGCTTGAAGTAGGGCAGCACCGAGTCGAACGACCACCCGGTGCAGCCCGCGCGCTCCCAGTCGTCGTAGTCGTCGCGATGGCCGCGCACGTAGAGCATGGCGTTGATCGCGCTGGAGCCGCCCAGGCAGCGTCCGCGTGGCTGGTAGCCTTTGCGCCCGTTCAGGCCGGGCTGCGGCACGGTCTGGTAGGCGTAGTTGTTGATGCGCGGGCGGCCCGGCAGCATCGCTACCGTGGCGGCAGGCGCCCGCACCAGGATGCCGCGGCCGTCGCCGCCGGCCTCGACCAGGCAGACCTTCACGGCGGGGTCTTCGCTCAGCCGCGAGGCCAGCGTGGCGCCGCCGGAGCCGCCACCCACGATGACGTAGTCGAATTCCATGGCGCTTCTTCCTTTTGTTCTGTGCTGCCTGCGTCCGCGCGGACGGATTCGACTTTAGGAATGAACGTGCAATCAGGGCTTGGCGTTTTCCCTTGTCTCCGAAGTCAGGTCGAGGTCATGCCGAGGTCGTGCAGATACCCCTCCAGCTCTTCGATGTGGGCGGAGTCGACGATGGCGCCGACATAGCCGTCCGGGCGCACCAGCACCCAGTCGCCCGACGCGAGCCCATAGGCTTCGCGGAAATGGCCGCCATGGTCGCGCAGATCGCCTCTTTCGCCGAAGGTGTGGATGTGCAGGCCTGGGCGCGGTGCCACGTCGCGACGCTCGACCTCGCAGCCCAGCAGCGTCCAATGCGCGCCCTTGAACAGCTCGAACAGGCGCGTCGGTTGCCCGGCGGCGCCGGTGACCGGCGCATCGGGCGCGCGGTCACCCGCACGCAGGCCGTCAACGCGCGCCGGCTTTTCCATCGCGAGGGACGATTCGGCGTACCCGAGGTCGAGCTGATGCACTTCCCGCCCGCGCCGCATCTCGCCGCGCTTCGCTTCGCCGAGCAACTTCGTGGCAAGCCCGAGCATGTCCGCGGCAATCGGGCGGCGCTCTTCCTCGTAGCTGTCGAGCACGGTACCGGGTGCGCCGGCGGCAACTGCCGCCAGCTTCCAGCCAAGGTTGTAGGCGTCCTGCACGCTGGTGTTGAGCCCCTGGCCGCCGGTGGGGGGATGGACGTGTGCGGCGTCGCCGACCAGCAGCACGCGACCTGCCCGGTAGCGATCGGCCAGACGCGCGTTCATGTTGAAGGCCGAGGCCCACGAGACCGAGTGGATACGGATGTCGTCACGGCCGGTGCGTTCGGCAACCATCGCGGCCAGTCCCTGCGCGCAGAGGTCGATGTCGCCCTCCAGCGGTATCGGTGCCTGCAGCTGGAACAGCTCCGTTCCGGCGAGCGGGCACAGGGACATCTGTGCATTCATCTCGCCTTCGTTGAAGCGGTGCCATGCTTCGCGCCCCAACCCTGACAGGACGACGTCGGCCACCACGGCACGCACGCCCAGCGTCTTGCCCGGAAAGCCGATGTCCAGCGAATGCCGCACGAAGCTGCGGCCACCGTCGGCGCCGACGAGAAAGCGCACGCGCAGCGTTTCTTCACCCGCCGCGCTGGCCAGCCGTGCCGTCACGCCGTCCTGGTCCTGCTCGAAGCCGATCAGTTCGCAGCCGAACGCGGGTCGATGCCCGAGCTCGGTCAGGCGCTCGCGCATCACGCCCTCGGTCAGGAACTGCGGGACCATCAAAGGAGAGCCATAGGGTTCAGAAGGTGTCGGTGCTTCGTGCGCCATCACCAGCGAATCGGCATGGCTGCCGTCAGCGCGGTATTCCCGCGAGGGCGGATACAGGCCGCCGGCCGCGACGATCCGCTCGAGGATGCCCAGATCCTCGAAGACCTCCTGCGTTCGCGGCTGGATGCCCTTGCCGCGCGAGCCCCGGAAAGGCGTGTCCATCTTCTCGATCAGGCGGAAGGAAACACCTCGCCGCGCCAGGTCGATGGCGAGCGTGAGGCCGGCTGCGCCGGCGCCGCAGATCAGGACGTCGGCGGAAAACTGCTGTGTCATGGCAAACTCCAATATGTGTAATATGCACTCAATAGGAGCGGATGCTATGCCAAAGAAAATAAATGTGCAAGATACACATATGTCCGCGCAACTGCGGGCGCTGCACGGTGCGCTGCTGACCGTTGTGAGCGTCATGAATCGCCCGCAGCGCGACGAGGCGATGGTGCGCGAAGCGGGCATCTCGCTCGACCGCGCCTTGTTTCCGCTGCTGGTGGGCATCGAACGCGTAGGACCGATCGGCGTGGTCGAACTCGCCGACCGTGTCGGGCGCGACTACACCACGGTCAGCCGGCAGGTCGCGAAGTTGGAGAGTCTTGGCCTGGTGGAGCGCCAGGGCGGCGTTCACGACCGGCGCGTGCGCGAAGCGATCGTGACGCCGAAGGGCAAGGTCATGACCGATGCCGTGGATACGGCAAGGGAACGGCTGGGGCGCGCCATATTTGCCAAGTGGGAACAGCAGGATTTCGAGGAGCTGGTGCGGCTTCTGCAGAAGTTTGCGGTCGATATCGAGGCGGGCCCTGCAGGCGAGCGTTGATCGGGTTGAGGGGCGCTGCCTCGCTGACCTTTGAACACATGGCGCGCGACCGGGGCCTCATCGGGTTTCCTCTGCCGCTGCAGACAGGCGATTGACAGCCACCGGCGCGACACTGTCGCAACCGGTCCATCCCGCAAGACAAGGAAGCCAGGAACATGGAAGAGACAACAACAACAACGACCCCCGCCATCTCGCGCCGCGGCCTGCTGCGCCTTTCCCTTGGCGGCACCGCCATGGCCTCGCTGCCCGGCATCGGCTGGGCCGCCACCGGCGCCGCCGCGCCGGCCTTTGCCGACGGCCTGCCGCGCAGCCGGCCCGAGGCGCAGGGCATCTCGTCGGCGTCGATCCTCGCCTTTCTCGACGATGCCGAGCGCGGCGCGTTCGAGCTGCACAGCTTCATGCTGTGGCGCAACGGCCATGTGGTGGCCGAGGGCTGGTGGGACCCCTACAAGCCCGAGCGCCGGCACATGACGCATTCGCTGACCAAGAGCGTCACCGTGTGCGCGGTCGGCATGGCCATTGCCGACGGCAAGTTCGGACTCGACGACAAGGTCGTGTCCTTCTTTCCCGAGCACCTGCCGCCCACGGTCAGCGCCAACCTCGCGGCAATGACCGTGCGCGACCTGCTGACCATGCGCACCGGGCACGAGTCGATGGTGTCGGGCTCGGTGTGGCGACCCATTCGCACAAGCTGGATTGCTGAGTTCTTCAAGATCCCCGTGGTCTACACGCCGGGCAGCAAGTTCGTCTACACCAGCGCGGCTACTTACATGCTGTCGGCCATCGTGACGAAGACCACCGGGCAGTCGACGGCCGACTACCTCAAGCCGCGTTTCTTCGAGCCGCTGGGCATCACCGGCTACGAGTGGGACGTGGGCCCCGAGGGCATTTCGCCAGGCGCCAACGGCCTGAGCTGGAAGACGGTCGACTCGCTCAAGCTCGGCATCCTGCATGCGCAGAACGGGCAGTGGAACGGCAAGCAGATCCTTACGAAGGCCTGGGTCGATTCGGTGCACGCACCGCACACCAAGGACCGCTACGGCTACCAGTGGTGGCTGGGCCAGCACGGCGCGTACAACGCCGATGGTCTGTTCGGGCAGTATTCAGTGGTGTTCCCCGAGCAGAACGCAGTGCTCGCGCTCAACTCAGCGCTGCCGCCCAAGGCCGGGTTCAACGCAGGCATCCTGTATAAGCACTTTCCCGCGGCATTCGGCGCTACTGCCGTGGCCAGCGAGAAGGACTATGCCGCGCTCAAGGCCCGCACGCGCACGCTGCAACTGCTGCCGCCGGTGAAGCCGACCAGCTCGCCCGTTGCCGCGAACGTGTCGGGCCAGCGCTTCGACTTTGCTGAGAACCCGGAGAAGATCAAGTCGATGCGGCTCGACTTCTCTTCCGCGGAGTCGTGCGTCTTCACCATGGAAGACGACCGCGGCACGCACAAGGTGCAGGTCGGCTTGCGCAAGCCCTTCGAAGGCGACACCACCATCACCGGCAACAAGCTGCACCACGAGTACCAGCCCGAGGTGATGCGCGTGGTGGCCAGCGGCGAGTGGCGCGACGCGCGCACCTTCGTCATGACGTGGACCTTCGTCGAGTCGGCCTTCCGCGACACCGTGGAGTGCCGCTTCTCCGGACCGTACATGCGCTTCGACCGCAGCGTCAATGTGAACTCCAGCGCAACCGAAATGCCTACGCTCACAGGGACGCGCGCGAAGACTTAGCCCACACTTTTTGAGAGGCGCTTTTACCGGCGCTTCACTTCCCGGACAAATTGACGGGCGTGGTTCGTGGCTCAATGTCCGTCATGCACATGCTTTCGGACGCCACGATCTTCACGCAGGTGCGCTTCTGGGTGCTGGTGCTTTGCTCGCTGGTGTGCCCGGCCGCGATCTTCGTCACGCTGTTCGTGCGGCGCGAGTTCTCCAAGAAGGCCGTGCTTGCCTTCGGCCTGCTGCTGATCCTGCTCGCGGGCGTGGACATCTTCGTGCTGCGAGCGCTCTCGCTGGAGGCGCAGGCCACGCCTTCGCTGGCTGACGACATCGTCTTCTCGTCCGAGCTGTCGATTGCGCTTTACATCATTCCTGCTGCGTTCGGCACCTTCGGGCTCAACATGGTTTCGCATGTGCTCATGCATTACCTGAAGCAGAAAGAGGCGCGCTTCGAGGCCCACCGGCAACAGGTTCGGCCGCTGCCTGTCGTCAACGTGGCGCAGCGGAATCGTCCGAGGGCACTGGGCGGGCGACGGACAAGGCCGGTGCCCGCATTGCGTCGCCAGCGTGTGGGGGCGCACGTCGTCGCCCCGCGGCTGGACGCCTGAGCGTTCCCTTCGCCCGCGGCGCAAACTATCGGTTTCCCGAGGACGGTGCAAGCCGCAACGGCGCATGCACCGCAATGTCATTGGGAGCGCGCAAGGAGAACTATTTTTTAGTTCGCCCGTTGCGAAAAACGGTGCTTGGTGCGCTCGCCCCTCACTCGCAGCATTCGCCTCGCTGGCCCTCCGGATGTCCGTCTGCTGCGGGAAGGGGACGGCATGGCATCATCGTGCGCCTCTCCCACTCGCATGCCCATGTCCGCAGATTCCTTTGTCCGCCGCGTCCGCAGCCAGCTCGACCAGTTGTCCGCAACCGAGCGGCAGCTTGCCGATTTCGTCCTGGAGTTTCCGGGCGAGCTGGCCAGCTATGCGGGCAACGAGCTGGCGGAACTGGCGGGGGTGTCGCCTTCGACGGTGAGCCGCTTCATCCGTCGCATCGGCTACGAGAACTACGAAGAGGCCCGGCGCCAGGTTCGAGAGGAAAAGCAGACGGGTTCGCCGCTGTTCCAGAACGCGACCGAGGCGTCGAAGCGCGGCCACCTTGTCGCCACGCATTTCCAGCAGTCTCAGGCCAACCTGGCCAGCACCTTCGACCGGCTCAACGACAGGCAGATGGCCGGCATCGTGAAGGCGATCATCGGCGCGGGGCAGGTGCTGATCTTCGGCAGCCGCAGCAGCCATGCCTTTGCCCTTTACCTGCGTTGGCAGATCGTGCAGGTGGTGCCGCGCGTCACCGCCATTCCGGGGCCCGGCGAGACGTTGGCCGAGCACCTGGCTGGCCTGACCGGGCGCGACTGTGTGATCGTCTTCGGCACGCGACGGCAGACGCGGCAGATGGACATCCTGCTCGCGGGCGCCAGCAAGGCCGGCGCGAAGATCGTCTACATCAGCGACAAGGCCTCGCCGGACTTCGCTGGGGCCACCTGGTCGCTGCAGTGCGATTGCCGGGGGCCGGGGCTTCTGGACAATCACACTGCCGTGATGGGCATCTGCGACCTGATCGCCACGATGGTGATCGAAGCCTCGGGCTCCGCCGGTCGCAAGCGTCTGGCCGCGATCGAGCTCGAGCACGAGGAAAACGGCGAGCTTTGAGCGGCAGCGGCGCTCGACTGGCCTGACCTGGTCGGAGTGCACTGAAAAGACGCACGACCGTAGTGCGCATCTGCCCATCCAAGGTGCATCCGCAGAGACTGCAACAGGTCTCGGATGCGCCCGCCTGTGACGGTCATTCCACGCT
Source organism: Variovorax sp. GW821-FHT09D05 (assembly GCF_059416325.1). NCBI lineage: Bacteria > Pseudomonadati > Pseudomonadota > Betaproteobacteria > Burkholderiales > Comamonadaceae > Variovorax > Variovorax sp. GW821-FHT09D05. The sequence continues at coordinate 150,506 of NZ_JBWKOZ010000006.1, read as the reverse complement.
TTCCCCCTCTGAAAAGTACCCCTGCGGCACGTGGCTTACGTGCGTCACGCGCAGGCGGGCATGTCGCTTGCATAGGGATGTTTCGCATGAAATTAAGATTTCACAAAAACAAACTAGGTGAAATCGATATGTCATGCCGATGGAGTCGCCGATAGCATGCGAAGCGATTCCGGACTGCGCCGAGCAAAGCACTTCATACCTTTCTCAAGGGGTTTCCTATGGCTGGACCTGCACTCTCTTCCGGACCCGACTCGCCCCGGGTCGCCGAACTCGACAGAGCGCTCGACAAGATCGGCGTCACGCGATCGCACCACACGATCATCTTTTTGATCCTCATCGGCTGCCTGTTCGACAGCTTCGAGCAGAATGCCGTGGGTATCGTGGGACCGATGCTGCGCGAGCAGTGGGGGCTCAGCGCTTCCGACATCGGCTTGCTGAACACCGTCACCTTCGCCTGCGCGGCGGTGGGGCGGATCATCTCGGGCTTCATTGCCGACCGCTACGGCCGGCGCGTGATGCTGTCGATCGACCTGCTGCTGTTCACCCTCGGCGCAGGCATCTGCGCGATGGCGCCCAACCTGGCGGTGATGGCGCTGGGCCGCGCGGTCGTGGGTTTCGGGCTGGGCGGCGAGATCGCGATCGCCGTCACCATGCTGGCCGAGTTCTGCTCGACCAAGTTCCGCGGCACCGCTGTCGGGCTGGTGAACGTCGGCGCGGGTGGGCTCGGCAACTTCCTGGCGCCGGGCTTCGGCCTGCTGGTGTTCTGGATGTTCCCGGGCGACAACGCATGGCGCTGGCTGTTCGCCTGCCTGATGGTGCCGGCGCTACTCGGTGCTTTCTATCGCCGCTACATTCCTGAGACGCCGCGCTTCCTCATGTCGCAGGGCAAGGTGAAGGAAGTCAATGCGGTGTTGTCGCGACTGGCGTCGGGCAGGCTTTCGAAGAAGAACGTGCCGCAGCATCAGTACATCACCGACGATGGGCTGGCCGCGCCGAATGCCCGCATCAAGGTACGCGTGACCGAGATCTTTCGCGGCGCACTGGCGCGGCGGACCATTCCGCTGTGCATCACGATCTGGATGACCTACGGCGCGCAGATCTCGGTGCTCACGCTGATGCCGACCATCCTTGTTGCCCTGGGCTACAGCATGTCGAAGAGTCTGCTCTTCACGATGGTGATGCAGGGCGGGAGCCTGCTGGGGGCCATCGCAGCCTCGCTGCTGGGTTTTCACTTTCCGCGCAAGCGCGTGCTGACGGCCGGCGCCGTGTGCGCCTGCCTGGCGGCGTTGACCATCGGCTTCGTTGCCAAGAGCATCGTGGTGATCCTGATTGCCGGCGCGGTGTTCCAGTTCTTCGTGCTGCTGCTCAACACGACGATCTGGATCTTTGCGCCCGAGCTGTACCCGACCCGGGTGCGAGCCTTCGGCACGGCCTTCATTCTTGCCACTGGCACAGCGGCAGGCGCGCTGATGCCGCTGGTGGCGGGCCGGCTCTTCGATGCCTTCGGCCTGGTCGGCGTGTTCGGCCTTGCGGCCGGTATGTACGCGGTCTTCGTGGTCAGCGTGCAGAGCGTGCCCGAGACCTATGGCCAGTCGCCCGATGCGTTGCCGCTGCCGGGTGAAAGCCCCGGCGACGACGCTGCCCCGACCACGAAGATCGTGCAGCCGGGTTGAATTTTCAGAGAGTCCTCACGCATGCAAGAAATCCTGCTCATCAACCCCAACTCGTCGTCGTCGACCACCGCAATGATGGCGAAGATCGCCAGCAGCGAGGCACCTGCCGGATGCCGCGTGACAGGCATCACCGCGGCCGGCGGGCCGCCCATGATCGTCAATGAAGACGAGCTGAATGCGGCTGCGACGGAGGTGTTGAAAGCCTGGCGTTCCGTTGCCGGCGGAAGGTGGAATGGCGTGATTGTCAGCGCCTTCGGCGATCCGGGCATCGAGTTGCTGCGCCGTGAAGCAAGCGTGCCGGTGGTCGGCATCGCCGAAGCATCGATGCTCGCGGCCAGCGAGGGTCGTCGCCGCTTCGGCATTGCCACGGTCACGCCCGAACTGGTGTCGCCCATCGAGGGCAGGGCGGCCGCGCTGGGACTGCGCGCTCTCTACACCGGCATCCGCCTGACGCAAGGCGACCCGCGCGCGCTGGCAGCCGATCCGCAGGCGCTGGAAGAAGCGCTGGCAAAGGCCGTGCAGTGCTGCATCGACGAAGACGGCGCCCAGGCGGTGATCATCGGCGGCGGTCCGCTGGGGCAGGCCGCACTGGCGCTGGCCCCACGGTTCGACGTGCCGGTGATCGCGCCCATCTCGGCCGCCATGCGACTGCTGTGTTCGCGGTTCGCAGCAACCCGGGGAGCATGAGGAATGAGCACCGTGGACGTGTTCATCACAGTGTCGAACTGGAAGCGCGAGTAGCCGCTTCTGGCTGCACGATCCGCAGCCACGGCCATCGCGCCTGGTAGTCCGCCGCCTTCTTGAGGAACAACTCGCGCATCGGGAGCAGCGGGTTCATGCGCAGAATGCCCGCTGCCAGGTCGTCCAGCCCGTCGGGCGCATAGAGCGTTCCGTCGGCCAGGTCGATGCCGACGCGGGTGCATGCGATGAGGTAGCGGTCGATCCCGTCGCGCGCGGACCCGAGCCGGGGGTAGGGCGACTTGAAGCGCTGCTCATACCAGAGGTGAACGCGCGCCTGGTTCTTGACCTCCACGCTCACGCCCAGGTCGGCCACCGCTTTCTGCACGCGCTGGATCACGATGTCTTCGGCTTCCCACGACAGGTCGGTGTCGTCGAAGTAGAAGACGTCGTAGTCCTTCACGCCCCAGCCGGGCGGTTTGTCGGAAAGACGGTTCCACGTCGCCTGGAACAGGCAGCCGGCGGTCAGGAAGCCCTGGCGAAGCCCGAGGCCGGGCAGGCGTGAAAGCAGCGCGGCGTTGACCGGGTCCTGCATGGCTTGCCCGATCAAGCCGGTGGGTGTCAATGGCATGGTGTCGACGCAATGCAAAGAGGCCTGACGACCATCGCCGTCAGGCCTCGAATCGTGGAGATGCGAAAGAAGCGGATCAGCCGACTTCAGCAATCAGCTCGATTTCCACGCAAGCCCCCATCGGCACCTGTGCCACGCCGAAGGCGCTGCGTGCATGCGCGCCCTTTTCAGGCCCGAAGACTTCGGCGAAGAACTCGCTCGCGCCGTTGGTCACCAGATGCTGTTCGGTGAAGGTGCCGACCGAGTTGACCAGGCTCATCACCTTGACGATGCGCTTGACCTTGTTGAGGTCGCCCACGGCCGCGTGCAGCGTGCCGAGCAGGTCGATGGCGATGGCGCGTGCAGCCTGCTTGCCTTCTTCGGTGCTGATGTTGGCGCCGAGCTGGCCGGCCCAGACCTTGCCGTCCTTCTTCGCGATATGGCCCGAGAGAAACACGAGGTTGCCGGTCTGCACGAAGGGCACGTAGGCGGCCGCGGGGGCGGAGACCGGGGGCAGGGTGATGCCGAGGCTGGAAAGTTTGTCGTAAACGCTCATGGAGACTCCTTGTCTTGGGAAGGCGATTGTGTCCGGGTTTGCGGCAGGCCCTCGATCACTTCCCCCACTGGCTGCACGGTCACGCCGACCCGCAGCGTGTGCCTTGCGCCGCCATGGAGTACGCCGCGCATCGGCGATACGTCGGAGTAGTCGCGGCCGATGGCGAGCGTGACGTAGTCTTCGCCCGGCTGGCGGCCGTTGGTGGGGTCGAAGTCGGCCCATCCGCCTTGACTGCCGACGCCCTCGGGGCCGTCGCCGGGCAGGTACACCGACACCCAGGCGTGCGAGGCGTCGGCGCCCACCAGCCGGGGCTGGCCGGGTGGCGGCTGTGTCAGCAGGTAGCCGCTCACGTAGCGCGCGGGCAGGCCCATGGTGCGGAAGCACGCGATCATGATGTGGGCGAAGTCCTGGCACACGCCTTTGCGCTGCGCGAGGGCCTCGACGGCGGGGGTGTTGATCTCGGTGCTGTCGGCGTCGTACGCGAAGTCTTCGTACATGCGCTCGGTGAGGTCCATCGCCACGTCGAAGGTGGGGCGGCCGGGCACGAAGCTGGCGCGCGCATAGGCCGTGAAGTCGTCGTGGCGCGGCACGTAGGGCGACGGAAAGACGAACTCCGAGGCCGCGTCGAAGGTGGCGTCCTTGCGGAAGCGGAAGCGTTCGCGCACGCTCTCCCAGGGCAGCTCGCGCGCCACGGTGCTCGAGAGCACGGGCACCGAGGTTTCGACCACGCTCTCGGCCGTGACGACGAGCCGGTCGTGCGTGGCCTCCAGCGCGAAGAAGGCACGCGTGTTGCCGTACAGGTCGGCCACCTCGCTGCGCTGCGCGGGCGGGGGCTCAATGGCGAGCTTGTGACTCACGAGCCGCTGCGAGTCGGTGGCCAGCGGCTTCAGGTGGGCGAGGTGCTGCGCCGTCTCGACCGGCGGCGCGTACTCGTAGCGCGTTTCGTGGGTGACGTGTAGCAGCATGATGGGTTGGCCTACTTCGACTCGGCGCCGAAATGCGAAGCGTAGATCTTGGCGTAGGTGCCGTCGGCCCGGATGCCTTCGAGGCCTTGGTTGATCTTGGCGAGCAGTTCGGTGTTGCCCTTCTTCACGGCAATGCCGTACTTCTCGACCGGGAAGTTCGCATCGCTCACCGTCTTGAAGCCGCCTGCAGTGTTGTTGGCGATGTAGTGCACGACCACGCCGTTGTCGGCCACCACGGCCTGCACGCCGCCGGCTTCGAGTTCCTTGAGCGCGAGCGGCGTCGATTCGAAGCGCTTGATGGCGGTGCTCGACTTGCCCAGCAGCTTGCCCACGACCTCGTCGCCCGTGGTGCCGTTCTGCACGCCGACCTTCAGGGTCTTGATGTCATCGAACTTCGTGACGGGCGAGTCGTTCTTCACGGCGATCAGCTGCCTGGCGTCGAAATACGACTGCGAGAAATCCATCGTCTGGCGGCGCTCGTCGGTGATGGTGATGGCCGACACCAGCAGGTCGCGGTCGCCCTGGTCGAGCGCGTTGAAGATGCCTTCCCACGGCGTGTTGACGAACTTCACCTCGATGCCGGCTTTCTGCGCGACCGCTTTCACCACGTCGATGTCGAAGCCCACGATCTCGCCCTTGTCGTTCTGCGATTCGAAGGGCGTGTAGGCGGCGTCGGTGCCGACCACCAGCACCCGGGCGGCGGCAGGTGGAGGCGGTGCGCTGGTTGCGGCGGGCGCGGCAGGCTCCTGCTTGCTGCAGGCCGCGATGACGAGCGCCGCGAGCAGGCCGGCGGCGGTGAGTGCGAAGCGGCGGTTGATGGCGATGCCTGACATGGATATGCCTCCTTGGAACTGTCTTTGTCTGGGAATCAAGCTCCGACCGAGCGCAGCGATTCGGATGTCAGCGTGAAGTAGCGTGTGCCGATCGCGTCGGACACATGGTAGGCGGCCGTCTCGCAGTTGGCGAGCAGCTCGACGAGGGCCGGGTAGTTGGCTTCGGGCCCCGCGGCGCAGAGGTGTTCGAGCGTCCAGCCGGCCGGGTCGGGCAGTTCGTACGACAGCGCGGTCAGCTTGCCGGGCGCGCTGCCGGCCAGCCGTGCAATGCGCCCGCGCAGGGTCTGCGTGACCCATGCGAGCGAGCGCGGGTTCTCGGCGTCGAGCACCAGCAGATCGACCATGGTGGCGACGTCGCGGCGCTGCTGGTAGCGGGCGTGGAAGGTGATGGTGCTGTCGAACAGCGCCACCATTGCCTCGAAGCCGCTCACTTCGTGCACGGCGCCGTTGTCGAAGCCGGCCTCCAGCGCATTCGACAAGAAGCCCAGTCGCTCGATGTGGCGGCCGATGGACAGCAGCCGCCAGGCGTCGTCGCGCGTCATGCGGTCGGTCTGCGCGCCGGTCATGGCGGCCAGCGCTGTGCTGGCGGATTCGAGGGCGCGCAACGCGGCACTGCTGGCAAAGCTGCCCTCGCCGGCCTGCTCGGCCGCGCGGCGCAGGAAGTCGGTCTCGGCGCGCACGATCTGGTTCCAGTTGTCCTGCGACAGGCGCTCGCGCACGGCGGCGGCCGCTTGCCGGATGCACATCAGGCTGAAACCCACGCTGCCGCCGCGCTCCACATCGCCCAGTTCGGCGATGAGCGCGCGTTCGAACACGCGGCGCGATTGCGGCGCGCTCGGCACTTCGGCCGGCACCAGTGCATTTCGCAGCGCCATGCGGTGCAGCCATTCGAGCAACGGGCGCGAGGACTGGTCTTCGCTGCCCAGCAAGTTGAGCGTGAGGCGCGCAAGGCGCACGGCGTTCTCGGCACGCTCGGTGTAGCGGCCGAGCCAGAACATGTTCTCCGCGGCGCGGCTGGTAACGGGCGCGCGGTGCCGTGCGAGCGAGGCCGGCGTGGCGTGCGGCTGCAGCAGCGTGGTGCGGTCGACCTCGCCGTGGGTCTGCACCCACACGTCGGCGCTGCTGCCGCCACGTTGCATCGACGCGATCTGCGCATCGGGCCCCGCAAGCCGGGCCAGGCCGCCGGGCAGCACGCGCCACGACTGCGCGCCGTCGCTCACCGCGAACACGCGCAGCAGCACAGCGCGCGGCGCGATGTGGCCCGGGCCCATGTCGTTGGCCCAGGTGGGCATCTGCGACAGCGGCTGATAGCCCTGCACTGTGTGCACGTCGCCTTCTCGCACGATGCGGCCGGCCCATTCGTCGAGCTCGCGCCGGCCGAGCTGGCTGCCGAGCACGGCGTCGAAGCTGGCGCGGCCGTCGAAGCCGGGGTAGGTGGGCTTGATGGCGCAGTCGGCCAGCTGCGGCAGCACCGATTCGAGCGCGGCGCGCTCGCCGCACCACCAGGTGGGCAGCGCGGGCAGCTTGAGTTTTTCGCCGATCAGGCGGCGCGCCAGCCCCGGCAAGAAGCCGAGCAGCGCGGGCGATTCGAGGAACGCCGAGCCCGGCATGTTGGCCACCAGCACGTTGCCGGCACGAATGGCCTGCAGCAGGCCGGGCACGCCGAGCGTGGAATCGGGGCGCAGCTCCAGCGGGTCGAGGAACTGGTCGTCGAGCCGCTTGATGAGGCCGTGCACCGGGCGCAGGCCCTGCAGCGTCTTGAGGTAGAGCCGCTGGTCGCGCACCGTGAGGTCGCTGCCTTCGACCAGCGTGATGCCCAGGTAGCGCGCGAGATACGCGTGCTCGAAGTAGGTTTCGTTGTACGGGCCGGGCGTGAGCAGCGCGATGTGCGGCGGCACGCCGGCCGGGCACATGCGCTGCAGGCCTTCCATCATGGCGCTGTAGGTGGCGGCCAGGCGTTGCACGTGCAGCGCCTCGAAGGCCTGAGGAAACTGCCGCGTGATGGCGAGGCGGTTTTCGAGCAGGTAACCCAGGCCCGAAGGCGCCTGCGTGCGCTGCGAAACCACCCACCAGTTGCCGTCGGGGCCGCGCGCGAGGTCGAAGGCTGTGATGTGCAGCCAGGTGTCGCCCGGCGGCTTCACGCCGTGCAGCGCGCGCAGGTAGCCGGGGTGGCCGCGCACCAGCGCCGGGGGAATGAGCCCCTCGGCCAGCAGCTGCTGCGGGCCGTAGACGTCGGCCATCACGCGGTCGAGCACGCGCACGCGCTGCAGCACGCCAGCCTCGATCTGGCTCCAGCTTTCGGGCGAGACGATCAGCGGGAACAGGTCGAGCGACCACGGCCGCTGCGGGCCGTTGGCGTCGGCGTACACGTTGTAGGTGACGCCGTTGTCGCGGATCTGCCGTTCAAGGCTGGCCGCGCGTCGGGGCAGGTCGTTGAAGCCGCCCGGGCCGAGCTGTTCGAAGAAGGCGTTCCAGGCGGGCGTGAGCGGCGGTTGTTCGCCGGAGGGGCCCTGTGTCTGCGTCTGGGATTGGGACTGCGACTGCCCGGCCGCCGGTGGTCGTTCGACCGCGGCGTCGTACAGCAGCGGGGCGGGCGCAGGGGCTGGCGCAGCCCCCGGCACCGGCCGTACAGGCGCTACCGCGGTGGCCTGCCCACGCAGTTCATCGAAATGGCCGGGCAGGGCCGGCGGGGCGAGCGCCGACGCCAGGGCCGCTGGAAACTCCAGTGCCTGGGCGTCGAACAGGGATTCGTTCAAAGGTTCCACAGGAGGGGGATTGTCACACTGCCTTCACGGGTATCCGTTTGGGCAGCGTGCTAAATGTCCCCTTATCGCCGCAGATCCAGCGTGAACGGGAATTCGCGGCTGCCCGGCAGCTCGATGGTTGCCGGGGGCGTGCGCATGAGTCCGGGTGTATGGCCGGTGCGGGTGAAGCGCGAGTGGCGGCGGCTTTCCGCCTCGTAGGCGTTGACCGGGAAGGTGTCGTAATTGCGCCCGCCCGGGTGGGCGACGAAGTACTGGCAGCCGCCAAGGGAGCGCTTCATCCAGGTGTCGACCAGGTCGAAGGTCAGCGGCGCGTGGGCCGGGATGCTCGGGTGCAGGGCCGAAGGCGGGTTCCAGGCCTTGTAGCGCACGCCGGCCACGAACTCGCCGACCACGCCGGTGGGCTGCAGCGGCAGCACCTTGCCGTTGACGGTGATGACGTGGCGGCTCTCGTTCAGGCCGGTCACGCGCACCTCGATGCGTTCGAGCGACGAATCAACGTAGCGCACCGTGCCGCCGGCCGAACCTTCCTCGCCCATCACGTGCCAGGGTTCAAGCGCGTTGCGCAGCGAGAGCTCCACGCCCATCGCCTGCATCTGGCCCACCAGCGGGAAGCGGAACTCGAAGTGCGGCGCGAACCAGTCGGCATCGAAGGCGAAGCCGGCCTGGCGCATCTCGCTGATGACGTCGTCGAAGTCCATCTTGACGAAGGTCGGCAGCAGGAAGCGGTCGTGCAGCTCGGTGCCCCAGCGGGTAACGGGCGCCTTGTAGGGCTCGTCCCAGAAGCGGGCGACCAGCGCGCGAATGAGCAGCTGCTGCGCGATGCTCATGCGCGCATGCGGCGGCATTTCAAAAGCGCGCAGCTCCAGCAGGCCGAGGCGGCCGGTGCTCGAGTCGGGCGAGTAGAGCTTGTCGATGCAGAACTCGCTGCGGTGCGTGTTGCCCGACACGTCGATCAGGATGTTGCGCAGCGTGCGGTCGACCAGCCAGGCCGGCATGTTCTGGCCATAGATCTCGCGGTTCTTCGCGATTTCCTTCAGGGCGATTTCCAGCTCGTAGACCTGGTCGTTGCGGGCCTCGTCCACGCGCGGCGCCTGGCTCGTCGGGCCGATGAACATGCCCGAGAACAGATAGCTCAGCGACGGATGGTTGTGCCAGTAGAGCAGCAGGCTGGCCAGCAGCTCGGGCCGGCGCAGGAAGGGGCTGTCGGCGGGCGTGGCGCCGCCCATCACGAAGTGGTTGCCGCCGCCGGTGCCGGTGTGGCGGCCGTCGGTCATGAACTTCTCGGCCGACAGGCGGGTTTCGAACGCGGCGTTGTAGAGAAACTCGGTGTGGTCGACCAGTTCCTTCCAGTTGTGGGCCGGGTGGATGTTGACTTCGATCACGCCCGGGTCGGGCGTGACGGCCAGCATCTTCAGGCGCGGGTCGCGCGGCGGCGGATAGCCTTCCATCACGATGCGCACGCCCAGGTCGCGCGCGGTGGCCTCGACCGCCGCAACCAGGTCGAGGTAATCCTCCAGGCGCGCGAGCGGCGGCATGAAGACGTAGAGCACGCCCGAGGCACTGCCCTTCTTCTCGGCCGAGGGGCCGTTGGCCCGGCGCGGGTCGCGCACTTCGACGCACAGCGCGGTGCGCGTGACCCAGTGGGCCGATTCGCCGCGCAGCGGCTGGCGCGTGGTCGATTTGTCGTCCGCATCGTCAGTTGCTGCTGCAGCCGATGCATCGCCTTCGCCGGCACTGCCCGGCGCCTGCATGCGTAGCGAGGCGGGCACGACGGGCGGTGCGCCGAAGGCATAGGGCACTGCGCCGAGGTCGGCCCCTGTGCCGGTTGTGCCTACGGCATAGCGCGCGCGGTAGTCGGCCGCGCTCGGCAGGGCGCCGCGCGGCGCGGTCGGGTCGCGTTCGATCAGGTAGGGGTAGTCGCCCTTGCTGGCCCACGGCTGCGAGTCGAGCGGCAGGCGGTAGCCCATGGGCGAGTCACCCGGGATCAGGTAGAGCCGGTCGTCGCGCAGGAACCAGGGGCCGGTCTTCCAGGCCGGGCCGGCGAGCGCGGGGGCGTCGCCGTTCGCATTGCCGGGCTCGATGGGCAGCATGTAGCCGATCACCGCGTCGAGCTTCTGCGTGAACACGCGGCGCAGGCGCACACGTTCGAGTTCGTCGTCGAGCTTCGATTCGAAGGGGTCGACGTTCACCGGCAGGCGGCGTTCGCGCCAGAGGTAGTAGTAGATGTCTTCGTAGCCTGGCTGGATGTAGCGCTCGGTCAGGCCGAGCTTGTGGGCCAGCACGGTGGTGAAGCGGCGCGCGTCCTCGCTCGTGTAGTGCGTGGGAAAGCGCTCGTCGGCAAACAGCTCGGGGTCGTGCCACAGCGTCTGGCCGTCGGCGCGCCAGAAGATCGACAGCGCCCAGCGCGGCAGTTGCTCGCCCGGGTACCACTTGCCCTGGCCGAAATGCAGGAAGCCGCCCTTGCCGTACTCGGCGCGCAGCTTGTGCACGAGCTCGGTGGCGTAGCCGCGCTTCGTGGGGCCGAGGGCGTCGGTGTTCCATTCGGGCGCGTCGCGGTCGCTGGTGGCCACGTAGGTCGGCTCGCCGCCCATGGTGAGGCGCACGTCGCCGGCCTTCAGGCGCGCGTCGACAGCGTCGCCCAGGGCCAGCACTTCGGACCACTGCTCTTCGGTGTAGGGCTTGGTGACGCGCGGCGATTCGTAGATGCGCGTGACCTTCATCTCATGGCCGAACTCGACCTCGGATTCGTCGACGCCGCCCTCGATGGGCGCCGCGCTCGAAGGCGTGGGCGTGCAGGCCAGCGGAATGTGGCCTTCGCCGGCCAGCAGGCCCGAGGTGGCGTCGAGGCCGATCCAGCCTGCGCCCGGCAGGAACACTTCGCACCAGGCGTGCAGGTCGGTGAAGTCGACCGTGGTGCCGCTAGGGCCGTCGAGCGCCTTCACGTCGGGCGTGAGCTGGATCAGGTAGCCCGAGACGAAACGCGCGGCCAGCCCGCAGTGGCGCAGCAGTTGCACCAGCAGCCAGCCCGAGTCGCGGCAAGAGCCGCTGCCGCTGGTGAGCGTTTCTTCCGGCGTCTGCACACCGGGCTCCATGCGGATCAGGTAATTGACGTCTTGCTGCACCTGCTGGTTGATGCCGACCAGGAAGTCGATGGTGCGCTGCTCCTTGCGATCGATCTTGTCGAGGTAGGCCTGCAGCAGCGGCGTGGGCGCTTCGGTGACGAGGTAGGGGGCGAGCTCTTCGGCCTGCGAGGCCGTGTACTTGAAAGGAAAGTTCTCGGCCTGCGGCTCGAGGAAGAAGTCGAAGGGGTTGTAGACCGCCATCTCGACCACGAGGTCGACCGTGACCTTGAACTCGCGCGTCTTCTCGGGGAACACGAGCCGCGCCTGGTAGTTGGCGAACGGGTCCTGCATCCAGTTGACGAAGTGCTCGGCCGGCTCGACCCGCAGCGAATACGAGATGACGTTGCTGCGGCAATGCGGCGCGGGACGCAAGCGCACGACCTGTGGGCCCAACTGCACCAGGCGGTCGTATTTGTAGTGGGTGACGTGGTGGAGAGCGGCGTGAATGGACATGCGTTTTTGTGTGCAGTACTGCGAGATTGCATCGAAAAGATGTCTCTTGTGAGACGCATACTAGCCCAGATGCCAAGCAATTAACGCGCCACTGAGCGTGACTTTGGGGAGGGTTTGCATCATGGGTTCGGGAGTTTTTCGTTGACGCCGTTTCGTGCGTCTGGCGGTGCCATGGGTGGAGCGGGGGCGTTCGTGGCGCTGGGTGGCTCGCTGCTGGGAGCCGTCTTGCAACTGCAGCAGGCGGTGCTTTGGCCGGCGTGGGCCTACGCCGGCTTGCTGTTCGTGGCAGTGGCCGGCCTGTGTTGGCGACGCATGCCGGGCAGGGGCCTGATGCTCATCGCCTTGCTATGCGGCGCGATGGCCGGCGCAGGGCTCGCGGGATGGCGCGCGGCGGTCTATGCGAGCGGCGCGCTTGACCCGGCGCTCGAAGGGCGCGACCTGCATGTCACGGGCGTGGTGTCGGAGATGCCCCAGCGAAACGAAGCTGGAACGCAGTTCCGCTTGGATGTCGAGTCCGCGGGTTGGGCTGATCCGGATGCGCAGGGGCGGCCCGCGGTGCCCGATCGCATTGCACTCGGCTGGTATGCCGAAGGCTCGAGCCTGTGGAGCCGTGCTTCCGAAAGCCGCACGCCCTTGGCCAGCACAGTCGGCTCCCTGCACGCCGGCGAGCGATGGCGGCTGACGGTGCGTCTGAAGGCGCCGCACGGCAGCCGCAATCCCCATGGCTTCGACAGCGAACTCTGGATGTGGGAGCAGGGCCTGCATGCCAGCGGCTATGTGCGAACCGGCGCGCGCGATGCGGCGCCAATGCTGGTGGCAAGCACGTGGCGGCACCCCATCGAGCGCGCACGCGAAGCCGTGCGCGATGCCGTCTTCGAGCGCGTGCCCGACCGCGCCCAGGCCGGCGTGATCGCGGCCCTGGTCACCGGCGACCAGAGCGCCATCGACCGCTCGGGCTGGGACGTGTTCCGCGCCACGGGCGTGGCACACCTGATGTCGATCTCCGGCCTCCACGTCACGATGTTTGCCTGGCTGGCCGCGCACATCGTCGGCCTGCTCTGGCGGCGCAGCGCGCGGCTGATGCTGCGCTTGCCGGCGCAGCAGGCAGCGTTGATAGGCGGCGTGCTACTGGCCACGCTCTACGCGCTCTTCAGCGGCTGGGGCGTGCCCTCGCAGCGCACTGTGTGGATGCTGGCGACGGTCGCGCTGCTGCGCCTCACGGGCCGGCGCTGGCCTTGGCCGCATGTGTGGCTGCTGACGGCGGCCGTGGTGGTCGCGCTCGATCCGTGGGCCTTGATGCAGGCCGGCTTCTGGCTGAGCTTCGTGGCGGTGGGCGTGCTGTTCGCCACGGACGCCGCGGTGCCGGGCGAGCGGAAGACCGGCGCCGCTTCCCGCCTGTTGCTGTTCTTTCGCGAGCAATGGGTCATCACGCTGGCAATCACGCCGCTGAGCCTGCTGCTGTTCCAGCAGGTGTCGCTGATCGGCCTGCTGGCCAATGCGGTGGCGATCCCCTGGGTCACGCTCGTGATCACGCCGTTGGCCATGCTGGGCGTGGCCGTGGCGCCGCTGTGGGACCTCGCAGCCCGGGCCGTGCAGGTGCTGGCGCTGCTGCTGCAATGGCTGGCCGGGCTGCCGTATGCGACGCTGTCGATGGCCGCGCCGCCTTTGTGGATGGCCGCTTGCGGCGTGGCCGGCGGTGCATTGCTGGCCATGCGGCTGTCCTGGTCGCTGCGCAGCCTCGGCATTCCGCTGCTGCTGCCAGTGTTGCTGTGGCAGGCGCCCCGGCCGGCGGCCGGCGAATTCGAGCTGCTCGCTGCCGACATCGGCCAGGGCAACGCGGTGCTCGTGCGCACCGCCACGCACAGCCTGCTCTACGACGCCGGCCCGCGCTACAGCCTTGAAAGCGATGCCGGCCATCGCGTGCTCGTGCCGCTGCTGCGGGCCTACGGCGAGCGCCTCGACACGCTGGTGCTGAGCCACCGCGACACCGATCACACCGGCGGTGCGCCCGCGGTGCTCGCGATGCAGCCGCGGGCCGAGCTGCTGAGTTCCCTCGAAGCCACGCATCCGCTGCAGGCGACGCTGGCGGCACGGCGTTGCGAGGCGGGGCAGACCTGGACCTGGGACGGCGTGCGCTTCGAGGTGCTGCATCCGTTCGACACCGACTACCGCGGCTTCACCAAACCCAATGCCGTGTCATGCGTGCTGCGCATCGGCAACGGGCGCGCGGCGGCGCTGCTGGCCGGCGACATCGAGCGGCTGCAGGAGGCCGCGCTCGTCGTTCGCACGCCGCAGCTGCTGCGCGCCGACGTGCTGCTGGCGCCGCACCACGGCAGCAAGACTTCGTCGAGCCCGGCCTTCCTCGATGCGGTGCAGCCGGGCATTGCCTTTGTCCAGGCGGGGTATCGCAACCGCTTCGGCCATCCGGCGCAGGAGGTGGCGGCGCGCTACCGGGACCGCGGCGTGCGGCTGGTCGAAAACACCCGCTGCGGCGCCGCGCACTGGACCAGCACACGCCCCGCCGACGTGGCCTGCGAGCGCGAGCGCCATGCGCGGTACTGGCAGCACAGCCCTGAAATCGTGAATTAATTGTCAAAAGTAGTCCGAAAGGCCACTTGTCAGCGTGCTCGTACTGGCGTCCCATGCGTTGTATCGTTTGGCTACAACTCAGAAGAGGGGACAGCATGAGCAACCGTCAAGGCCTTCGGTGGGACCTGTTTTCCGGGCATACGCCGTGACGGCCGCTGTTCCGGCCATCACCAGCACGAGCGCCGCGGCAGCACCCGGCGCGCGGCTCAAGATGCACCGCGAAGGCCCGGTGCTGGTGCTGACGCTGAGCAACCCCGCGGCGCGCAATGCGCTCAATCCGTCGGTCTACCGCGCGGCCGCCAAGGCGATGCGCGCCACCTCGGGTTTTCGCACCGTGCGTGCCATCGTGTTGTGCGGGGAGGGCGATCATTTCAGCGGCGGCGGCGACCTGCGACGCCTGGCCCGGCAACGCAAGCTGCCGGCCGCCGAGCAGCATGGCCACATCGATGCGCTGCACGAATGGATCATGGCGATCCAGGAGGCTCCCCAGCCCGTCATTGCCGCCGTCGAGGGCGCGGCCATGGGCGGAGGCTTTTCGCTGTGCCTGGCCTGCGACCTGATCGTGGCCGCGGAAGACGCGAAGTTCGCCATGTCCTATGTGAATGTGGGCCTCACGCCCGACGGCGGCGGCACCGATTCGCTGGTGCGCGCGTTGCCGCCGCAGGCTGCCATCGAAATGCTGCTCGACGGCACGCCCAGCACCGCGAAGCGGCTGCACGAACTGGGCGTGGTCAACAAGGTCGTGCCGCATGGGGAGGCCGGCGCCACCGCGCTCGCCTGGGCGCAGCAGCTCGCGCGCGGCCCGTTCGAGGTGCAGGCGCGCATCAAGCAGCTCGTGTATTCGGCGCGTGGGCGCAGCCGGCGTGAGCAGCTCGACGCCGAGCGCGAATCCTTCCTGGCCAGCCTCTACAGCGACGAGAGCGGGGAGCGCATCAAGGGATTTCTCTCGCCCCGCAAGAAGCTGACGGCCAGCGAGGAAGGGCCTGAGCGCTGAGCGAAGAAAAAGTCTTCCGGCCCGTCTCCGGCCTTGGCATAAGGGGTTCTACTGGCCCTGAACTTGCTAAGCTATAGCTCAAGGAGATTGGTCGTTCCATGCACAAATTTGACGAGATGTATGAGCAGTTGCCCTATGCGGGGGCTGCAATCCGACAGCACTACAAGCGCTACGACCAATGGCTCGCGAAGCAACCCGGTGAGGTGATGCGTTCGCGGCGCGAAGAGGCGGAATTGATTTTCCGCCGGGTCGGCATCACCTTCGCGGTGTATGGCGCCAAGGACGAGGACGGCTCCGGCACCGAGCGGCTCATCCCGTTCGACCTGCTGCCTCGCATCATTCCCGCCCACGAGTGGGACAGCATGGAAAAAGGGCTGGTGCAGCGCGTCACGGCGCTCAACCGCTTTCTTCACGATGTCTACCATGACCAGGAAATCATCAAGGCCGGCATCATCCCGGCCGAGCAGATCCTGAACAACGCCCAGTTCCGCCCCGAGATGATGGGCGTGAACGTGCCGCACAACGTCTACTCGAACATCTCGGGCATCGACATCGTTCGTGCCCCCGATGCCGACGGCAACGGCGAGTACTACGTGCTCGAAGACAACCTGCGCGTGCCCAGCGGCGTGAGCTACATGCTCGAAAACCGCAAGATGATGATGCGGCTCTTCCCCGAGCTGTTCAACCAGAACCGCATCGCACCGGTCGCGCACTACCCCGACCTGCTGCTCGAAACCCTGCGCGCCAGTGCGCCGCCGGCCACGGCCGAGCCCACGGTGGTGGTGCTCACGCCCGGCATGTACAACAGCGCCTACTTCGAGCATGCCTTCCTCGCCCAGCAGATGGGCGTGGAACTGGTCGAGGGCCAGGACCTGTTCGTCAAGGACAACTTCGTCTACATGCGCACTACGCGCGGACCGCGCCGCGTCGATGTCATCTACCGCCGCGTGGACGACGACTTCCTCGACCCCGAGGTGTTCCGCCCCACGTCCACGCTCGGTACCGCCGGCCTGATGCGCGCCTACCGCGAAGGCAACGTCGTCATCTGCAATGCAGTGGGCACCGGCGTGGCCGACGACAAGTCGATCTACCCCTACGTGCCGAAGATGGTCGAGTTCTACCTCGGCGAAAAGCCGATCCTGAAGAACGTGCCCACCTACATGTGCCGCAACAAGGACGAGCTGCAATACACGCTCGACAACATGAAGGACCTGGTCGTCAAGGAAGTGCACGGCGCCGGCGGCTACGGCATGCTGATCGGCCCGGCCGCCACGCAGGCCGAGATCGAAGATTTCAAGAAGGCCGTGATCGCCAAGCCCGACGGCTACATCGCCCAGCCCACCCTGAGCCTGTCGACCTCGCCCACCTTCGTCGACGCCGGCATCGCGCCGCGCCACATCGACCTGCGCCCCTTCGTGCTCTCGGGCAGCGAGGTGCAGATGGTGCCCGGCGGCCTCACGCGCGTGGCGTTGAAGGAAGGCTCGCTGGTGGTCAACTCGTCGCAGGGCGGCGGCACCAAGGACACCTGGATTCTCGAAGCCGACCGCGCACCCAAGCCCAAGGCGGCGCCCGCGCAGTCGCAAAGCCAATCGTAGTAGGAGCACAACCGATGCTGTCTCGCACCGCCGACCATCTCTACTGGATGTCCCGCTACACCGAGCGCGCCGAGAACACGGCGCGCATGCTGGACGTCAACTACCAGACCTCCCTGCTGCCGCAGTCCGCCGAAGTGGCCAAGTACGGCTGGCAGGGCGTGCTCTCCATCAGCGAGCTGCTGCCCTGGTACAACAAGAAGTACGACCAGATCACGCCCCACGACGTGATGGAGTTCATGGTCAAGGACGAGAGCAACGCCTCTTCGATCGTCTCCTGCCTGAAGGCCGCTCGCGAGAACGCGCGTGCCGTGCGCGGCGCGCTCACCACCGAAGCCTGGGAAACGCAGAACACCACCTGGCTTGAAGTCAACCGCATGCTCCGCGCAGGCGATTTCGAGCGCGACCCCGGCCAGTTCTTCGAATGGGTCAAGTTCCGCTCGCACCTGTCGCGCGGCGTCACGCTGGGCACCATGCTGCAGGACGAGGCCTTCTACTTCTCGCGCCTGGGCACCTTCCTGGAACGCGCCGACAACACCGCGCGGCTGGTGGACGTGAAGTTCCATGCGCTCAACAGCGAGTTCTTCGGCGCCGCCACCGAGGAAGACCAAGAGTACGACTTCTATCACTGGAGCGCGATCCTGCGCAGCGTTTCGGCCTTCGAGGTCTACCGCAAGGTGTACCGCGACGTGATCAAGCCCGAGCGCGTGGCCGAGTTGCTGATTCTTCGCGCCGACATGCCGCGCTCGCTGCACGCGAGCCTGGTCGAGGTGGTGAACAACCTCGCGAAGGTGCAGAACGAGCAGAGCGCCGAAACCCAGCGCCGCGCCGGCAAGCTGCTGGCCGATCTGCAATACGCGCGGGTCGACGAGATCCTTGCGACCGGCCTGCATGCCTACCTCACGCAGTTCCTCGACCGCGTGAACGAGCTGGGCGGGCGCATCAGCCAGGACTTCCTGGTTCCCGCGCACTGAGCGGTAGAGAGCCGGTGCGCCGCTGGCGCCCGGCTCAGAGCTTGTGCGTCGACAGCAGGATGCTGGTCTCGGTGCTCGAGATGCCTTCGATCTGCCGGATGGCATTGAGCACTTTGTCGAAGGCTTCTAGCGAGTCGGCGCGCAGTTCGGCCATCAGGTCCCAGCGGCCGTTGGTCGAGTGCAGGGCGACGACGTTGGGGTGACCGCGCAGCACTTGGCTCACGCGCTCGGCGCGGTGCCCTTCGATCTCGATGCTCATGATCGCGCGGATGCGGTGCGCCTCCGCTTCGGGCTTCAGCCGCACGGTGTAGCCGACGATGGTTCCGTCGTTCTCCAGTTTTGCAATCCGGTTCTGCACGGTCGCCCGGGCCACGCGGAGCTTCTGGGCCAGGGCCACCACCGGCATGCGCGCGTCGTCGCGCAGCAGGGCAATGAGTTGTCGGTCGATGTCGTCCATTGCCATTTGTCAAATTGCTAATCAGATCGAGCGAAATGTAAGGTTCAAGGGCTAACTTGACAAGTTGGAGGGTTCAGTCTGACACGTCTCCCCGGAACAATCGAAAGACGGCTGCGCGATGCGGCCGGACCGTTCAGGAGACCCCCATGACCCGCTTCATCGACGTTCCCGCCATGTCCCGCCTCGTGCAGGAGATCGGCGTGGCCCCCTTCATCGGCGCATTGGCCGACACCATCCGGGAAGACTTCATCCGCTGGCCTGATTTCGACAAATCGGCCCGTGTGGCGAACCACTCGGACATCGGCGTCATCGAACTGATGCCTGTGTCGAACGCCTCGCGCTATGCCTTCAAGTACGTCAACGGCCATCCGGCCAACACCAGCCGCGGCCTCTACACGGTGATGGCCTTCGGCGTGCTCGCCGATGTCGAAACCGGCTACCCCGTGCTGTTGTCTGAACTGACCCTTGCCACTGCGCTGCGCACCAGCGCGACCTCGCTGATGGCGGCGCGCGCATTGGCGCGGCCCGGCGCGCGGCGCATGGCGCTCATCGGCAACGGCGCGCAGAGCGAATTCCAGGCATTGGCTTTTCACTGCCACTTGGGCATCGAGGAAATTGCCGTGTACGACATCGACGCCCGGGCCACCGACAAGCTGGTGCGCAACCTCTCGGCCTTTTCGTCGCTCAAGATCATTCGTGCCGACTCCACGGCGCAGGCCGTGCACGGCGCCGACATCGTGACGACCGTGACTGCCGACAAGGCCTGCGCCACCATCATCACGCCGGACATGATCGGGCCGGGCATGCACCTGAACGCCGTCGGCGGCGATTGCCCCGGCAAGACCGAGCTGCATGCCGACGTGCTGCGCGGCGCGCGCGTGTTCGTCGAATACGAGCCGCAGACGCGCATCGAGGGCGACATCCAGCAGTTGCCGAAAGACTCTCCCGTGGTCGACCTGTGGCGCGTGCTGGCCGGCACGGCAACGGGGCGCGAAAGCGCTGAACAAGTCACGGTGTTCGATTCGGTCGGCTTCGCGCTGGAGGACTACGCCACCTTGCGCTATGTGCACGAACAGGCCGAGCGTCGCAACCTCGGCGTGGACGTCGAGCTGGTGCCCCGGGCCGATGACCCGAAGGACCTGTTCCGCCACACTCGCAGCGGCGCCTCGCGCGCTGTCATCCGAAGGGTGGCTTGATGATGCCGGCCGCGATCCGCTCCGTTCAGGCGCCGGCCGCCGTGGTCATGGTCCGCCCGCACAGGTTCACGCCGAATCCGGAGACTGCTGCCGACAACGCGTTCCAGACCGCAGCCGCCAAGGAGGCCGCGCAAGCCGTGGCCGACGCTGCCTATCGCGAGGTAACGGCAGCCGTCGAGCAGCTCGAAGCCGAAGGCGTGCGCGTGCATCTGTTCGAAGACCGGGGCGAGCACGACACGCCGGACTCGGTCTTTCCCAACAACTGGTTCTCCACCCACCCGGGCGGGCACGTTGCCATCTACCCGATGCATTCGCCGAGCCGCCGCCGCGAGCGGCGCAGCGACGTGATCGAGATGCTCAAGGCCAACTACCGGGTGCAGGACGTCATCGACTATTCCGGCCTCGAGCACGACGGCCTGTTCCTGGAGGGCACCGGTGCGATGGTGCTCGACCACCTGGCGCGCGTGGCCTACACGGCTCGCTCGAACCGGGCCGATCCGGTGGCGCTGGAGCGTTTCAGCACGCACTTCAATTTCGAGCCGATGCTGGTGGATACGGCCGATGAAGCCGGCCGGCCGATCTATCACACCAATGTGCTGATGTGCGTGGCCACGGCCTTCGCGTTGGTCGGCTTCGACATGATCCCGGATGCGCATCGTGCGGCCGAGGTGCGCGCCCGGCTGGAGGAATCGGGGCGCGAGGTCATTGCACTCACCGCAGGGCAGATCGCCGAGTTCGCAGGCAATGCAATCGAGCTGTCAGGCCGCGATGGCCGCGTGCTCGCGCTGTCGCAGCGCGCCTGCAACAGCCTGAACAGCCAGCAGAAGGCTGTCATCGAACGGTCCGCGCGGCTGGTTCCGCTGCCGGTTCCGACGATCGAGATGGCGGGCGGATCGGTGCGCTGCATGATCGCCGGCATTCATCTGTCGCCCCGGCACGGCTAGCGCGAAAACGATTCGACCGCCACCGGAATCGTGGGCGCCTGCCAGCGGTAGGCATCCTGCAGCACATCGCGTTCCGGCTTCTGCCCGTTCCACTGGATGTGGAGCAGGTCCATCAGCGTCCAGCCCGACCAGTCTGCGCGAAACGGGTGCTGCTGCGCCGCGGCCGACGGCAGCGGTTGCTGGTTGCGCCACACGACAGCCGGAATGCGATAGCCCGAGGCGGTCGCCGGGCTGTGCCCCGCGCGGTCGCTGACGTGGCCTACTTCCTGGCCATGGTCCGACAGGTACATCCACGCGCGGTAGTCGCCCGGCTTGCCCGCGCTGCGCGTCTGCTGCAGCAGCTCGGACACCACGAAGTCGTGATACAGCAGCGCGGCGTCGTATTCCTGGCGGAAGCGGCGCACCCAGGCCGAGCGGCCGTCTTTCACGAGGCCGTTCTCGACCGCATCCACATCGTCGTCGAAGGGGTTGGCGTTGGCCGGAAAGCGCAGGCTGTAGTGCGGATGCGCGCCCATCAGATGGACCACGATCAGCTTGCGGTCGGTGCTCGTATCGGCCAGCGCCTCCTGCACGCAGTCGAGGATCTCGCCGTCCAGCGAGGCGCTGGCGCGGCCGGGCGTGCGGTTGACCATGTCGACCACGTCGGCGAGGCGCGCATGCTGCTGCTCGATGGCGAGGTCGTCATGGTTGCTGATCCACCAGACCTTGTAGCCGGCAGCACGCGCCAGCGCCAGCAGGTGCGGCGGGTTCTCGCTCTCGGGCAGGCCGAAGTGGAACATGTTGCGCAGCGCGGGCAGGGTGCTTGCGTCGACGGACCAGGCGTTCTTCAGCACCGCCATCTGGTCGCCGGTCTGCGCCTTGTGCGCCAGCAGGCGGGGCGTGGTCGGGCGGCCGTAGCCGTACAGCGCCATGTTGTCGCGGTTGATGCTGTCGGTGATGACCAGCACCACCGTGGAAGGGCCGGTCTGCGAAATCACGGGTGCGATGCCTTTGGCTTGCGCCATCAGGCGGTCGCGCTGCTTCTGCTGGTCGGCCCAGGCGGTGCGCAGCGTGTGAACGGAATTTGCCCACTGTGTCCAGAAGACTGCGGGATGCAGCCGGCGCCAGGGTTTGCTTGCGTAGGCTACGCATGCGACGAGAAGCAGCAGCGCGATCAGCGCCACGACCCATCGAACAGGCCGGGCTGATGTAGTCGCCGCATCGGCTGCAGCGCCGCGCTGCGCGAACATGCCCACGAGCACGCCTGCTACCACCAGCGCGGCACACCACACCGCAGCCGAGCGCCAATGCATCCACAGGTATTCGGAGCCCTCGCGCGCATTGGTGTTGGCCGCTGCGCCCAGCACCATGGCACCGTCGGGCGCGGCCTGGTAGGCGTCGAGCAGATAGGCGCGCACCGCGCCGTCGAGTGCGAAGCCCATGGCCCAGAGCCAGACCAGCAGCGTGCGTATGCGCCGCATCCGAGCGCTGCGCAGCGGCCACGCAAGCCACAGCACCATCGGCATTGCCAGCACCGCGAGCTGCGCCATGCGGCGGCCGTCATGGCCGAGCGCGATGAGCGCCAGCAGCGTCGCGCCCACCACGCCGCAGGCGAGCAGCGCGTTGCGCGATGGAGAGACTTCGTTGGTTGGAGTGGTCAAGCAGGCAGCGCGGCAAGTCGGGGCGGCCGAATTCTGCCCCGGGGCTCGTGCAGCGGACCTCAGTGCCCCGATGGTGGCGAGGTCTTTTGGATCGTCAGGTCGCAGTGGCCTGGCGCACCGCACGCTCCCAGCGCGCCATCGATTCCTCGGCCTGCGCGCGGCCCATGGTCGGCATGAAGCGGCGCTCGATCTTCCACAGCTTCGAGAGTTGGCGCGCGTCGGTGTAGACCCCGGTCGACAAGCCTGCGAGGTACGCAGCGCCCAGCGCGGTGGTCTCGATCACTTCGGGCCGCACCACCGGAATGCCCAGCAGGTCGGCCTGGAACTGCATGAGCAGGTCGTTCACGCTCGCGCCGCCGTCCACGCGCAGCTCGGCCACGGGCTTGCCGCCGGCGGCCACTGCGTCGCGGCTCATGGCTTGCAGCAGCGCGGCGCTCTGGTAGGCGATGCTTTCCAACGCGGCGCGCGCAATGTGCGCAACCGTGGTGCCGCGCGTGAGGCCGGTGATGGTGCCTCGCGCATCAGCATCCCAGTAGGGCGCGCCGAGGCCGGTGAAGGCCGGCACCATCATCACTCCGCCGGCATCGGGCACGCTCTCGGCCAGCGACTGCACTTCGGCGCTGCCCTTGATGGCCTTGAGCCCGTCGCGCAGCCACTGCACCACGGCACCGCCGACGAACACGCTGCCTTCCATGGCGTACTGCGGCGTTACATCGGTCTGCGCGGCGCTGGTCACGAGCAGGCCGTTGTGCGAGGGCTGGAACGCGCCGCCGGTGTGCATCAACAGGAAGCAGCCGGTGCCGTAGGTGTTCTTGGCCATGCCGGCTTCGAAGCAGGCCTGGCCGAAAAGGGCGCTCTGCTGGTCGCCGGCCACGCCGCCGATGGGCAGCGTGTGGCCCAGCAGCGCCGCATCGGTGTCTGCGAAGTGCGAGCTCGAGGGCTGCACCTTGGGCATCAGCGCGGCGGGAATGTCGAGTGCCTTCAGCAGGTCGGCATCCCACTCGTTGCTGTGCACGTTGAAGAGCATGGTGCGCGAGGCGTTGCTCACGTCGGTCACGTGTACCTTGCCGCCGGTGAGCTGCCACATGAGCCAGCTGTCGACGGTGCCGAAGGCGAGTTCGCCGCGCTCGGCCTGCGCACGCGCGCCGGGTACGTTGTCGAGCAGCCAGCGCAGCTTGGTGCCGGAGAAGTACGCGTCGATCACCAGCCCGGTCTTCTCGCGGATGGTGTCGGTCATGCCCTCGTCGCGCAGCCTGGCGCACAAGGGCTCGGCGCGGCGGTCCTGCCAGACGATGGCGTGGTGCACTGGCTGGCCCGTGGCGCGGTTCCACAGCACGGTGGTTTCGCGCTGGTTGGTGATGCCGATGGCGTGGATGTCGGTGGGCTTGAGCTTCGCCTTGGCGAGCACTTCGCGCGCGGTGGCGAGCTGGCTGCGCCAGATTTCCATCGGGTCATGCTCGACCCAGCCCGGCTGCGGGTAGATCTGCGTCAGCTCTTTCTGCGCGATGGCGACGATGTGGCCTTCGCGGTCGAACACGATGCTGCGGGAGCTCGAAGTGCCCTGGTCGAGGGCGAGCAGGTAGGTGGTCATTCGTTCGTGTTCTTTCTTGTCAGTTCTCGCGCGCGATCTCGAGGCGCACCTGGGCGGTGTGCAGCAGGTCGGCGAATGGCGCCGGCGGCTCGGCATCGGTGAACAGCCGGTCGATCTGCGAGAGCGTGCCGAGCTGAATCATTGCCGGCCGGTTGAACTTGCTCGCATCCGCTGCGAGCCATACCTCGCGCGCCTGCGCGATGATGGTCTGCGCCACCTTCACCTCGCGCAGGTCGAAGTCGCGCAGCGATCCGTCGGCCTCGATGCTCGACACGCCGATCAGTGCGATGTCGACCTTGAACTGGCGGATGAAGTCGATGGTTGCCTCGCCCACGATGGCGCGGTCGCGTTGGCGCACCGAGCCGCCCGCCACGATCACTTCGCACGAGGTGTTGCCGCTCAGGATGGTGGCCACGTTCAGGTTGTTGGTGATCACGCGCAGGCCCGTGTGGCGCAGCAGCGCCTTGGCGATGGCCTCGGTGGTGGTGCCGATGTTGAGGATCAGCGAGCAGTCGTTGGGCACCAGCTCCGCCACACGGCGGGCGATGCGCGCCTTGCCTTCGGCGTGCAGGGTCTCGCGCTGCTGGTAGCCGATGTTTTCCGTGGTCGAGCTGGGCACGCGCACGCCGCCGTGAAAGCGCGTGAGCAGGCCTTCGTCAGCCAGCCGCTGCACGTCGCGCCGCACGGTCTGCAGGGTGACGCCGAGCATGTCGGCCAGTTGCTCGACGGTGACGGAGCCGCGCGCGCGCACGGTGTCCAGGAGGTTGATCTGGCGCGGGTTGGAGTTCACAGGGGCGTCGTGGAAAGCAGGAAGACTGCGACCGAGGGTACAGAGCGCGCCACTTTAAAGCGAAAGAAAACGAAGCCATCTAAGGGAAAACTCGTAGGAAAATCGCGCCAAAAGGAATCCAAATGAAAAGACGCGAAAATACAATGGCCGCCGTTAGTGACCAAAGTCACGCTTCAACGGACCCAATTTCTGTGAGCGATTTCTCTTCCATTTCGCCCGCGCCGGCCGCCGACTGCGACGTGCTCATCGTCGGCGGCGGCATCAACGGCTGCGGCATCGCGCGCGACCTCGCGGGCCGCGGCTGGCGCGTGGTGCTGTGCGAAAAGGACGATCTCGCCTCGCACACATCGTCTTCCTCCACTAAGCTGATCCACGGCGGGCTGCGCTACCTCGAGTACTACGAGTTCTCGCTGGTGCGCAAGGCGCTGCAGGAGCGCGAGGTGCTGCTCAAGAGCGCGCCGCACATCATGTGGCCGCTGCGCTTCGTGATGCCGCACGACCCGTCGATGCGCCCGGCCTGGATGATCCGCATCGGCCTGTTCATGTATGACCACCTTGCCAAACGCGAGGTGCTGCCGGCTTCGCACAGCGTCGATCTGCGCCGCCACGCCGCGGGCAAGCCGCTGAAGGACCAGTACAAGCGCGGCTTCATCTATTCGGACGGCTGGGTCGACGATGCGCGCCTCGTGGTGCTCAACGCGCTCGACGCGCAGGCGCGCGGCGCCGAAGTGCTGACCCGCACGCGCTGCGTGCACGCCCAGCGAGACGCCGACGGATGGACTGCCACGCTGCAAGGCGCCGACGGCAACAAGCGCACGCTGCGCGCCCGGGCGGTGGTCAATGCCGCGGGGCCGTGGGCCGAATCATTCCTGCGCGGCGTCGCGCAGTCGGCCAAGGGCGAGGCGCTGGCCACCAAGAGCCTGCGGCTCGTGAAGGGCAGCCACATCGTGGTGCCGCGCCTGTTCGAGCACGACCACGCCTACATCTTCCAGAACCCCGACAAGCGGATCATCTTCGCCATTCCCTACCAGGGCGAGTTCACGCTGATCGGCACCACCGACATCGAACTCACCGGCGACGACCCTGGCGCCGCGCGCATCGCGCAGGAAGAAATCGACTACCTCTGCACCCAGGCCAGCCGCTATTTCGAGAAGCCCATCGTGCCGGCCGACGTGGTGTGGACCTACTCGGGCGTGCGGCCGCTGCTGGATGACGACTCGGGCGACCCATCGGCCGTCACGCGCGACTACATGCTCGAATCGAACACCACCGCCGCGCCGCTGCTGTCGGTGTGGGGCGGCAAGATCACCACATTCCGCAAGCTGGCCGAGGACGCGGCCGACGAGGTGGGCAGGATGCTGGGCCAGTCGAGCTCGCAGCGCCCGGCCTGGACCGACGGCGCCTTTCTCGCGGGCGGCGACCTGTCGGCATGGATCGGCGCTGCGAAGCGGCCCGACGACGATTTCGAACGCTTCGTGTCGGCCGTGCAAACCAAATATCCGTGGCTCTACGGCCACCTGGCGCGCCGCCTCGCGCGGGGCTACGGCGCCCGCATCACGGAGTTGCTGGGCGAAGCGAAGTCCTTTGCCGACCTGGGCGACGAAGTGGCGCCCGGCCTGTACGAGCGCGAACTGCGCTTCCTGCAGGACCGCGAATGGGCCGTGAGCGCGGAAGACGTGCTCTGGCGGCGTTCCAAGCTGGGGCTGCACTACACGCCGGAAGAGCGCGAGCAGGTCGCGCGCTGGCTGCTGCAGCAGCAGGTCCGCGTCAAAAACAACTAGACCGAACACAAGGGAAAGAGCGCCAATGCAATTGACACTGGAGCGCGTCACCAAGAAGGTGGGTGCGCAGACATGGCTCTACGAGCAGAGCATCGCGCCCAGAAGCGGCGCGGTCACCGTGCTGCTGGGCGCAACGCAGGCCGGCAAGACCAGCCTCATGCGGCTGATGGCGGGGCTGGACACGCCCACCGAAGGCAAGGTGCTGGTCGACGGCAAGGACGTGACCGGCATGCCCGTGCGCGAACGCAATGTCGCGATGGTCTACCAGCAGTTCATCAACTATCCGTCGCTCAAGGTGTCGGACAACATTGCCTCGCCGCTCAAGCTGCGCGGTGAGTCGAACATCGATGCACGCGTAAAGGCGCTGGCCGACAAGCTGCACATCGGCATGTTCCTCGACCGCTATCCGGCCGAACTCTCGGGCGGCCAGCAGCAGCGCGTGGCGCTGGCGCGCGCGCTCGCCAAGAACGCACCGCTGATGCTGCTCGACGAGCCGCTGGTCAACCTCGACTACAAGCTGCGCGAAGGCCTGCGCGAAGAGCTCACGCAACTCTTCGCCACTGGCGATTCGACCGTGATCTACGCGACCACCGAGCCCGGCGAAGCGTTGCTGCTTGGCGGCTACACGGCCGTGATGGATGCCGGCGAGCTGCTGCAGTACGGCCCGACGGCCGAGGTCTTCCATGCGCCGCAGTCGCTGCGCGTGGCGCGTGCTTTCAGCGATCCGCCGATGAACCTGCTGGCCGGCACCGCGACCGCCGGCAAGGTGCAACTGGCCGGTGGTCCCGCGCTGGCTCTGGCTGTGCCTGAAAGCGTTGCAGGCGCCGTCACGGTCGGCCTGCGCGCGAGCGCACTGAACGTGGATGCGGGGCAGGGCGACATCGCCTTGCCCGGCAAGGTGGAGCTGGCCGAAATCTCGGGCTCCGACACCTTCGTGCACGTCGAGACAGCGGTGGGCGAACTGGTGGCACAGCTCACCGGTGTGCACCGCTTCGAGCTGGGCGCCTCGATCACGCTGTACTTCAGCGCGTCGCAAGCCTATGTGTTCGATGCCAGCGAAAAGCTGGCGCTGGCGCCGGCATGGCGCAAAGGAAACTAGTCATGGCACGCATTGACCTCGACCTGGCCCACGCCTACCGCCCCAACCCCACGCAGGACAGCGACTATGCGCTGCTGCCGCTGAAGATGAGCTTCCGCGACGGCGGGGCATATGCCTTGCTCGGCCCTTCGGGCTGCGGCAAGACGACCATGCTGAACATCATCTCGGGTCTGCTCGTGCCCTCGCAGGGCACGGTCACCTTCGATGGCCGCGACATGACGCGCGCCACGCCGCAGGAGCGCAACATTGCCCAGGTGTTCCAGTTCCCGGTGATCTACGACACCATGACCGTGGCCGAGAACCTCGCGTTCCCGCTGCGCAACCGCAAGGTGCCGGCCGACCAGATCAAGAAGCGCGTGGGCGAGATTGCCGAGATGCTCGACATGAGCGGGCAACTCAACCAGCGCGCCGCCGGCCTCGCGGCCGACGCCAAGCAGAAGATCTCCCTCGGGCGCGGGCTGGTGCGCAGCGACGTGTCGGCGGTGCTTTTCGACGAGCCGCTCACCGTGATCGACCCGCACCTGAAGTGGCAGCTGCGCCGCAAGCTCAAGCAGATTCACCGCGAGCTGAAGCTCACGCTCATCTACGTGACGCACGATCAGGTCGAGGCGCTCACCTTCGCCGAAGAGGTGGTGGTGATGACGCGCGGCAAGGCCGTGCAGGTGGGCAGCGCCGAAGCACTGTTCGAGCGGCCGGCCCACACCTTCGTCGGGCATTTCATCGGCTCGCCGGGCATGAACTTCCTGTCCGCGAAGAGCGCGAACGGCACCATCGAGGTTGCGGGCACGCCATTGGTGCCCACGCGCGAGTTGCCGCAGGGGCCTCTGAAGATCGGCATCCGCCCCGAGTACCTGCGCCTGTCCAACGCGGGCGCCGCCGGTGCGGTGCCGGCCGTGGTGAAGCAGGTGCAGGACGTGGGCACGCACGTGATGCTGAGCGTGGAGGCCGACGGCAGCGTGCTGAAGGTGCGGCTGCACTCCGACGACCAGCCGCCGGCAGCGGGAGGCACGGTGTGGGTGCGAGTACTGGATACGCACACCTGCTATTACAAAGACGAGGAACTGGTCGCATGAACGCAACCAACAAACCGATCAACCAGAAGGCTTGGTGGCTGGTGCTGCCAGTGCTCATCTGCGTTGCGTTCTCGGCCATCGTGCCGCTCATGACGGTGGTCAACTACTCGGTGCAGGACATCATCTCGCCCGAGCGCCGAGTCTTCGTCGGCACCGAGTGGTTCGCCTCGGTGATGCGCGACGACGAGCTGCATGAGGCGCTGTGGCGCCAGCTGGGCTTCTCGCTGTCTGTGCTGCTGGTCGAGATTCCGCTGGGCATCGGCCTGGCGCTGTCGATGCCGGCCAAGGGCTGGAAGTCTTCAGCGGTGCTGGTGGTGGTGGCGCTGTCGCTGCTGATTCCATGGAACGTGGTCGGCACCATCTGGCAGATCTATGGCCGTGCCGACATCGGCCTGCTGGGCCATGCGCTGCAGACGATGGGCATCGAATACAACTACACCGGCAGCGCCACAGACGCGTGGCTCACCGTGCTGGTGATGGATGTGTGGCACTGGACGCCGCTGGTGGCACTGCTGTGCTATGCGGGCCTGCGTTCGATTCCCGACGCCTACTACCAGGCTGCGCGCATCGACGGCGCGAGCAAGTTCGCGGTGTTCCGCTTCATCCAGCTGCCCAAGATGCGCGGCGTTCTGATGATCGCGGTGCTGCTGCGATTCATGGACAGCTTCATGATCTACACCGAGCCCTTCGTGCTGACGGGCGGTGGGCCGGGCAACGCAACCACCTTCCTGAGCCAATACCTCACGCAGAAGGCAGTGGGGCAGTTCGACCTGGGGCCTGCAGCGGCGTTTTCGCTGATCTATTTCCTCATCATCCTGCTGTTCTGCTTCGTGCTCTACAACTGGATGCAGCGGGTCGGTACGCAGGAAGCGGAGGTGGAGAAATGAACGAGAAGAGATTTCACAAGCGCAGCATCTTCCTGGTGCTGTACATCCTGTTCGCGCTGTTGCCCATCTACTGGATGATCAACATGAGCTTCAAGACGAACGAGGAGATCCTGTCGAGCTTCTCGTTCTTTCCGCAGCAGCTCACCTGGGCCAACTACGCGCGCATCTTCACCGACGAGTCGTGGTACTCGGGCTACATCAACAGCCTGATCTACGTGGCCATCAACACGGTGATCTCGCTCACCGTGGCGCTGCCCGCGGCCTATGCGTTCTCGCGCTATTCGTTCCTGGGTGACAAGCATGTGTTCTTCTGGCTGCTGACCAACCGCATGACGCCGCCCGCGGTGTTCCTGCTGCCGTTCTTCCAGCTGTACAGCACGGTCGGCCTGATGGACACGCACCTGGGCGTGGCGCTCGCGCATTTGCTGTTCAACGTGCCGCTGGCGGTGTGGATCCTGGAAGGTTTCATGAGCGGCATTCCGCGCGAGATCGACGAGACGGCGTACATCGACGGCTATTCGTTCCCGCGCTTCTTCCTCACTATCTTCCTGCCGCTCATCAAGGCCGGCGTGGGCGTGGCGGCGTTTTTCTGCTTCATGTTCAGCTGGGTTGAGCTGCTGCTCGCGCGCACGCTCACGAGCGTGAACGCCAAGCCCATCGTGGCGACGATGACGCGCACGGTGAGCGCCTCGGGCATGGACTGGGCAACACTGGCGGCTGCCGGGGTGCTGACCATCGTTCCGGGCGCCATCGTCATCTGGTTCGTGCGCCATTACATCGCGAAGGGTTTCGCGATGGGTCGTGTTTAAGGAGGCCGAGAGATGTTCGACTGGATGGTCTGGACCACCCCGGTGGCCGTGTTCTTCATCTGCATCGCGCTCATGCTGGTCGGCATGACGGTGTGGGAATTCAAGTCGCCCACCACGCTGCGGCGCGGCTGGCTGCCGATGGCCACCACGCGCGGCGACCGGCTCTTCATCGGGCTGCTGTCGGCGGCGTACCTGAACCTGATCTTCATCGGCCTGGCCGGCAAGTTCCAGGAGTGGTTCAGCCTGGAGGCCGAGCCTTCGATCTGGATCAGCTTCGTGCTGTCGATGGGCCTGCTAGCGCTCGTGATGCGCAAGGGCTGAGCGGGCACGGCTCTTAGCGTTCAACCAAATGCGTTCCGGCTCTCCGCCTCCCCGGAGCCGTGATCGAACACAACACCGGGGAAGCAACAACCGAGGAGACAACTTCATGAAGATGCGCTACACGGCATTGGCACTGGCTGCGGCGATGTTCGCCGCGCACGGTGCGGCAACGGCCGGCGAGGCTGAAGCCAAGAAATGGATCGACAGCGAGTTCCAGCCATCTACCTTGTCCAAGGACAAGCAGATGGAGGAAATGAAATGGTTCATCGATGCGGCCAAGAAGCTGCAGGCCAAGGGCGTCAAGGAGGTGTCCGTCGTCTCCGAAACCCTGACCACCCACGAGTACGAATCGAAGACGCTGGCCAAGGCCTTCGAGGAAATCACCGGCATCAAGGTCAAGCACGACCTGATCCAGGAAGGCGACGTGGTCGAGAAGCTGCAGACCTCGATGCAGTCGGGCAAGTCGATCTATGACGGCTGGGTGTCCGACTCCGACCTGATCGGCACGCACTACCGCTACGGCAAGATCATGTCGCTGACCGAGTACATGGGCGGCGCGGGCAAGGAGTTCACCAACCCCGGCCTCGACCTGAAGGACTTCATCGGCACCAGCTTCACCACTGCTCCCGACGGCCAGCTCTACCAGCTGCCCGACCAGCAGTTCGCCAACCTGTACTGGTTCCGCGCCGACCTGTTCGCGCGCAAGGACCTGCAGGACAAGTTCAAGGCCAAGTACGGCTACAACCTGGGCGTGCCGCTCAACTGGAGCGCCTACGAAGACATCGCCGAGTTCTTCAGCGTCGACGTGAAGACCATCGACGGCAAGCCGATCTACGGCCACATGGACTACGGCAAGAAGGATCCGTCGCTGGGCTGGCGCTTCACCGATGCGTGGCTGTCGATGGCCGGCTCCGCCGACAAGGGCATTCCCAACGGCATGCCGATCGACGAATGGGGCATTCGCGTGGCCGCCGACAAGTGCACGCCCACCGGCGCCTCGGTGTCGCGTGGCGGCGCCACCAACTCGCCGGCTGCCGTGTACGCGCTCACCAAGTACATCGACTGGATGAAGAAGTACGCGCCCAAGGAAGCCATGGGCATGACCTTCGGCGAATCCGGCCCCGTGCCGGCGCAGGGCCAGATCGCCCAGCAGATCTTCTGGTACACGGCCTTCACGGCCGACATGACCAAGAAGGGCCTGCCCGTGGTGAACGACGACGGCTCGCCGAAGTGGCGCATGGCCCCCGGCCCGAACGGTCCGTACTGGAAGCAGGGCATGCAGAACGGCTACCAGGACGTGGGTTCGTGGACCTTCTTCAAGGGCCATGACGCCAACAAGACGGCAGCAGCCTGGCTCTACGCGCAGTTCATCACTGCCAAGACCACCTCGCTGAAGAAGTCGATCACCGGCCTGACCTTCATCCGCGACAGCGACATCCGCTCGGACTACTTCACGCAGAACGCCAACAAGTACGGCGGCCTGATCGAGTTCTACCGCAGCCCGGCGCGCGTGGCCTGGACCCCGACCGGCACCAACGTGCCCGACTATCCGAAGCTCGCGCAGCTCTGGTGGAAGAACGTGGCCGAGGCCGTCACGGGCGAGAAGACCCCGCAGAAGGCAATGGACAACCTGGCCGACGAGATGGACAACGTGATGGCCCGCCTCGAGCGCGCCGGCATGGCCCATTGCGCGCCCAAGCTCAACCCCAAGGGCGACCCGGCCAAGTACCTGAGCGACGACCACGCCCCGTGGAAGAAGCTGGCCAACGAGAAGCCGAAGGGCGAGACCATCGACTACAACAAGCTGCTGACCGCCTGGAAGGAAGGCAAGGTGCGCTGAGCTTCCCTCGCGCACCACGACAGGGGCCGTGCCGCAAGGTGCGGCCCTTTTTTCTTGTTCTTTTTCCGCATCGCCGGCCATTTGACCGATTCGACCGTCTGATTGCCGCGACGCCATGACCATTGGCAGATGCGCTCGCTACAGGCATCGCGTACATTCGACGGCCCCCGAAACGCCACCGCCAGTGACTTCCAGCCCCTCCAGCCCCCCTCGAAGCGTCAAGCGCGTCCTCGTTCTTCGCTATTCGCAATCCGGCCAGCTCGACGAGGTTGCAGACCGGATCGTGGCGCCGCTGCGCGCCGATCCGTCGATCGAGGTGCACGAGGAAACGCTGCGCCCACTTGCGCCGTACCCCTTTCCCTGGCCCTTCCTGAGCTTCTTCGACGCTTTCCCGGAGTCGGCCCACATGAAGCCGCAGCCGCTGGCGCCGCTGTCGCTCACGGGCCAGGAAGACTTCGACCTCGTCATCCTGCCGTACCAGGTGTGGTTCCTGGCGCCTTCACAGCCCGTGGCGGCCTTCTTGAAGCACCCGGCGGCGGCGCGGCTGCTCAAGGGCAAGCCGGTGGTCACGGTCATCGCCTGCCGCAACATGTGGCTTCTGGCCCACGAAAAACTCAAGGGCATGCTCGACGACGTCGGCGCGCGGCTGATCGACAACGTGGTGCTGACCGACCCCGGCCCCACGCTCGCCACCTTCTTCACCACGCCGGCCTGGCTGATCTGGGGCCGCAAGCGCGGCTTCTGGGGCATGCCCGATGCGGGACTCAGTACCGAACAGATCGACGGTACAGGCCGCTTCGGCCGTGCCCTGCGCGATGCCCTGCACAACGACCTGGAGCGCGGCACGCAGCCGCTGCTGGCCGGCCTCGGGGCGGTGCAGGCCAATGCCAGGCTGCTCATCAGCGAGAAGGCCGGCACGCGCAGCTTCTACCTCTGGGGCAAGCTGATCATGGCCGCCGGCGGGCCCGGCGCGTGGCAGCGCAAGCCGCTGCTGCTGCTGTACGTGCTGTTTCTGCTGGTACTGATCATTACGGTGGTGCCCGTGAGCCTGAGCCTGCAGGCACTCTTGCGACCTTTGTTCAGAGGGTGGCTGACTAAAATGACAGCCCAATTCGAGTGCCCGTCGGGCTCTGCCACGGACCGCACCCCCCTCTATGACGACTGATGTCTTCCTGACCCGCACCGCCGCCTTTCTGCCCTTTTCCCCGGTCAGCAATGAAGACATCGAAGACGTCCTCGGTCGCATCGGCGGCAAGGCGTCCCGCGCGCGGCGGCTGATCCTGCGCAGCAACGGCATCCAGTCGCGCCACTACGCCATCGACCGCGCCACGGGCGAACTGGCGATGACCAACGCGCAGCTCACTGCATCCGCGATCCGCGCGC
Source organism: Variovorax sp. GW821-FHT09D05 (assembly GCF_059416325.1). NCBI lineage: Bacteria > Pseudomonadati > Pseudomonadota > Betaproteobacteria > Burkholderiales > Comamonadaceae > Variovorax > Variovorax sp. GW821-FHT09D05. The sequence goes on along the minus strand of NZ_JBWKOZ010000006.1, from coordinate 116,891 downwards.
TTGGCGACGTGGGGCCGGTCGACTGCCTCGTCACCGGCACTTCGCTGCCCGACCAGCTCATGCCCAACCACGCGGTGATGGTGCACGGCGAACTCGGCTGGCCGCGGCTCGAAGTGGTGGCCTGCGCGGGCATCTGCCTGGCCGGCGCCACCGCGTTGAAGCATGCATGGCTCTCGGTGCGCGCGGGCGATGCCCGGCGCGCGGTGGCCACGGGTTCCGAGCTGGCCTCGGCCGTGATGCGCGGCTCGCGCTTCGAGGCCGAGCTCGAGCACAAGCTCGAAGCGCTGGAAGCGCGGCCCGAACTGGCCTTCGAGAAAGACTTTCTGCGCTGGATGCTGTCCGACGGCGCGGGTGCAGTGCTGCTGGAGCGCGAGCCACGCGGGCCGCTGTCGCTGCGCATCGACTGGATCGACCTGTCGTCCGCCGCGCACGAGCTGCCGGTGTGCATGTACGCTGGTGCCGAGAAGAATGCCGAAGGCGGCCTCGACGGCTGGGGGCGCAAGTCGCCCGAAGACTGGCAGCGCGAGTCGACCTTCGCCGTCAAGCAGGACGTGCGCCTGCTCAACGACAACATCGTGCGCGCCACGCTGGGCGAGCCGCTGGCGGCCATCATCGAGCGGCGCGGGCTGAAGACGGCGGACATCGACTGGTTTTTGCCGCACCTGTCATCGCAGTACTTCGTCGAGCCGGTGAGCCAGTGCCTCGAATCGCTGGGCCTGCCGATTCCGCGCGAGCGCTGGTTCAGCAATCTTGCGAGCAAGGGCAATACGGGTTCGGCGTCGCCTTACATCATGCTCGACGAGCTGTTCCGCTCGGGCCGCATCAAGCCCGGCCAGAAGCTGCTGATGTTCGTGCCCGAAAGTGGCCGCTTCTCCAGCGGCTTCATCTACATGGAAGCGGTGTAGCCATGGATCTCGACGCGGTACCGCAGGAGGGCAATGCGACCCTCGACGGCCACTCCAAGCTGATGTACGCCCGCGATGCGCAGGGCCGCGTCGTCACCACCACTTCGCGCGGCTGGGAGGCGGAAGAGATCGTCACCAGCCATGCGGTCGATGTGCTCGTCGAGCAGGCGCAGGCCGCGAAGGAGCGCGTGAAAGCGGGGCAGGCTTCGCCGCTCGAATACTGGATGTACGAGCGCCGCATGGACGTGGCGCTGCTCTCGCAGACCAGCGGCTTCTGGCAGTGGCGCGTGCGGCGCCACCTGCAGCCGCGCCATTTCGCCGCGCTGTCGCCGGCGCAGCTCGCACGCTACAGCGAAGCGCTGGGCTTGCCCGTTTCCACCTTGCAAGGCCTGCCGTGAACTTTCAACACCAACAGGCGGCGCATTGCGAAAGCGGCGTCATCTCCAGCCTGATGCGCCACCACGGCGCGCCGATGAGCGAGAGCATGGCGCTGGGCCTGTCGTCCGCGATTTCGTTCGCGTACCTGCCCTTCATCAAGCTGTCGGGCCTGCCGCTGATCTCGTACCGCATGCCGCCCAAGGCCATCATCAAGGGCCTGCTGGCGCCGATGGCCGCGCGCTTCCGCTTCGAGACCTTCCGCAGCGCCGAGGCAGGGCAGCAGAGGCTCGACGCGCTGCTGGCCGATGGCCAGCTGGTGGGGCTGCAAACGTCGGTGTACTGGCTGCCGTACTTTCCGCCGAACATGCGCTTTCACTTCAATGCGCACAACCTGCTGGTGTACGGCAAGGACGGCGACGACTACCTGATCAGCGACCCGGTGTTCGAGGAGCCCGTGCGTTGCGCGAGCAGCGACCTGGCACGTGCCCGCTTCGCCAAGGGCGTGCTGGCCCCGAAGGGACTCATGTACTACCCGCAGGCCATCGACCGCAAGGTCGTCGATGCGGCCTCGGTGGTCAAGGCCATCCGCAAGACAGTGCGCAACATGCTCGCGCCCATTCCCATCGTCGGTGTGCGCGGCATGCACACGCTGGCCAAGCGCATGCAGAAGCTGTCGCCGGCCGATCCGCGCAGCGTCGACTTCATCGGCCACGTGGTGCGCATGCAGGAAGAAATCGGCACGGGCGGGGCGGGCTTCCGCTTCATCTATGCGGGCTTTCTGCAGGAGGCGGCCCAGCTGCTCGACAAACCGCAGCTGCAGCAGATGTCCGAGCGGCTCATCGCCATCGGCGACGGCTGGCGTGCATTCGCGCTCAAGGCCGCGCGCATGGTGAAGGGGCGCGAGGCGGTCGACCCGGCTGCGCTGGCTGCGAAGCTGCGTGAGCAGGCGCAGCAGGAAGAAAGCTTTTTCCGCGACCTGAAGGCAGCCGTCGCCTGATGTTAGAGCTGCGCCAGCTCAGCTACCGCTACCCGCATGCCGACGCGCCCGCGCTGGCCGACGTATCGCTCGCAGTGCCAAGGGGCTGCGTACTGGGTTTGCTGGGACCGAACGGCGCAGGCAAGACCACGCTGATCTCGCATCTGTCGGGCGCGCTTGCCGTGCAGTCGGGCGAGATCCGCATCGATGGCCAGCCGCTGCAGCAGGTGCGCGCGAAGACGCCAACGCGCATTGCCGTGGCGCCACAGGAGCAGGCCTTCTATCCGATGCTGACCGTGGCCGAGAACCTTGCCTGCTTTGCCGCGGCTGGAGGCCTGTCGGGCGCGCGCAAGAAGGAGCGCATCGCGGCCTGTACGCAGTTTGCACAGCTGGAGCAGTTCGCTGGCGTGCGCGCCGAGCGGCTCTCGGGCGGACTCAAGCGCCGGCTCAACCTGGCCATTGCCCTGCTGCCCGAACCCGAGCTGATGCTGTTCGACGAACCCACCGTGGGTGTCGATCCGCAATCGCGCGCCTTCATCCTCGACGCCATCAAGAGCCTCGCGCAGCAGGGCGCGGCAGTGATCTACGCCTCGCACTACATGGAAGAGATCGAGGCGATCGCTGACCGTGTCGCCATCCTCGATCGCGGCCATGTGCTGCGCGAAGGCTCGCTCGACGAACTGCTGTCGAAGAACGCGATGCTGCTCACGCTGGCTGCTGACGGGCTAGATGCCGACATGCTCTCGCGCTTCGGCACGGTGGAGCAGGTGGGTGTGCACTGGCGCATTCACCTGAACGCCGGCAGCGGCCCGGGGCCTGTGCTGGCCGCGCTCGAAGCTGCGGGCATCGAAGTGCGCCATGCCGAGTTCGGCCGCCATGACCTCGAGCAGCTGTTCATGGCGCTCACCCATCGCTCGCTGCGCGACTGAACCCCATGCTCCTCGCGCTCATCAAGAAAGAACTGCTCGCCCTCGTGCGCGACATGCATGGCCTTGCCGCGCTGTTCCTGATGCCGATGGTCTTCATCGTGCTGATGTCGCTCACGCTGAAGGACATCTATCGCCCGCCACTGGCCGAGCTGACTTATGCCATCGACATGCGCGACACGGCCACGCCGGCCAAATGGCTGCAGCAGCTCTGGCAGCGCAGCCATGGTGCACCGCAGCCGCTGGGCAGCGACTGGCAGGCGCGGCTGCGCAACGGCTCGCTCAAGTACGTGATCGTGATGGAGCCGGGCCTGTCTGAAGAACTGGAATCTGCCGCGTTGTCGACCCAGGCGCGCATCCATCTGCTGACCGAGCCGGGCATCGACGCCAACCTGTTCAACGCGCTGCGTGCCGAACTCATCGGCGCATCGGGCGAGCTCAAGGCGCGCCTCGCGCTGGCGGTGCCCGGCACGGCCAGTCCTGCGCCAGAGGCCTCCATCGAGGCGATGGTGCATGCCGAGCGCTTCTCCACCGCCGGCCCGCGGCCGACCTCGGTGCAGCAGAACGTGCCGGCATGGCTGGTGTTCGGCATGTTCTTCGTGGTGGCCTCGCTCTCCAGCCTGTTCGTGCAGGAGCGCAGCTCGGGCGCGCTCGGCCGGCTGCAGAGCCTGGGCGTGTCGCGCACCATGCTGCTCGCGTCGAAGGCGTTGCCGTACCTGGGCGTGAATGCGCTGCAGGCTGTGCTGATGCTCGCGGCCGGCATCTGGTTCATGCCGCTGATCGGCGGTGATGCACTGTCGCTTGCGGGCATCCACTGGGGCGCGCTGCTGCTGTCGCTGGCGGCGGTGAGCCTGGCGGCGGTGAGCCTGTCGCTCGCGCTGGCTTGCCTGGTGCGCAGCCATGCGCAGGCCGCCACCATCGGGCCAATGGTCAATGTGCTGATGGCGGCGGCGGGCGGCATCATGGTGCCCAAGTTCGTCATGCCGGGCTTCATGCAGCGGCTGGTCGAGATCTCTCCGATGAACTGGGGGCTCGAGGCGCTGCTGACCGTGCTGCTGCGCGGCGGCGGCGTGGCCGATGCCTTGCCGCAGATCGGCCGGCTGGTTGTGTTCGCGGCGCTGATGTTTCTTCTGGCCGTTTTCCTGTTTCGCAGGCGCGCACCGTGAGCACCACCGTCACCCCTGAATTCATTGCCAGCCTCAAGGCGATGGTGCTCGAAGCCGTCGAGAAAGATGCGCCCCCGGGCGGCCTCGGCGACGACGAGCCGCTGTTCGGCCCCGAGGCCCGGCTCGACCTCGATTCGCTCGACGCCCTGCAGGTGTCGATGACGATCCAGCAGCGCTTTGGCGTGCGCATGCCCGACAGCAAGGAAACGCGCCGGGCGATGACTTCCATCGCCCATCTCGCGGAGCATCTGGCGCAAGCGGGCAAGGCATGAACGATGTCTACCTGGCCGGCATGGGCCTGGCCTGTGTGCTGGGTGACGACATGCCGTCCGTGCTGGCCTCATTGCGACATGGTGGCGTGCCCCCGACGCCGGTGGCCGTGGCGGACGGAATCAGCTGGCCGGTCTACGCGCTGGCGTCGAGAGAAGGCGACTGGACGCAGCGCCTGTGCAGCACCGTGCGCAGCGTGGTTGCGCAGACTGACAAGACCGGTGATTTGGGACCACGCACCGCGCCGCTGTTCGTGGCCTCGTCGTCGCTCGACATCGGCTTCATGGAATACGAGAAACAGGATCTGCGGCTAGGCGGTGATCTGCAGGACTTTGCCGGTGTCGTGGCCCGCGCGCTGGACTGGCAGGGGCCGGTGTTCACCGTCTCGACCGCCTGCACCTCGGCGCTGAACGCCGTGCTGGCCGCCGCCGACCTGATCCGAAGCGCGGAGGCCGACGAAGCGCTTGTGCTCGGCGTCGAGATGGACAACCGCTTCACCGTGGCCGGCTTCGGCGCAATGCAACTGCTGGCGCCAGACAGCGCGCAGCCCTTCGGTGCGCAGCGCAAGGGGCTGGTGCTCGGCGAAGCGGTGGCTGCATTGCGCCTGACATCGCAGCCCGCGCGATGGCAGATCACGGGCGGCGCCAATGTGGTCGATGGGCGCAACCCCTCTGGCACCGAAGCCTCGGCCGTGCTCGCGATGTGTCGCGGCGCGCTGATGCAGAGCGGCCTGCAGCCCAGCGACATTGACCTGATCAAGGTGCAGGCGGCTGGCAGCCCCGTCAACGACGCCATCGAGGTGAAAGCGCTGAAGCAGGTGTTCGATCCGCTGCCGCCGCTGGTGTCGCTCAAGTCGGCGATCGGCCACACGCTGGGCGCGGCGGGGGCTGCGGAATTGGCCCTGCTGGTTGGCTGCATCGAAGGTGGCGTCTGGCCCACCGTGGACTATCCGCTCGACGCCTCGCTCGGCATTGCGCTGAGCGAGCGGGCGCCGCAGAAGCTGCGCAACATCCTGCTCAACGTGGTCGGCTTCGGCGGCGGGCATGCCTCGCTGGTGTTGAAGGATGTCGGCTCATGAGCACCTGGCGCACCGCAGCTCATTTCGTCGCGCACCCGCCGCCCGTCGACTGGCGCGACGACCTGGCCCGCCGCATCGGCCGCCGGCCGCGCCGCGTCGGCCTGTGGACCGAACTGGCGATGTACGGCGCGCGCTGCTGCCTCGACACCGCTGGCGAGGCAGCGCTGCCGGCCGGCGCGCGCATCCGCGTTGCCAGCATGCGCGGTGCATGGGGCGCCACGCATGCGGGGCTGACCCAGCTCGATGCGGGCCTGCCGATGCCCTTCACCTTCATGCAGAGCCAGCCTGCGCTGATGCTGGCCGAAGTCGGTCGGTGCCTTGAATGGCAGGGCGATGCCAGCTTCGCGCTGTGCCGCGATGCGGCGCGCACGCTGCAGCTGGCGAAGCTGGGTGCGTCGCGTGATGGACTGCTGTTCGGCATCGTTGAAGAGGAGCGCAACGGCGAACTGCCGCGCTCCGAGTGGTGGCGGCTGATGCCCGACTGACGGGCAAGGCCAGTCAGCCGGCGATGGAGCGTTGCAGGTTGGCGCGCGCCTGTGCTTCGAGCTGCGCGTGCATCCGCGGTGTTGCGTAGATCGCCTGGCGGTCGAGAAAGCGCTGAAGGATCGCGCGGCGGCGCGGCAGGCGCACTTCATCCGGAACGAAGGCGTACTCGGCATGCACCTGGCGCTCGTACTCGTCGAAGCGTGTGCGTTCGGCGCCGAGGATCGACAGGTCGATGTCGATCAGCAGTTCGGCATCGCGGCCCTCGGGCACAGCGTCGTGGCGCGTGGCCATGACGAGCGCGTGAACCCGTTCGGCTGCTGCTTCGTCCACGCCGGCTTCAAGCAGGGCCTGGCGCGCCCAGTCGGCGCTGCGAGCTTCGTTGTCGTGGGCGTGCACGTCGTAGACCGCGTCATGGAACCACAGCGCAAGCGCCACTTCGCCAGGGCGCTCGGCCGATGTCTTCTCGCGCTCGAACCACGCGAGGCATTCGCCCAGGTGCTGCATCGTGTGGTAGTGGCGCTGCGGCTCGCCGTAGCGGCGATGCAGCTCGGTGCACAGCGCTTCGCCGGGCGATTCGACGCCCAGCGCACGCCATGCGTCGGTCCAGTTCGCGTGCAGCGCCTCGGGTGTCATGGTGCCTATTGCTCCATCGCCGCCTTGACCTCTTGCCCGAGGTCGAGCACGGACATGGCGTAGTAGCTGCTCCAGTTGTAGCGCGTGATCACGTAGAAGTTGCGCGTGCCCGCCACGTAGGTTGGCGGTGCGTCGGCACCGTTCTGCAGTTCGATCAATGCGAGCAGGCCCTTGTGCTTGATGCCTTCACCTTCGGGCACCGCACCGGCGGCCACGAAGCTGTCGGCGCTGAAGGTCGGCAGGATGTCGGGCGCCAGCAGCAGCGCCTTCTGCAGCCGCGCTTCCTCGAAATGCACGGGGTAGATGGCCGGCATGCCGGGTGTCCAGCCGAAGGACTTGAAGTAGTTGGCGACCGAGCCGATCACGTCGGCGGGGTTGTTGACGAGGTCGATGCGGCTGTCGCCGTCGAAGTCGACCGCGTACTTGGCCATGCTGCTGGGCATGAACTGCGGCATGCCCATGGCGCCGGCATAGCTGCCCAGGGGCGTGAGCGGATCGTCGGCGGTGCGGCTCTCGGTGCTCAGGAAGCTTTCGAGTTCGCCGCGGAAGAAGGCCTGGCGCTCGGCGGCGCGTGGGTGGCCGTCGGGGAAGTCGAATGAGAGCGTGGCCAGCGCGTCGATCACGCGGAAGTTGCCCATGTTGCGGCCGTAGATGGTTTCCACGCCGATGATGCCGACGATGATTTCAGGCGGCACGCCGTACACCTGCTCGGCGCGCACCAGCGTGTCGGCGTTGGCGCGCCAGAAGCGCACGCCGGCCGCGATGCGCACCGGGTCGATGAAGCGGCTGCGGTACGTTTGCCAGTTCTTCACGGTGCCGACCGGGCCCGGCAGCATCAGGCGCGGCACGTTGGGCAGGAAACGCGCGCTGCCGATGGTGGCGCGCACCCAGTCGCGGTCGAGTCCTCGGCGCTCGGCCACGTCGTCGGCGAATTGCATCGCGTCGTCGCGCGTGGCGTAGGGCGTGCTGCCGCGCACCGGGTTGGCGGCTGCATTCCGGCCATTGGAAGGGCCGTTGGAAGATTTCTGGGCCATGGCCCCCGTGGACCAGGCGCAGCATGCGGCGAGAAGAGCGGCTGCCGCAGCGGCGCGAGAAGGCGTAGGGAGAAAAAATCGCATCGGCCGATTGTGCCGTCCGCCCGCGCCGCCCCTCTTCAGGGACACATGTGGTTTCAGCCGCGTGCGTTGGCGCTGGGCCAGGCGAGGTGGCGGAACTCCGAGCGCAGGGTGGAGAGCGAGTCCGGCGTGGCCGGCGCGTAGCGCTGCGCTTCGAGCTTCAGCAGCCAGTCGCGCACGGCCTGCGCGGCAGGGCCGAAACGCGCGTCGGCTGCCTGGGCCATCTGGCGGGGCGGGGCGGTGTCGGGCAGCTGCAGGCCGGCCTTGGCGAGCCGTACGCGCGCCTGGCCCAGCAGGCGCAGCCACGGATCGTGCCGGCTGCGCTCCCACAGCGTCCAGGCGGCACCGGCCAGGCTCGCGCCCACCAGCAGGTAGAGCAGCACGTAGGCCAGGTCTTCGAGGCTCGGCGCTTCGAAGCCGATGTTCTTCAGCAGGTTGAGCTGGCGGCTCTGCGTGTAGTTGAGCACCCACTGGTTCCAGCCGTTGTTCACGGCCTCCCAGGCGGCGCGGATGTTCTGGGCGAGCGTGGGGCTCATCGAGCCGATGGCGCCCGCGAACAGACCCGGTTGCGGCACGAGCCGTTGCGTCTGGCCGATGCGCCCCGGGGCGACGGAGCCTGTCGGGTCCACGCGCGTCCAGCCGGTGCCTTCCTGCCAGATCTCGGCCCACGCGTGGGCATCGCTCTGTCGCACGATCCAGTAGTTGTCGACGCCGTTGAGTTCTCCGCCCTGATAGCCCGTCACGATGCGTGCCGGAATGCCGAGGTTGCGCATCAGCACCACGAAGGCCGAGGCGATGTGCTCGCAGAAGCCCTCCTTGCGGTCGAACCAGAACTCGTCGGCGGTGTTGTCGCCATAGACGCCCGGCTCCAGCGTGTAGGTGTAGCCACCGGTGCGAAGGCGCCGCAGGGCGGCCTGCACGAATGCCTGTGCATTGGCGTTGGCCAGTGCGGGATCGGCGCGCATCTCGGCGGCGAGGGCGGCGGTGCGCGGGTTGGTGCCAGGCGGCAGCGCCAGGTAGGCCTGGAGCTGGCCGCCCGTACGCTTCACTGGGCCGCTCTGGAACTGCGTGTAGCTCTCGGCGCGGTAGCGCACCAGATCGGTGACGGGGCGGTTAGCGAACCATTGCAGGTCGGGCGTGCCGGTGACTTCGAATCCGGGAGCCTCGGGAGGGCGCTGCGAGGCGTCGAGGGTCAGCAGCCAGGGGCGGTTGTTGGCTTCGAGCGTGATTTCGTAGCGCACGGGCTCGCCGCTCACGCGCAGGTTGGCGGACCACTGCGCGCCGCGCGCCCATGACGGGAGCGCGGTCCATTCGCGGCCGTCGAACTGCGCCAGCACCGGCCCGCGAAAGTAGAGCTGGCTTTGCGGCGGCGCGCGGTCGCCATCGAACTTGATGCGCGCGGCGATGCTGTCGTCGAGCGCCAGTTCGGCGATGGTGCCCACGCGCATGGTGTTCGACAGGCCGGTGCGGCCCGCCATGGCGTCGCTGGGGGTGCCCCACAGCGGTGCGAAGCGCGGGAACAGCAGGAACAGCGCGAGCATGATCGGTGCGCCGGCAAGCGCCATCCATCCCGCGGTGCGCGCGGCCTGCATCAGCGGAGGCCGGCCCACGGGCATGTGCGCGTTGACCAGTGCCGTCAGCAGGCCCAGCAGCGCCAGCAGCATGGTGAAGGCGGTCAGCAGCGATTGCGAATAGAAGAAGTTCGTGAGCATCGTGAAGAAGCCCAGGAAGAAGACGACGAAGGCGTCTCGCCGCGCGCGCAGTTCCAGCGTCTTGAGTGCAAGCAGGCTGACGATCAGCGTGACGCCCGCGTCCCGGCCCAGCAGCGTGCGGTGGGTGGCGTAGGTGGCGCCGATCGTCAGCATCAGCAGCGCAAGGCGCCACCACTTGCTGGGAAGGGGGCGTGCCTGCACGGCCAGCGAGGCGCGCCAGAGCAGCACCATTGCCGTGATGGCCGTGCACCACCAGGGCAGGTTCTCGACCTGCGGCAAGAGGATCAGGCCGATGACGCAGAGAAGGAAAAGGGTGTCCCTGGCATCGCGGGGAAGCGAGGCGAGTTCGCGTGCAACTCTGTTCATTCGACGGTCTCGTTCAGCACAGGGCCAATGCCTCCAGGCAGGCCCGCCGGTGGGCTTCGCCCTGGGACGGCTTCACGACCCGGCCCGCCACCCGCACGCCGTAGTCCACGCCCAGCCGGTCTGACATCAGCACCCAGGCGCACAAGCGCGAGATGCGGGCCTCGGTGTCCGCGAGGCCGGTGGCCTGCGCATCGAGCCAGAGTTCTTCGCGCTGGGTCTGCTGCGTGTCTCGGCTGACGAGGTCTTCCGACCCGGCTGCCTGCGCCCGCGCGGCCTTCTTCCAGACCACGAGCTTCAGCGGATCGCCGCGCCGGTAGGCCCGCACGCCGTCGTATTCGCCGGCGTTGTGTGCCCGCAGCGCGGCGGACACTGCCGCCGGGCCGGACAGGGGCTCGCCCGGCGGGAGCGGCGGCGGATGCGCTTCGGGCGTGGGGTACACCAGCATCTGCGCGGCCGGCCGCCAGACCGTCCACACGCGGAACGTGCCGAGCGGGAAGCGTGTTTCCGCCGTCAGCGGCGGCACCGGATGCAGCCCGCGCCGCTCGGGCTTGAATGCGATCTCGACGGTCGACGTGCCCTCGGCCGGCACGTCGGTCCAGGCCCATTGCCCGCTGCCGCGCACGGCCATGCCGATGCCGTAGCGCACGCTGCGGCGCGTGTTGTGCAGCACCACCCGGAAGACGGCGGCGGCGCCTGCGTAGTGGGCGTCGGGCGCCACCATGTGCATGGCCAGTCCGCGCAGCGTGCCGTGGCAAACGTGCATGCCCACGGCCACGCTGCCGGCGAGCAGGAAGGTCAGCAGGTAGCCCAGGTTGAGCTGGTAGTTGATCGAGGCGATCAGCAGCACCAGCAGCGTTGCCGCCAGCGTCCATCCGGCGCGCGTGGGCACGATGTAGACATTGCGCTGCGTCAGCTCCAGCGTGTCCGACGGCGGACGGCGCGACAGGAACCAGCCGTCGATGCGCGAGCGGAGGGCGCCTGCAGGGCTCACGGCAGCGGCACTGCGGCGATCATGGCGCGCACCTGCTCGACGGCGCCGCGGCCTGCGTCGCCAACCGGCGTGAGGCGGTGCGCGATCGTCTGCGGCAGCACGGCCTGCACGTCATCGGGAGCGACGTAGTTGCGGTTGGCCAGCAGCGCCTGCGCCTTGGCCGCACGCAGCACCGCGATGCCGGCGCGCGGCGACAGTCCCTGCAAAAACCAGCGGCCAGAGCGCGTGGCCGCGATAAGGTCTTGCACGTAGTTGAGCAGCGGATCGGCCGCATGCACCTGCTGCACACGCTGCTGCAGGGCGGTCAGCTCGCCGGCGGTCAGCATCGCGGGCAGGGAGGCCAGCATTTCTCGGCGGTCGACGCCCGAGAGCAGCTGGCGCTCGGCGGCGCGGTCGGGGTAGCCGAGCGAGATGCGCATCAGGAAACGGTCGAGCTGCGACTCGGGCAGCGCGAAGGTGCCGAGCTGGTCCTGCGGGTTCTGTGTGGCGATCACGAAGAAGGGCGTGGGCAGGGGGCGGGTCTCGCCTTCGACGGTGACCTGCTTTTCTTCCATCGCCTCGAGCAGCGCGCTCTGGGTCTTGGGGCTGGCGCGGTTGATTTCGTCGGCCAGCAGCACCTGCGCGAAGATCGGTCCGGGGTGGAACACGAAGGCCTGCTGGCCCCGGTCGTAGATTGCCACGCCCGACAGGTCGCCCGGCATCAGGTCGGCGGTGAACTGCACCCGGGAGAACTGCAGCCCGAAGGTGTGCGACAGCGCGTGGGCGAGGGTGGTCTTGCCGACCCCCGGCACGTCCTCGATCAGCAGGTGCCCGCCCGCCAGCAGACAGGCAACGCAGTCGCGCACTTGGGCCTCTTTGCCCACGATCACCGTGTTAAGCTGAGTTAACAAAGTGGCTAGCTTTGCAGCAACGTCCATATTTGTATCCATATGCAAACGATACCGTAAGACCTGCCGGCCCCATGCCGCGTGAGGTCTAGACGTGGCGACAGAGACACATGGGCAAGACAGGCTACTTCACACATCGCGACTTCTGGAAGCACGACATGGGCGGGGGGCATCCCGAATGTCCCGGGCGCCTGGATGCCATCGAAGACCGCCTGCTGCTTACCGGCGTGGGTGACGCACTGGAGCACTGCGAGGTGCCGCTGGCCACCCTGGAGCAGCTCACCCGGGCGCACAGCACGGAGCACGTCGAGTACCTCGAGGAACTGCATCAGCGCCTGGTGGCCGACGAGCCCGCCGGCGGCCCCGACCACGCGCAGGTCGATCCCGACACGATGCTCACCCGCTTCACTCTGCTGGCCGCGCGCCGCGCCGCCGGCGCCGCGATTGCCGCGACCGACGCGGTGATTGCCGGCGATCTGGAAAACGCCTTCTGCTCGGTGCGCCCGCCCGGCCACCATGCCTGCCGCGAGCAGGCGATGGGTTTCTGCTTCTTCAACAACATTGCCATTGCCGCGCGGCACGCCATCGACGTGCACGGCCTGGAGCGCGTGGCCATCGTCGACTTCGACGTGCACCACGGCAACGGCACCGAGAACATCCTGTCGAACGACCCGAACGTGCTGATGGTCGGCTTCTTCCAGCATCCGTTCTATCCGTACAGCGGCACGGTGCACCCGGCGTCGAACATGCTGAACCTGCCGATCCCGGCCTACACCCGGGGCATGGACGTGCGTGAGCTGATCGAGGCGATCTGGATGCCGCGGCTGGAAGAATTCAAGCCGCAGATGATCTTCATCAGCGCCGGCTTCGACGCCCACCGCGAGGACGACCTGGGCCAGCTTGGCCTCAACGAGAACGACTTCGCCTGGATCACGGGCCGCATACAGGATGTTGCCAGGCGCCATGCGAAGGGCCGTATCGTCTCGATGCTCGAAGGCGGCTACAACCTCGATGCGCTGGCGCGCAGCGTGGAAGCCCACATCCGCGTTCTCGCGGACCTGTAACGCAGCCGGCGCGAATGGCGCCCACGCTTCCGTTTTCTTTCAATAGATGAATTTCAACGATTTCACCCAACGCCTCGCCCAGGTCGATGCGCGCGGCCTCGGCATCGAGCTGGTTGCGCTGGTGGCCTGCGTGGCGCTGGCCTGGGCCGTGAGCAAATGGTTCGGCCGCGACCAGCCCAAGGACTCGATCTGGTTCGGCGAAAGCACCTTCGACGGACTGCTGTTCCCGCTGCTGGCGCTGGTGCTCACCGATCTCGCCCGGCGCGTGGTGATCGATTTCCAGACCGTGCTGGTGCTGCGCATCGCGGTGCCAGTGTTTCTGTCGCTGGCGGTCATTCGGCTGTTTGCGCGAGTGCTGCGGGCGGTGTTTCCGGCGTCCAACGTCGTGCGGCTGATCGAGCGCACAGTCTCCTGGCTGGCCTGGATCGCGGCGGTGCTCTGGATCGTCGGGCTGCTGCCGCCAGTGCTGGCCGAACTCGACCAGATCACCCTGGCCTTCGGCAAGACGCGCGTGAGCCTGCAGACGATCTTCCAGGGCGTGCTGTCGGCGGGGCTGGTGCTGGTGATCTCGCTGTGGATCTCGAGCACCATCGAAAAACGCATCCTGCGCGAGGCCGTCACTGACCTGTCGATGCGCAAGGTGGCTTCGAACGCGGTGCGAGCCTTCCTGCTGCTGGTCGGCCTGCTGTTCGCGTTGTCGGCGGTGGGGGTGGACCTGACGGCGCTGTCCGTGCTGGGTGGCGCGCTCGGCGTGGGCCTTGGCTTCGGGTTGCAGAAGCTGGCGGCCAATTACGTGAGCGGCTTCGTGATCCTGCTCGAGCGCTCGATCCGCATCGGCGACAACGTGAAGGTCGACACCTTCGAGGGCCGCATCACGGATATCAAGACCCGCTACACCCTCATTCGCGCGGGCAACGGACGCGAGGCCATCGTGCCGAACGAATCGCTCATCACCAGCCGGGTGGAAAACCTGTCGTTGGCCGACCGCAAGTTCAACATCACGACCACCATCGTGGTCGGCTACGAGAGCAACGTGGCGCAGGTGCAGACCATCCTGTGCGATGCGGCCAAGGCCCAGCCGCGCGTGATGACCGACCCGGAGCCCGTGGCCTTCCTCATGAACTTCGCGCCCGACGGCCTGGAGTTCACGCTGAACTTCTGGGTGGCCGACCCCGACAAGGGCAAGGACAACCTGCGCTCGGCCATCAACATCGCCATCCTCGACGGGCTGCGCGGCGCTGGCATCGACATTCCCTATCCGCAGCGGGTGGTGCGTGTGGAGTCTTTACCGGATGGACTCGCCCAGCCGCCCAACGCTGTTTTATAATCACGGAAAAGCACGATCGTTCTTTTTTCTTGGCGCCTGCGCCGATGAGAAGAACGGAGAGGCCGCAAAGGTCGCGTCCTAGAATGACCGGCTGCCCTCGAAGCCCCCTTTTTGCAATCCAATGGAGTCAAGTCAATGAAGGTTCTTGTACCTGTCAAACGGGTCGTCGACTACAACGTGAAAGTGCGCGTCAAGAGCGACGGCACCGGAGTGGACATTGCCAACGTCAAGATGAGCATGAACCCCTTCGACGAGATCGCCGTTGAAGAAGCAGTTCGCCTGAAGGAAAAGGGCGTGGTCACCGAAGTCATCGCCGTCTCTTGCGGTGACGCCAAGTGCCAGGAAACCCTGCGCACAGCGATGGCCATCGGCGCCGATCGCGGCATCCTGGTCGAGACCACCGAGGAACTGCAGCCCCTGGCTGTCGCCAAGCTGCTCAAGGCGCTGGTGGACAAGGAACAGCCGTCGCTCATCATCCTGGGCAAGCAAGCCATCGACGACGACGCCAACCAGACCGGCCAGATGCTGGCGGCTCTTGCTGACCTGCCCCAGGCCACCTTCGCCTCCAAGGTCGAAGTCGCTGGTGACAAAGCCACCGTCACCCGCGAAGTCGACGGCGGCCTGGAAACCATCTCCCTCACGCTGCCGGCCGTCATCACCACCGACCTGCGCCTGAACGAGCCGCGCTACGTCACGCTGCCCAACATCATGAAGGCCAAGAAGAAGACGCTCGACGTCTTCAAGCCCGAAGACCTGGGTGTGGACGTCAAGCCGCGCCTGAAGACCCTGAAGGTCTCGGAACCTCCGAAGCGCGGCGCCGGCATCAAGGTGCCCGATGTTGCAACGCTGGTGGACAAACTGAAGAACGAAGCGAAGGTGATCTGAACATGACCGCACTTGTTATTGCCGAACACGACCACGCGACCGTCAAGCCCGCGACCCTGAACACCGTGACCGCTGCGCTGGCTTGCGGTGGCGATGTCCATGTGCTGGTGGCTGGCGCCAATGCCGCTGAAGCCGGCAAGGCTGCCGCACAAATCGCCGGAGTCTCCAAAGTCATCGTGGCCGACAGCCCCAGCCTTGCGGAAAACCTGGCAGAGAACGTCGCAGCCCAGGTGCTGGCGATTGCTACCAACTACAGCCACATCCTGTTCCCCTCGACCGCCAACGGCAAGAACGTCGCTCCGCGCGTGGCTGCCAAGCTCGATGTGGCCCAGATCAGCGACATCACCAAGGTCGACAGCCCCGACACCTTCGAGCGCCCGATCTATGCCGGCAACGCCATTGCCACCGTGCAGAGCAGTGATGCGACCAAGGTGATCACTGTGCGCACGACCGGCTTCGATGCTGCAGCCGCCACGGGTGGCAGTGCAACCGTCGAAACGGCCGAAGGCGTTGCAGACAGCGGCAAGAGCAGCTTCGTGGGCCGTGAAGTCACCAAGAGCGAACGCCCCGAGTTGACCGCAGCCAAGATCATCGTCTCGGGTGGCCGTGCCTTGGGCAGCGCCGAGAAGTTCACCGAAGTGATGGCCCCTCTGGCCGACAAGCTGAACGCGGGCCTGGGCGCCAGCCGCGCAGCAGTCGATGCAGGCTACGCCCCGAACGACTGGCAAGTGGGCCAGACCGGCAAGATCGTCGCACCGCAGCTGTACATCGCAGCAGGCATCTCGGGTGCGATCCAGCACTTGGCCGGCATGAAGGACTCCAAGGTGATCGTGGCGATCAACAAGGACGAAGAAGCCCCGATCTTCTCGGTGGCCGACTACGGCCTCGTGGCCGACCTGTTCACGGCCGTGCCGGAACTGGTGAAGGCGCTCTGATCGCATTGCTGCACTGAGCCAGAGGGCATCGTTCGCGATGCCCTTTTCGTATCCGCTGTATCTGGAGACAAGACATGAGCTACACCGCCCCCATCAAGGACATGCTGTTCGGCATCGAGCACCTGGCCAACATCGGCGAGATCGCGAAGCTGCCGGGCTTCGAAGACGCCGGCCTCGAAACCGCGCAGGCCGTCCTCGAGGAATGCGCGCGCTTCAACCAGGACGTGGTCGCGCCGCTGAACGTGGCGGGCGACCGCAACCCCTCGTCGTTCAAGGACGGCGCGGTCACCACCACGCCGGGCTTCAAGGAAGCTTTCGCGCAGTACGTGTCAGGCGGTTGGCAGGGCCTGCAGCATCCGGCGGACTTCGGCGGCCAGGGCCTGCCCAAGACCATCGGCGCGGCTTGCGGCGAGATGCTCAACTCGGCCAACATGAGCTTCGCTCTGTGCCCGCTGCTGAGCGACGGCGCCATCGAGGCGCTGCTCACGGCCGGCTCCGACGAGCTCAAGGCGGTGTACCTCGAAAAGCTCGTGAGCGGCCAGTGGACCGGCACGATGAACCTCACCGAGCCGCAGGCCGGCAGCGACCTCGCCATGGTGCGCAGCCGCGCCGAGCCGCAGCCCGATGGCACCTACAAGGTGTTCGGCACCAAGATCTTCATCACCTACGGTGAGCACGACATGGCCGAGAACATCGTGCACCTCGTGCTGGCCCGCGTGACCGGTGCGCCCGAGGGCGTGAAGGGCATCAGCCTGTTCGTGGTGCCGAAGTTCCTCGTCGGCAAGGACGGCTCGCTGGGCGAACGCAACGACGTGCACTGCGTGAGCATCGAGCACAAGATGGGCATCAAGGCCTCGCCCACTGCCGTGCTGCAGTACGGCGACCACGGCGGCGCAGTGGGCTACATCGTCGGCCAGGAGAATCGCGGCCTCGAATACATGTTCATCATGATGAACTCGGCCCGCTATGCGGTGGGCATGCAGGGCATTGCGATTGCGGAGCGCGCCTACCAGCACGCCGTGGCCTACGCAAAAGACCGCGTGCAGAGCCGCCCGGTCGATGGCTCCATCAATGCCAGCGCGCCCATCATTCATCACCCCGACGTCAAGCGCATGCTGATGACGATGCGCGCCTACACCGAAGGCTGCCGCGCGATGGCCAGCGTGGCCGCTGCCGCCTACGACGCCGCGCATCATCATCCCGACGCGGATGCGCGCAAGCAGAACCAGGCCTTCTACGAATTCATGGTGCCGCTGGTCAAGGGGTACAGCACCGAGATGAGCCTCGAAGTGGCCTCGCTCGGCGTGCAGGTGCACGGCGGCATGGGCTTCATCGAGGAGACCGGCGCGGCGCAGTACTACCGCGACGCCAAGATCCTGACGATCTACGAAGGCACCACCGCCATCCAGGCCAACGACCTCGTGGGCCGCAAGACCGCACGCGACGGTGGCCAGACCGCAAAGGCGATTGCCGCGCAGATCGAGAAGACCGAAGCCGAACTCGCCAAGAGCGACAGCCCCGCGGCGGCTGCCGTGCTCAAGCGCCTGAAGGCCGCGCGCCTTGCGTTCATCGACGTGGTCGATTTCGTGGCCGGCCAGACCAAGGCGTCGCCCAATGCAGTGTTCGCCGGCAGCGTGCCCTACCTGATGCTCGCGGGCAACCTCGTGGCAGGCTGGCAGCTCGCGCGTTCGCTGATCATTGCGCAGGACCTCGCCTCGCGCAGCTTCGACACCGACTTCATGCTGGCCAAGATCGCCACCGCGCGCTTCTACGCCGAACACATCCTCAACAAGGTGCCGGGCATCCGCGACAGCATCGTCGACGGCGCCGAGAGCGTCACGGCGATGGCGCTCGACGCCTTCTGACGCACCGCCGCTGTCGCCCATCTGACGGGCGACGGCGGCTTCTCTCTCTTATAAAACCGAACCCATCTCCGGAGACGACATGTCCAAGCTGCCCCCCGTACTCGCGAACCTGCCGCTGCCGATCATCGGCTCGCCGCTGTTCATCATCAGCAACCCGAAGCTCGTGATTGCGCAATGCAAGGCGGGCGTGGTCGGCTCGATGCCGGCGCTCAACGCGCGCCCCGCGGCGCAGCTCGAAGAGTGGCTGATCGAGATCACCGAAGAGCTCGCGGCCTACAACAAGGCCAACCCCGACAAGCCTGCCGCCCCGTTCGCCATCAACCAGATCGTGCACAAGAGCAATGACCGGCTCGAGCACGACATGGAGATGGTCGTGAAGTACAAGGTGCCGATCGTCATCACCTCGCTGGGCGCGCGCACCGACGTGAACGACGCGGTGCACAGCTACGGCGGCGTGACGCTGCACGACATCATCAACAACAAGTTCGCGCAGAAGGCGATCGAGAAGGGCGCTGACGGCATCATCGCCGTGGCGGCCGGTGCCGGCGGCCACGCGGGCGTGAAGAGCCCGTTCGCGCTGGTGCAGGAGATTCGCCAGTGGTTCGACGGCCCCATCGCGCTGTCGGGCTCCATTGCCACCGGCGGTGCGGTGCTTGCCGCGCAGGCCATGGGCGCCGACTTTGCCTACATTGGCACGGCCTTCATCGCGACCGAGGAAGCGCGCGCGAGCGACGACTACAAGCAGGCCATCGTCGACGGTAGTTCGGACGACATCGTCTATTCGAGCCTCTTCACCGGCGTGCACGGCAACTACCTTGCGCCCAGCATCGTCAAGGCCGGCATGGACCCGGCCAACCTGCCCGAGGGCGACGTGAAGACCATGAACTTCGGCGGCGGCGAAGGCAGCAAGGCCAAGGCCTGGAAGGACATCTGGGGCTCGGGCCAGGGCATTGGCGCCGTGACCGAAGTGGCCAGCGCCGCGGCCTTCATCGAAAAGCTCAAGCGCGAATACCAGGAAGCAAGGCAACGGCTCGCGCTTTGACTGCCACTGCGAACGGCGCCGCGCCTGCTGCCGGCGCGCCGCCGTCATCGCTGGGGCGCATGCCGCTGCTCGACGCGGCGAAGGGCATCGCCTGTGCGGTGATCGTCGGACACCATCTCTCGCGCTATGGCCCGATGCCGGCAGGCGCGTACGCGCTCGCGCCTGACTTTTTCTCGTGGCTGGCCAACGAAGGCCGGCTGGCGGTGCAGGTGTTTCTCGTCATCGCCGGCTTTCTTGCGGCCGCCAGCCTTGCGCCCGACGGCATGCTGCGCGTGGAGCGGCCGGTGACGCGCATCCTGCAGCGCTATGGGCGGCTGGTCATGCCGTACCTCGCCGCGCTCACTGTGTGCGTGCTGGTCGCGGCGGTGGTGCGGCCGTGGCTCGATGAAGAGGTTGTGCCTGCGTCGCCGACCTTCGGGCAACTGGTCGCCCATGGATTGCTGCTGCAGGACCTGCTGGGCTACGAGTCGCTGTCGACGGGCGTCTGGTACGTGGCCATCGACTTCCAGCTGTTCGCGCTGGCGCTGGCACTGGTGGGCCTGCCCACGATGCTGCAGCGCTCCAGCGGCTCGCCGCCGCTGAGCGCACGGGCGCGCTGGATGCCCGTGGCGCTGGTGCTCGGGCTGGCCGTGGCTTCGCTGGCGCTTTTCAATCGCAATGCCGGGCTGGACGACACAGCCTTCTATTTCTTCGGCACCTACGGCCTGGGCATGCTGGTGTTCTGGATCGGGCGCGCGACACGGTCAAGCACCTGGCAGAGCGCGATCGCATTGCTTACGCTGGTGGGGGCGGGCGCGCTGGCTATCGACTGGCGCAGCCGTATCGCCACGGCGCTGTTCACGGCACTGCTGATTGCCATTGCGCAGCGCCGCAACTGGCTGTCGCCTAAGCACTGGCCTGCCGTGGCCCTGCCTTTGTTGCGGCTGGGGCGCATGTCGTACTCGCTGTTCCTGATCCACTTCCCGGTGCTGCTTGCCATGAATGCGGCGGTTGCGAATTCCGGGCCGCACGGTGCGTGGTTCGACGCGGTCGGCCTCGTGGCGACCTTCGGCCTGTCGGTGGCTGCGGCGGCGCTGCTGTACCGCTGGGTGGAAGCGCGCCCGGCCTCGTGGTGCGCGGTGTTCACGCTTTTTGCTGCGCTGCTGGTTACCGGGCTAGTCGTTTCTCATTAAGGACAGGGGCGCCCGCGCAGGCGCACTGGCCGAATCTTCCTGAACCCGGTTGCGCTCGAGCGCCGGAGCGTGCAGTCTGCGGGCTCGTCAGTCGCTCGCATCTTCGGTATGATTGTGGAGATTTCAGTAATTACTGAAAATACACGAAACCAAGGAATGACCAAGCACTCGCCATCCCGATCGCCGCTGCGGGCTTTCGCGTCGCCTGACGTCGGCGGGGTGGTGCAGGGTGCCGCGGCGCTGTTCTGGCTGCCGCAGGCGGCGCTGCTGGCGATGGCGGTGCAGGGACTGGCTTCCGGGCGCGGTTTCGCGGCCGTGATCTGGCCCGCCGGCGCGATCCTGCTGCTTGGGCTGCTGCGGGCGGGTTGCGAGGCCTGGGGCGCTCGCCGGACCTTTGCTCGTGCACGTGCACAACTCACGGCGCTGCGCGAGCAAACGGCCACGGCGCTGGCCGGCAGCTCGCCGCTGGACCGCAGCCGCGCGCCTTCCGGCCTCGCAGCCAGCGTGCTCGCCGAGCAGGCCGAGGCTCTGGTGCCGTACCTCGTGCGCTACCAGCCCGCGCGTTGGCGCGCGACGGTGGTGCCGATCTTCATCCTGTGCGCGGTGGCCGCCTTTTCATGGGTGGCCGCGCTGGTGCTGCTGCTCGCGGCGCCGCTCATTCCGGTCTTCATGGCCATCGTCGGCTGGCGCGCCAAGGCTGCGAGCGAAGCGCAGATGGTGGAGATGGGCGGCATGAACGCCTTCCTGCTCGACCGGCTTCGCGGGCTGGCGACACTGCGTGCGCTAGATGCGGTGGAGACCACGGCGCAGCGGCTGGGCGATGCAGCGCAATCCCTGCGCCGGCGGACGATGGCGGTGCTGCGCATCGCGTTTCTCTCGTCAGCCGTGCTGGAGCTTTTCTCGGCGCTGGGCGTGGCGATGGTGGCCGCGTACGTCGGCTTTCACCTGCTGGGCTCGCTCGGCTTCGGCGCTTGGGGCCGGACGCTGAGCCTGGGCGAGGGGCTGTTCGTGCTGTTGCTGGCGCCGGCGTTCTTCGAGCCCCTGCGAGAGCTGTCGGCGGTCTGGCATGACCGGGCTGCAGGTGAAGCGGCGCTGGAGGCACTCGACCGCTTGCAGCGCAACGACCTGCCGCTGCCTGGTGCGAACGCCTCGCTGACGCGCGCCGCGACGGGCGTGCCAGGCGGCGCGCCGACCATCGCCATCCACAACCTGCATTTCTCCTGGCCCGGCGAGCAGCAAGAGGTCTTCGAAGGCTACGAGCTTCGCATCGCGGCAGGTGAACACATTGCGCTGATGGGCCCCAGCGGCTCTGGCAAGACTGCATTGCTCTCAATACTCGCAGGCCTCGTGCCCGCCACGCGCGGCGAGATCTCGATCGGCGGCGTGGCGCTCACGGACCACACCGTGGCGGCGCTGCGCCAGCGCATGACGTGGATGGGCCAGGCGCCGCACGTCTTCGCTGGCTCGGTCGAAACCAACGTCGCATTGGGGCGCGTGGGCGTGGACACCCCACAGGTCGCCGAAGCCATGCGCTTCGCATCGCTCGAAGCCGTGACGCAGGCGCATCCCGGCGTGACGCTAGGCGAGGGTGGCCATGGCCTGTCTGGTGGAGAAGCCGTGCGACTTGCCCTCGCGCGCATCGCGGTGCATCCGCACGCCGATCTGCTGCTGGTAGACGAACCAACGGCGCACCTCGACACCGAAACCGCTGAGCGCGTCGCCGACGCTCTGGTGGCACTGGCGCGCGGCAAGACCCTCGTCGTCGCCACGCACGACCCGGTGCTGGCGGCTCGCATGGACCGCGCGGTGAACCTCGGCGCAGAAGCGCTGGAGAAGGCCGCATGAAGGCGACGCCAACCCACGCCACGAATTGGCGCGATCTGCGCCTGGTCCTGCGCCCCTTCCTCGCCGCGCAGCCACGTCCTCTTCTGCTCGGCTGCCTGCTCGCCGCAGTCACCGTGCTCGCAGGAATGGCGCTACTCGGCCTCTCGGGCTGGTTCATCACCGCGACCGCGTTGGCCGGCCTGCACGCGGCCACCGCCTTCACCTTCGACGTGTTCATGCCCTCCGCCGGCATTCGCCTGCTGGCACTCGGTCGTACGGCATCGCGCTATGGGGAGCGGCTTGTGACGCACGACGCGACCTTCGCCGTGCTCGCAGCGCTGCGCGTTCGCCTGTTCCGCGGCTGGGCAAAGGCCGAGGCGGCGCGCGAGTTGCTGATGCGCCCGGCCCGCCTGCTGTTTCGTTTGACGGCGGACATCGACGCGCTGGAATCGCTCTACCTTCGCCTGCTCGTGCCAGCCGCCGCAGCGCTGGGTGCGGCATTGCTGGCCGGCGTGGTGCTCGGCTTCATGCATGTCGCCATGGGCCTCGCGCTGATGCTCTGGCTCGTGACCGTCGGCTGGGGCATCGCGTTCGTCGTCGCAAGGCGAGCACGCCGGCCGGCCGTGCAGCGGGCGCATGCCATCGAGGCGCTGCGCGCACGCGCAGTCGATCTGGTGGCAGGGCAGACCGATCTGGTGATGGCCGGCCGCATCGGCGCGCAGCGCCAGGCGTTGATGAACGCCGACATGCATCTCGCAAAGGCCGACCTGGCATTGAACAAGCTCGAAGCGGCGGCCGGTTTCGCCTATGGCAGCGCGGGCACCCTGACCCTCGTCGGCGTGCTGCTTGCCGTCGGCCTGCTGGTGGGCGAGGGCGTCATCGGCGCGCCGGCGGCGGCACTGGCGCTGCTGGTGGCGCTCACTGCCACCGAGCCCTTCGCGGCCTTGCGCCGCGGTGCGCTCGATGCGGGCCGCACGTGGCTGGCGGTGCGGCGTCTTGCACCGCGCATGAGCGAGGAGTCCGCCTCAACCTCAACGGCGAACGAACCAGATGCGACGCTCGCATTGCAACTGAAGCGCGTCACCGTGGTCCACGATGGCAGCCGCACACCCGTCCTGAGCGACGTGACATTGACCCTGAACGCAGGCGAGCGCGTCGCATTGATCGGCGCGAGCGGCGCAGGCAAGTCGACGCTGCTCGCCGCCATTGCAGGCGAAATCACGCCGCAGTCCGGCAGCAAGAGCGCACAGCCCGCATGCCTTCTGACCCAACGCACCGAACTCTTCCAGGACAGCCTGCGCGACAACCTCCGCCTCGCCGCGCCCAACGCCACCGACGACAAACTGCACGCCGTACTGCACGCGGCAGGCCTCGAAGACGAAGTGCGCGCATTGGCCACAGGCCTCGACACCCGACTCGGCGAAGGCGGCCTGGGCCTCTCCGGCGGCCAGTCGCGCCGCCTCGCGCTGGCCCGCCTGCTGCTGCGCCCGGTGCCCCTCTGGCTGCTCGACGAACCCACCGAAGCGCTCGACGCCGCCACCGCACACGACGTGCTGCAACGTCTCGCCCGACACGCAGGCCCACGCACCTTGCTGATCGCCACTCACCTGCGCCGCGAAGCCGCGCTCGCCGACCGCCTCGTGTGCATGCGCCAGGGCTGCATCGTCGCCGACCTGCGGCGCGGCACTGAAGCCTTCGACGCCGCACTGCGCAGCCTGCGCCCCGACTGAACACTTACAAAGAAAAAACAGGCAACCCAAAAGGAAGAACCCCCATGGACCTCGACATCGTCGCGCTATCGCGCCTGCAGTTCGCCGTCACGGCGCTGTATCACTTCCTGTTCGTGCCGCTGACGCTCGGGCTTTCGATCATCCTCGCCATCATGGAGACGGTCTACGTGATGACCGGCCGCGTGATCTGGCGCGACATGACGAAATTCTGGGGCGTGCTGTTCGGCATCAACTTCGCGATGGGCGTTGCCACCGGCATCGTGATGGAGTTCCAGTTCGGCATGAACTGGAGTTACTACAGCCACTACGTCGGCGACATCTTCGGCGCGCCGCTGGCCATCGAGGGGCTGATGGCCTTCTTCATGGAGGCCACCTTCGTCGGCCTGTTCTTCTTCGGCTGGGACAAGCTCTCCAAGGTGGGCCACCTGATCTCGACATGGGCCGTGGCCATCGGCTCCAACTTCTCGGCGCTGTGGATCCTCATTGCCAACGGCTGGATGCAGAACCCCGTGGGCGCGGCCTTCAACCCGCAGACCATGCGCATGGAAGTGACCGACTTCTTCGCGGTGCTGACCAACCCGGTGGCGCAGGCCAAGTTCGTGCACACCGTGTCGGCGGGGTACGTGTGCGCCGCCGTGTTCGTGCTGGGCGTGTCGGCCTGGTATGTGCTCAAGGGCCGTCACCTCGAACTGGCCAAGCGCTCGATGACGGTCGCGGCCTCGTTCGGCCTGGCCGCCGCGCTGTCGGTGGCCGTGCTCGGCGACGAGAGCGGTTACCTCTCGGGCGAGCACCAGAAGATGAAGCTGGCCGCCATCGAAGCCATGTGGGAAACGCAACCCGCGCCTGCCGCCTTCACCGTCATCGGCTTCCCCGACCAGGAGGCGCGCGAGACGCACTACGCCATCCACATCCCCGCGGTGATGGGCCTGATCGGCACGCGCTCGCTCAACACAGTGATGCCCGGCATCGACGAGCTCGTGAAGCGCGCTGAAGCCCGCATCCGAGAAGGCCTCAAGGCGTACGACGCGCTGCAGAAGATCCGTGAGGCAGGCGGCACCGGCAAGGTGACGCAGGGCGTGCGCGGGGACTTCGAGGACAACGGCATCAACATGGGCTACGCGCTGCTGCTCAAGCGCTACGTGGACGATCCGCGCACAGCGACGGACGAGCAGATCACCAAGGCCGCATGGGACACCGTGCCGCAGGTGGCGCCGCTGTTCTGGCTGTTCCGCGTGATGGTGGGCATCGGCATGCTGCTGATCCTGCTGACGGGCACCTTCTTCGTGCTCTCCGCGCGCCGCAAGCTCGACAGCTACCGCTGGCTGCTGAAGCTCGCCGTGTTCGCGATCCCGCTGCCGTGGATCGCCATCGAGTCGGGCTGGCTGGTTGCTGAGTTCGGCCGCCAGCCGTGGGTGATCGAAGGCGTGCTGCCGACGGCTGTAGCTGTGTCGAACCTCGGCGTGAAGACGCTGCTGCTCACGCTCGCTGGCTTCATCGCGATCTACACCACGCTGCTCATCATCGAGATGAAGCTGATGCTCAAGGCCATCCGCAAGGGGCCTGAAGCCGAGCATGCGCCGGACGAGGGCGACACGCTCTCGCACATTCCGCCGGCCCACGCAGGCGCGGCCATTCCTTCTCCTTCCACCGGGAGCGCAGCATGATCCTCCACACACTCCTCGACTACGACACCCTGCGCATCATCTGGTGGCTGCTGATCGGCGTGCTGCTGGTGGGCTTCGCCGTGACCGACGGCTTCGACCTGGGCAGCGGCATGCTGCTGCCCTTTGCCGCGCGCAACGACATCGAACGCCGCGTCGTCATCAACAGCGTGGGCCCGGTGTGGGAAGGCAACCAGGTGTGGCTGATCCTCGGCGGCGGCGCGATCTTCGCGGCGTGGCCGCAGTTGTACGCCGTGTCTTTCTCGGGCTTCTACCTTGCGATGTTCGTGATTCTCACGGCGCTGATCCTGCGGCCCGTGGCCTTCAAGTTCCGCAGCAAGCGCGAGTCGCCGCAGTGGCGCACGCGCTGGGACTGGGTGCTGTTCTTCAGCGGCTTCGTGCCCGCGCTGATCTGCGGCGTGGCCGTGGGCAACGTGCTGCAGGGCGTGCCGTTCCGCTTCAGTGCCGACATGCACATCTTCTACGACGGCAGCTTCTTCGGCCTGCTGAATCCGTTCGCGATCCTGTGCGGTCTGGTGTCGGTGGCAATGCTCGTGATGCACGGCGCGGCATGGCTGCTGCTGAAGACGGCCGGGCCGGTGGCCGAGCGTGCACGCACCTACGGCATGGTCGCCGCCGTGCTCACCATCGCGCTGTACGCACTGGCCGGTGTGCTGCTGGCAACGAGCATCGGCGGCTACCGCATCAGCAGCGTGGTCGATGCGGTGGGGCCGTCGAACCCGATGCTGAAGACAGTCGAGCTGCACGCCGGCGCATGGACCGTCAACTACGCGGCGCACTCGTGGACGCTCGCTGCACCGGCGGCCGGCTTCGTCGGCGCGCTGGGTGCTTTGCTCGGGCTCGCGCTGCGCCGCCCGGTGCTCGCGCTGCTGACCGCGGCGCTCGGCATCGCCGGCATCATCCTCAGCGTGGGAGCGTCGATGTTCCCGTTCATCCTGCCGTCGTCGATCGATCCGCGCGCCAGCCTCACGGTGTGGGACTCGTCGTCGAGCCACCTCACGCTGTTCATCATGCTGGTGGTCACGGCCTTCTTCATTCCGCTGATCGTGGCCTACACCAGCTGGGTCTATCACGTGCTGTGGGGCAAGGTCGACGAGCAGGCCATCCGCGACGAGAGCGGCCACGCCTACTGAACGAACAGAGGAGAAAAAAGATGTGGTACTTCGCCTGGATCCTCGGCCTGCCGCTGGCAGCCGCTTTCGCCGTACTCAATGCGATGTGGTACGAACTCATGGACGACGAGGCCGTGCGCAAGGCCAAGCTCGGAACGCCCGAGCCGCCGGCGGGGCAGGAGCGGCTCTAGAGGCTCCAGGCCTATTCGGCCGCCTTCTTCTTCGACGCTGCGCCGCCGGTGATGCGGTCCTTGAGCGTCAGCACCTTCGTCACGGTCGCGCCCATGCCCATGAGCTTCATGGCGGTCTCGGGCGCGAGCCGCTGCACGTCGTCGAACCACTTCATCAGCCGGTCGATCAGATCGTGCATTTCGCGCATGCGATCCTGCGCGTGGCGCTCGGCGTCGCTCGTGGGCGATTCGAGCAGGGCGTTGCGCAGCATCGAGAGCGTGGGCTCGATCTCGCGGCGGCGGCGCTCCTCGGCCAGCACGCGAAAGATTTCCCACACGTCCGAAGGCGCCTCGAAGTATTCGCGCCGGTCGCCCGGGTGATGCCGCAGGTGCACCAGCCGCCAGGCCTGCAGCTCCTTCAGGCCCATGCTGACGTTCGAGCGCGAGAACTCGAGCAGCTCGGCGATCTCGTCGGCGTTGAGCGCGCGCTCCGACAAAAAGATCAGCGCGTAGATCTGCCCGACGGTGCGGTTGATGCCCCACTTGCTGCCCATCTCGCCGAAATGGGCGACGAACTGGCGGTTGAGGGGAGGGAGATCGGAGGAGGTTGCCATGCGCCGGATTGTCGCGCGGATGGCTGTAATTTCGGAAAGTCCTGAAAACTCAATCCGCTGGCGCGCGCCGCCGGTACGACCCCGGCGCGCCTCCCGTCCATGCCTTGAAGGCTCGCTGAAACGCCGCGCTGTCGGCAAAGCCCAGCTCCTCCGCCAGCACCGCGAGCGGCACGGTGCTGGTGTTGAGCCGCACGATGGCGAGGTCGCGCCGCAACTGGTCTTTCAGCGCCTGGAACGAGGTGCCCTCGGTCGCCAGGTGCCGCTGCAGCGTGCTGACCGACATGTGCAGCACGCTCGCCGTGGTCGCCAGGTCGGCCCATGCCGGGCGGTGCTGCTGCAGCACCGCACGCACCCGCGCACTCACGGCCTGCTCGGCCAGCCGCGGCAGGATCACGTTGGCTGGCGCGGCCGCCAGAAAAACCTGCATCTCCTGTGCGTCGCGGTGCACCGGCGTGTCGAGCGCGCTGGCGTCGAACCACACGGCCGACAGTGGCTGGCCGAACTGCAGCGGCCCCGGGAACACCTTGGCGTAGCCGTCCGCATAGGGCGGCAGCTCGAATCCGAAGTCGAAGCGGCGCGCCACCAGCCGGCCGCCGTGCAGCCATGCGAAGAGCCGCCAGTACACCCGCAGCATCAGCTCGTGCAGAAAGTTCTGGTGCGTGGCGGGCTGGATGTTCAGCCTTACGCCGAAGCCCGCGAGCGGGCCTTCGTGCAGCAGCACCAGCGACAGGTCGTCCTGCAGCAGGCTGAAGGTGTGGGCCACGCGGCGCAGTGCCACCTCGAAGGTGCGCGCGCCCAGCGTGGAGCGCGTCATCAGCGCAAAGCTGCCGCGGCGCAGGCGCCGGGTGAGAAAGCCCAGTGCCTCGTCGTCCATCCGGTCCATCAGCAGTGCGAACAGCGCCACGTACTGCTCGGCCGTGATGCGCGCGCCGGTCTCGTCGAGCAGGGCGGGGGCGATGCCCGCGTCTTCCAGTGCCATGTCGATATCGATCGGCGCTTCGCCGCCGCGCGCACGAATGCCCGACAGCATGCCGTGGACGAAGGCGATCGGAATGGTGACGGGCGGTTGCAGCATGAGTCCTGTCGATTGACGTTTTCTGCCATGCGATCGAAGCGAAGTGCAATCGCCGGGCAGCCGCCGGATTTCTACCATGCGGCTACACAAGAACGAGACGGAGACAAACCCATGTACCTCACCCAGGGCCTTCACCGGGCCGTGCAGCAGCGCCCCGATGCCATCGCCGTGCGCTTTGCCGGCCGTGCACGGAGCTTCCGCGACTTTGCCGAACGGGTCGCACGCCTGGCCGGTGCGCTGCAGCGGCTGGGCATGCAGGCGGGCGACCGCGTTGCCATGCTGTCGCTCAACTCCGACCGCTATCTCGAGTACCAGATGGCCGTACCCTGGGGCGGCGGGGTGCTCAACCCCTGCAACATCCGCTGGTCGGCTGCCGAGATTCTTTACTCGCTGGAAGACTCGGGCTCCAGCATCCTGCTGGTCGACGAGACCTTCCGGCCGGTGGTCGAGCAGATGCGCGGCCAATCGAAGAGCCTGCGCGAAGTCGTCTACTGCGGAGACGGCCCGGTGCCGCCCGGCATGCACAGCTATGAAGGCCTGATCGACGCCGCCCAGCCGGTGCCTGATGCCGTGCGCCGCGGCGAAGACCTGGCCGGCATCTTCTACACCGGCGGTACCACCGGTTTCCCCAAGGGCGTGATGCTGAGCCACACCAACATCTGCAGCTCGGCGCTCGCGGCGCAGGCAGAAGGGCTGGCCCCGGCCGGCGGCTGCTACCTGCATGCCGCGCCGATGTTCCACCTGGCCGACATGGGCCTGGCCACGCCGCACTGGTTTGCGGGCAACACGCACGCGATCATTCCGATGTTCACGCCCGAGGGCGTGCTCAACGCCATCGAGCGCGACCACGTCACCAGCCTGCTGCTGGTACCCACCATGATCCAGATGCTGGTGGACCACCCCGCCATGCGGGAGCCGCGCGACCTGAGCAGCCTGAAGAACATCACCTACGGTGCCTCGCCAATCTCCGAAGCCGTGCTGAACCGCGCGATGGAGGCCTTTCCGGGTGTCGGGTTCGTGCAGGCCTATGGCATGACCGAGCTGTCGCCCATCGCCACGCTCAACCCCGCGTACTTCCACACGGCCGAAGGCCGCAAGCACGGCAAGCTGCGCTCGGCGGGCCGCGCCGCCGTGTGCATGGAAGTGCGCGTGGTCGATGCCGACGACAAGGAGGTGCCGCGCGGCACCGTCGGCGAAGTGGCCGTGCGCGGCCCCAACGTGATGCAGGGCTACTGGAACAAGCCCGAGCAGACGGCGGCTGCGCTGCGCGACGGCTGGATGCACACCGGCGACGGCGCCTACATGGACGACGACGGCTTCATCTTCGTGGTCGACCGGCTGAAGGACATGATCATCAGCGGCGGCGAGAACGTCTATTCGGCCGAGGTAGAGAACGCCATCAACCAGCATCCCGCGGTGGCAGCCTGCGCTGTCATCGGCATTCCGAGCGAGGAGTGGGGCGAGGCGGTGCATGCCGCGCTGGTGCTCAAGCCGGGGCAGGCAATCAAGACAGAGGAGCTGATCGCGCACTGCAAGACGCTGATTGCCAACTACAAGTGCCCGCGCAGCGTGGCCATCCTCGACGCGCTGCCGCTGTCGGGCGCCGGCAAGGTGCTGAAGACGAAGCTGCGCGAACCCTTTTGGCAAGACCGCCAGCGAGGCGTAGCCTGAGCCTGTCTGTTTTCTTATTCGAACCTCCAAGGAGCCTCTCATGAGTCAAGACGTCTATGTCGTCGGGGTCGGCATGATCCCGTTCACCAAGCCGGGCGCGAACCAGCCCTATCCGCAGATGGCCGCCCATGCCACGAATGCGGCGCTGAAAGACGCCGGCATCGGCTACGAGCTGGTGCAGCAGGCCTACGTGGGCTACGTGTACGGCGACTCCACCGCCGGCCAGCGCGCGCTGTATGAAGTGGGCATGACGGGCATTCCGGTCGTCAACGTCAACAACAACTGCTCCACCGGCTCGACCGCGCTGTTCCTCGCGCGCCAGGCCGTGGCCAGCGGCGCCGCCGACTGCGTGCTGGCGCTCGGCTTCGAGCACATGAGCCCTGGCGCGCTCGGCGCGGTGTTCAACGACCGGCCCAGCCCCTTCGACCATTTCGAAAGCATCACAGATGAGCTGGTCGGCAACGAGCAGGTGCCGCTCGCGCTGCGCTACTTCGGCGGTGCAGGGCTCGCGCACATGCAGCAGTACGGCACGCAGATGTCGACCTTCGCGAAGATCCGCGCCAAGGCCAGCCGCCATGCGTCGAACAACCCGGTGGCGCTGTTCCGCACCGTCGTCACCGAAGATGAAGTGATGGCCGCGCCCGTCATGTGGCCCGGCGTGATGACGCGGCTGATGGCCTGCCCGCCCACCTGCGGCGCAGCCGCGGCCGTCGTGTGCTCGGCCCGCTTTGCCGAACGCCACGGGTTGGACCGCAGCGTGCGTATCAAGGCGCAGGCCATGACCACCGACCGGCCCATCACCTTCGAGAGCCGCGACATGCGCGAGGTGGTCGGCTTCAGCATGGCGCAGGAGGCCGCGCAGAAGGTGTACGACGCGGCCGGCGTCGGCCCGCAAGACGTGGACGTGGTCGAGCTGCACGACTGCTTCGCGCACAACGAACTCATCAGCTACGAGGCGCTGGGCCTGTGCCCGGTGGGCGGCGCCGAGAAGTTCGTGGTCGATGGCGACAACACCTATGGCGGCAAGGTGGTGACCAATCCGTCGGGCGGGCTGCTGTCGAAGGGGCATCCGCTCGGGGCCACGGGGCTGGCGCAATGCACGGAGCTGGTCCAGCAGCTTCGGGGCACAGCCGACAAACGGCAGGTCGAGGGTGCGCGGATGGCACTGCAGCACAACCTCGGGCTGGGCGGCGCCTGCGTGGTGACGCTCTACGAGCGCGTCTGAGAAAGGCCACCCGATGATCGACAAGAAATGGATCGGCCACGAGCTGCCGTCTTCGGTGCTGCCCATCGAGCGCAGCCGCCTGCAATTCTTCGCCAAGGCCATCGGCGAGACCGACCCCGTCTACACCGATGCCGCCGCCGCGCGCGATGCCGGCTACCCCGACCTGCCCGCACCGCCGACCTTCCTGTTCGCGGCCGAGCTCGACTCGGGTGCGTCCGACCGGTTGCTGGCCGACCTGCAGATTCCGCTGTCGAAGCTGCTGCACGGCGAGCAGGGCTTCAGCTACCACCGGCCGGCCTGCGTGGGCGACACGGTGACGGTGCGCTCCACCATCACCGACATCTACGACAAGAAGAACGGTGCGCTCGAATTCGTCATCAAGACATCGCGCGCCACCAACCAGCGCGACGAACTGGTGGCCGAGCTGCGCACGGTGATCGTCTGCCGCCACTGAAGGAAGGAACCCGCACCGATGAATGCCTTGAACTACGACGCCGTGAACATCGGCGACGAGCTGCCCTCGCTGCAGCTGCCGCCTGTGAACCGCACCACGCTCGCGCTGTTCGCCGGCGCCTCGGGGGACCACAACCCCATTCACATCGACACCGATTTCGCGCGCAAGGCCGGCATGCCCGACGTGTTCGCGCAGGGCATGCTGGGAATGGCCTGGCTCGGCCGGCTGATCACGCAGTGGGCGCCGCAATCGCAACTGCGCCGTTTCGACGTGCGCTTCCAGGGCATCACGCACCTGGGGCATGCGGTGCGGTGCAGCGGGCGCGTGGTCGAGAAGCTCGAGCACAACGGCGAGCGCTGCGTGCGCGTCGAGGTGCTCAGCGCCAACCAGTATGGGCAGACGCGCATTGCGGGCGAGGCGCTCGTCGCGCTGCGCTGAGATCAACCGAAGAAAGAATAGAGACATGACACTCAAGCTCGGCGGCAAGGTCGCCCTCATCACAGGTTCGGGTCGCGGCATCGGCCGGGCCATCGCGCTCAAGCTCGTATCCGAAGGTGCGCGCATCGTCGTCAACGACCTCGATGCCGGGCCGGCTGAAGAGACCGTACAGGCCATCCGTGCTGCCGGCGGAGAAGCGGTGGCCTGCGTCGGCAGCGTGGCCGCACCGGACTTTGCCGAGCGCTTCGTCGGCACGGCGGTGAACGAATTCAAGGGTCTCGACATCATCGTCAACAACGCCGGCTACACCTGGGACAGCGTGGTGCAGAAGATGACCGACGAGCAGTGGTACGCCATGATCGACGTGCACCTCACGGCACCGTTCCGCATCCTGCGCGCGGCGCAGCCGGTGATCCGCGCGCTGTCGAAGTCCGAGACCGAGGCGGGCCAGCGCGTTGTGCGCAAGGTGGTCAACATCTCGTCGGTGGCGGGGCTGTTCGGCAACGCGGGGCAGGCCAACTACTCGGCGGCCAAGGCCGGCATCGTCGGCATGACGCAGACACTGGCCAAGGAGTGGGGCCGCATGAACGTCACCGTAAACTGCGTGGCCTTCGGCTTCATCCAGACGCGGCTGACCGCGAGCACCGCCGAAGCCACCACTGCGAACATCGAGGGCCGCGAGATCAAGGTGGGCATCAACCCGGGGCTGCTGGCGATGATGGAGCAGTCCATTCCGCTGGGACGCGGCGGCACGCCTGAAGAAGCCGCAGGCGCGGTGTACCTGCTGTGCGCGCCCGAATCCGACTACGTGAGCGGGCAGACGCTGATGTGCACCGGCGGGCTCACGGGGGTCTGAGCATGAACATCAGCGAAGGTATTGCCTGGGGCGTGGAGGAGGGCATCGGCCGCATCGTGCTGAAGCGGCCCGAACGCGCGAATGCCCTTGGCTTGGCGAACGGGCGCGCGCTGGTGCGGGCCATCGACGAAGTGCTGGCGCAGAAGCCGCGCGTCATCCTGCTGACCGGCGAGGGCCGGGTGTTCTGCGCCGGCGGCGCCATCGATGAATTCGTGGCAGCCGGCGAAGCGTTGCCCGAGCTGGTGAGCGAGATGCTGGACAGCCTGCATCCGGCATTGCTGCGCCTGTCGAACAACCCGGCGCCGCTGGTCGTGGCGGTGAACGGAGCGGTGGGCGGCGCCGGCGTGGGGCTCGCGCTGTGCGGCGACTTCGTGCTCGCCGCCGAATCGATGAAGCTGCGCACGGGCTACGCGGCCATCGGGCTGTCGCCGGATGCGGGCGCCTCGTACTTCCTCGCGCGCCGCGTGGGGCCGGTGCGTGCGCAGCAATTGCTGATGCTGAGCGATGCCGTCGACAGCCAGCGCTGCCTGGCGTGGGGCGCCGTCGATGCGCTCTACGCGGATGTTGAACTCGCAGCCGCCGCCGAAGCACTCGTCACGCGGCTCGCCCATGGCGCGAGCGGATCGTTCGCGGCCATCAAGACCCTGTGCGCCGGTGTGCCGGGCCGGCCTTTCGATGAGCATCTGGCGCTGGAGCAGAAGCTGCTGCGCGAACGTGCCGGCAGCGCCGATGCGCGCGAGGGCGTGGCGGCGTTCGTAGCCAAGCGCGCGCCGCGCTTCACCGGTCGCTGAGGCACGACGTCTGCATCGCATTCGCCGCGCCATGCGGATGGGATGCGTGCAAGAATCTCCGCGGCGCTTTTGCTTTGCGCCCAGCCCACGGAGTTTCTTCTTGAGTCTTGTCTCCACGACCTCGCTTCGGTACTTCGCCGAAGTCGTTCGCACCGGTTCGATCAGGGCGGCTTCCGAGAACCTGTACGTCGCGGCATCCGCCATCAGCAGGCAACTCGCCATGCTCGAGGACTCGTTGGGCGCACCCTTGCTGGAGCGGCGCCAGGGGCGCGGCAAGGTCAAGCTCACGGCGGCCGGCGAGATCTTGATGCGCTATCACAAGAACGTCGTCAAGGAGTCCGGCCGGCTGCATTCCGAGATCGAGGCGCTGCAGGGCCTCAAGCGGGGCCACGTCAATTTCGGCATGCCCGAATCGTTGACGCGCGACTTCATGCCGCAGTTCTTCTCCGGCTTTGCCAAGCGCTATCCGGGCATCTCGTTCAGCGTGAAGGTCAGCGGCAGTCCCACGCTGGCGGAGATGCTGCTCGAAGACGACCTCGACGCCTGCTTCACCTTCGGCGACATCGCATTCCAGGATCTTTCGATGGTCTATACGCGGTTGCTGCCGCTCTATGTGCTGGTGCCCACCGGGCATCCGCTCGAGGGCTACAAGTCGCTGCGGCTTTCGGATTGCGCCGAGTACAGCCTGTCGTCGCTCGATTCGTCGCTGTGGGCCAAGCAGCAGTACGACGAGATGCTCGCGAAGGCGAAGATCCGGCCGCGCATTGCGCTGGAGACCAACTCTTACGAGCTCATGCGCAACGTGGCGGCAGAGGGCATGTGCCTCACGTTCACGACCACGCCGCTGGAAGACCCGTTCGGGCGTCCCAGGGCTGGCTCCTATGTGCCGTTGAAAGACCCGCGCGCCAGGCCGCAGCGCCTGGCGCTGTGCGTGCACAAGGGCCGCAGCCTGCCGATACCGGTGGCTGCATTTCTCTCGGAACTCACGGTTGCGCTGGAAGAGGCGGAGCAGCGTGCCGAACAGGGCCGCCCCGCCGCGAGGCCCTGAAGCCTTACCCCGCGGCCAACTCCGCAGGCGTCTTGTACTTCTGCACGGCCGCGAACCGTCGCACCAGGTAGTCGCCCGACTTGATGGGCGCATGGCTGGGCTCGCCTTCGCCGGGCGCGAACTCGGGCAGGCAAGCCACAGGCGTGTCGTAGTCGAGGTTGAAGAATGTGGGGATCGAGTAGCGCTCCTTGCCCGTGCGGTTCGCGACGCGGTGCCTGTTGGACACGTAGACGTCGTTGGTCCACACCTTCACCAGGTCGCCCAGGTTGATGACCAGCGTTCCTTCAACGTAGGGCGCGGCCACCCATTCCCCACCGCGTGTGCACAGTTCGAGGCCGCCGATAGGGTCTTGCGCCAGCACGGTCAGCATGCCGTAGTCGGTGTGCGCGGCGGCGCCGAGTTCCAGGTTGGTGAACGACTCCTGCGGCGGGTAGTGAAAGAGTCGCGACTGCACCATCGGCTTGGTGGCGTACTGCAGGAAGAAGCCTTCATCCTTGCCGACGGCCGAGGCGAAGATCTTCAGCAGGTTGCGGCCGAGCTCGATGGTGGCGTTGAAGTACGCCATGGCCGCGGGCTCGAGCCAGGGCTTGTCCGCAGGCCAGCGATTGGGGCCGTGCAGCGGCCGCCCGTTCGCAACGTCGGGGTCCGTCAGCGGCAGGTCCATGCCGAGTTCGTAGCTCTCCTTCAGGTCCGGCTTGTGGCCTGGATGCTGCGTGACGCCCATGGGCATGAAGCCGCGCCGGAAGCGCTCGTCGATGCGGTCTTTCAGTCGCTCCTCCATCGGCAGCGACATGTAGCGGCGGGTGGCGTCGAACACGGTGTCGATCATGGCCTGCGGCACCCCGTGGTTCCTGACATAGAAGAAACCGGTGTTGGTGCATGCGGCCTTGAACTGATCGACCACCGGCCCGATCGGGCCGCCGGCCAGCCACGGGCCCAGGTCGAGAATCGGCATTTCCTGCGCGGAGGCCCTGCGGGGTGCCTCGAGCTTCTGTTCGTCTTGGATCATTGCGTTGCTCCTTTGTAGGGGTTGTGTTGTTGCTTCATGTGCCGCGAGACAGGTCGGTGAACGCGTCCGCCCAGAACACCACGCGCCGCGCAATCGCCTTCATCAGGCCGTGCAGCACGATGCCGATGGCCGAGAGAACGATGAGGATCGCGAACATGCCCGCCGCGTCCATCGAGAAGTTGCGCTGCAGGATGAGATAGCCCAGCCCGGCCTGGGCGCCAACGAACTCGCCCACGATCGCGCCGATCACGGCCAGCACGATGCCGATGTCCAGCCCGGCGAACACATAAGGCAGCGCGTGCGGCAGCCGGACCATGCGGAACACATGCCAGGAAGACGCCGTGAATGCGCGCATCAGGTCGATCTGATCCCTGGGCGCCGAGCGAAGCCCCACGATCGTGTTGGCGAGCACCGGAAAGAACACGATGGTCGCGGTGATCACGACCTTCGACGTTGTGTCGAAGCCGAACCACAGCACGAACAGCGGCGCCACGGCCACCTTGGGCACGGTCTGGAACGCGACGACGTACGGGTAGAGCACCAGTTCGAGCAGCGCGCTCTGGCCGATCAGCGCGCCGAGCAGGAAACCCGCGAACGCGCCGAGCGCGAAGCCCGCAAGAATCTCGTAGAGCGTCACCCACAGGTGCGGCCACACCTCGCCCGACTGGAAGACGTCATAGATGGAGCGGGCCACGCCCGCAGGCCCCGGGAAGATCAGGTGCGAGATGCCCAGCGCGCTCACCACGAGCTGCCATGCGGCAATCACGGCCACGAAGACGGCCACGATCAGCGCCTTGCGCCGTGCGGGGGTGAGCCACGGCGCGGGCGGCTCGAAGTCGATGTTTTCGGTGTTCGCGGTGCTCATCCGTCGAGCCCTCCACTGGCGTTCAGGTTGGTCCGGATGTCGCGGACATGGCTGCCGAATCTTTCGGTGTTGATGAGCTCCAGCGTGCGGGCGGCTGGCAGGTCGACGTCGATGACCTTCGTGACGCGCCCGGGCCGCGGCGACATGACGATCACGCGGTCGCCGAGGAACACGGCTTCCGGAATGCTGTGTGTCACGAGCATGATCGTGGCGCCGGTGCGTTCGCGCAGCTTCAGCAGCTCGACGTTCATGGTCTCGCGCGTCATGGCATCGAGCGCGCCGAAGGGCTCGTCCATCAGCAGCAGCATCGGGTCGTTGACCAGCGCCCGCGCAATGCCCACGCGCTGCTGCATGCCGCCGGAGAGTTCGCCGGGGTACTTGGTCTCGAAGCCGGCCAGCCCCACCAGATGCAGGTAGTGGAGGGCGCGTTCGCGCGCGACCTTGGGGTCGCGTCCCTGGATCTGCGCGGGCACCAGCACGTTGTCAAGGATGTTGCGCCACGGCAGAAGCACGGGCGCCTGGAACACCACGCCCACATCGCGGCTCGGCCCGGTGTGGCGCCGCCCGCCGAGCTCGACCGTACCGCGGCTCGCGCGCTCGAGGCCGGCCAGGATGCGCAGCAAGGTGCTCTTGCCGCAGCCGCTCGGGCCGACCACGGTGACGAACTCGCCGCGTTCGACGCTGAAGCTCACGTCATGCAGCGCGACCACATCCGCGCCATCCTTAGATCGGAAGGTCTTGTGCAGGCCTTCGAAGCGGAACGCCGGTACGGCGCCCGATGCCTCCTGCAGCGTCGTCCGTCTCGGCGGAAATTGAACGATTGCGTTCATGCCGGTGCCTGCTCCGCGCCGTGGGCCACCCATGCATCGATGGCGCGAAGCGCGGCGCTGCGTTGCAGCGGCGTGATGAAGGCAGCCTCGAAGCTGTTGCGCGCCAGGCTCACCATGTCGTCGCGCCCGAGGCCGAGCGCCTGTTGGCACGCAAGGTAGTTGTCGTTGACGTAGCCGCCGAAGTAGGAGGGGTCGTCCGAGTTGACGGTCACGCACAGGCCTGCGTCCATGAGCCTGCGCAGCGGGTGCGCGGCCATCGAAGGCACCAGCTGCAGCTTGAGGTTGGACAGCGGGCACACCGTGAGCGGAATGCGCTGCTGCGCGAGTTGCGCGACGAGCGCAGGGTCGTCGAGACAGGCGTTGCCATGGTCCAGGCGCTGCACCTGCAGCAGTTCGACCGCTTCGCGCACATAGGCGGCCGGGCCTTCCTCGCCCGCGTGCGCCACCACCTTGAAGCCGCGTTCGCGGCAGCGGCGGAAGAACTCGGCGAACTTCGAGGGCGGGTTGCCCAGCTCCGCACCGCCAAGGCCGAAGCCCAGCAGCCGGTCGTACCAGGGGCGCAGGTCGTCAAGAAGGGCGAGCGCCTCGTCTTCGCTGCGGTGGCGCTGCACGACGACGATCAGGCCCGAGCTGATGCCGTGTTCGGCCTGCGCGGCTTCCATGGCGCCGAGCACGCCTTCCATCACCACGGCCAGCGGCACTGCGCGGCTGGTGTGGCCTTGCACGCCCAGGAACATTTCCGCATGCAGCACGCGATCGGCATGCGCGCGGCGCAGGTAGTCGCGCGTCACGTCGTGGAAGTCCTGCGGCTGGACGAGCACACGGCAGCCGTCGTAGTACAGGTTCAGAAAGTCCTGCAGGTCGGTGAAGCGGTAGGCGGCGCGCAGCTCTTCTTCCGTCTGCCAGCGGATGTCCACGCCGTTGCGCCGGGCCAGCCGCAGGAAAAGCTCGGGCTCGATCGAGCCTTCGATGTGCATGTGCAGTTCGGCCTTGGGCAGGCCCGCGACGAATTGTTCGGGCGTCATGTCACAGCCCCTTGCAGGCCTTGGCGGCCTCGATGACGGCGTTGCGGTCGAAGCGGTTGATGGCCTCGACGAAGCCGGGTTTCAGGTAGAGCATCGACTCGGGCGGCAGCGTGCGCTTGATCAGGCCGTCCTTGAGCATCGCGTCCTGCATTCGGCCGTAGGCGGCCGGGCTCATCGAGCCGATCAGCTTGCCACCGTTCATGGTCTGTGCGTCGGCCATCGTCTCGAGCTGCGTCCGTAGGAGCGCAAGGTCCCACTTGGCGAGCGTGGCCTCGTCAGCACCCGTGGGCTTGGCGCCGGGAAAGTGCTTCCAGTGGATCTGGCGGGCGCACTCGGGATCGGTCTGTGCGAACAGCGTCGCCTTGGCCGCGCCGCGCGCGATGGCCTCGACCATGGCCGGGTCGGCGTCGATGGTCTTCTGCATCGTGGCGAAGGTGAAGTCGGGCAGCGAGCGCCACGTCGGATCGAACAATATGCGCATGTTCGCGCCCGCGTTCTGGAAGCCGGTGAGCGCGGAGCCCCAGAACATCAGCGCCTGCACGCGGCCAGCGCGCATCGCCTCCAGCGCCGGCGCGCCGGCACCGGTGGCAATGATCTGCACGTCGGTGTCGGGGTTGACGCCGTTGGCGCGCAGGTAGCCCTTGAGCAGCGGCATGCCACCCGTGCCCAGGCTGAAGATGCCGATTTTCTTGCCCTTGAGGTCCGCCACCGTCTTCACGGGGCTGTCCTGCGGCACGCCCACGCCCCAGTCGATCACGCCCGTGCCCATGAGCCCGCGCACGGCGACGTTGTTCTCGGTGTTGGCCTGGATCAGCCCGGTGGAGTTGATCTGCGCGAAATCGACGCCGCCGGCCACCATCTGCTGGATGCCCTGCAGCGAGCCTCCGGTGGTGACGATCTTCACGTCGTAGCCCTCGTCCTTCCAGTAGCCCAGCGCGATGGGCAGCGTCAGCCAGGGGTAGGTGACGTTGACGACCTGCGTGCCCAGCGCGATGGTCACGGGCTTCAGCGGCTTGTTCTGGGCCTGCGCCACGGTGGCAGACAGCAGGAGGACCAGGGCGGCGAGCGCGGCCGCGGCCCGTGCGGCAAAGCGGGCAGGGCGGGCGAAGGCGAGTTTCAGGTGGGGGGACATGAACGATCCTGTGTTGGTCGGATCGTTGCGAGATTAGCCCTGGGAACCAATCGCTGTGGATCAATATTCCGTCAGCATTGTTCTGATTTTTCGCACATTGAATCGCCCGGTTCGCGTGCTGTTCCGGTGCGGCGTGCAGCGCCTCGTGCGGAGGCTCGTCCGCACGGGGCTGCTGCTTGCTAGTTGCTGTTGCGCTTGAACAGCTTCGCGATGCCCCAGAGCGCCGCGCCGCCCGCCACCACGGCCAGCTTGGCGAATTTGGCCAGGAAGGCCAGGGCGATGGCGAAGAGGCCCAGCTTCTTCACTGCCACGCCTGCCACCAGTGCGGCCAGGCCATAGGCGGCGACCTTGTCGGTCGAGGAGTTGAAGTCTGCGTACTTCTTGCCGTCGTCGTACTGGATCGCGCCGAGCAGCTTGCTCGCGTCGGGCTTGTACTTGTCGAGGTCCTTCGCGTTGGTGATGAGGTTCAGGCTCAGGTAGCCCTCGCGGCCCAGCGCGTAGGTGTTGTAGTTGACGCCCTGGTTGCCGTCGGTGCTGCCCTTGCGCTGGGACAGGGCCGACCACACGAGGCGGTGCGACGCAGCCTCGTACTGCGGCTTCTGCGCCCAGCCCGTGACCTCGATGGCGGGAATGCCGCGCTTGGCGCGCTCCTCGTTGGCGGCCTCGGTGCCCTCCTTCAGGCTCTTGAGCAGGTCGTCGGCGTTCCAGTCCTTCGCGTCGTCGTCCTTGATGTAGCCCTCCTTGACGAACTTCACGACGGCCATCCAGTCGGCGTCGTCGGCGGGGAAGACTACGCCGACAAAGGTGTCGTCGGTGCGGTTGCCCATGCTGCGCATCAACTGCGCGGCCGCGGGCGTCGGCACCCACACGTAGCCGGCAGGCAGCTGCAGGTGGGCCTGGTCGCGCAGCACGATGTCGGCGGGGCCGGCTTTCTGCACGGCCTTGGCGGCCTTGAATGCGGCGTCCTGTTCGGCTTCCAGTGAACTGGCGGTCGAAGCGGGGGCAGTGGTGGACGGGGTGGTTGGCGATGCGGCGTGAGCGGTGTTGTGCGCCACGAAAGCGGCGCACGCGAGCAGCACGCCGGCCGTCAGGCGGGCGGTTTGAATACGCAAGTTCTCTCTCCTCGGTTGTTGTCTGTTTGGCGAGCCGGGAGAGTTTAAGAGTTCAGGTATCGCTCCATTCATACGTCTGCTCGAGATGCCGGCGCTGGGTGGTGCTGTGCTCGATCAAGTGCATGGCCATACAAGCAGGGCCATACGAGACGTATATAATTCATATACGTTTCATATAGGGGTCGCCGATGGGCATCGTAAAAATTTCGGACTTGATGCACGAGAACCTGCGAGTGGCGGGGAACGCTCTCAGCAGGTCCATCAATGCACAGGCAGAGCACTGGATGCGGGTCGGCATGCTGACCGAGATGCACCCGGAGCTGGACTACCGGGAAGTCTGCCAACTGTTGATACAGGCTGAACTCGCGGGGGGGCTGGACATCGCCGCGGCTGTCACGACTCAACCCGGCAAGCCCCGCGCGTCCTCGAGCGGAAAACACTGATGGCTCACGGTGTTCCCATCAAGTCCGCCGAGGAGCTCGAAATGTCGCGGCGTGCCGGCAGGCTCGCCGCAGAGGTTCTAGCCATGATCGAGCCCTACGTCGTGCCGGGGGTGAGCACGGAGACGCTCGACCGGATCTGCCACGACCACATCGTGAATGTCCAGGGCGCCATTCCAGCGAACGTGGGGTATCAGGGGTATCCGAAGACCGTTCTCACTTCCGTCAACCAGGTGGTTTGCCACGGCATCCCCTCGGCCGACAAGATTCTGAAGAAGGGCGACATCGTCAACATCGATGTCGCCGTCATCAAGGACGGCTGGTTTGGCGACACAAGTCGCATGTACTTCGTCGGAGCTCCCAGTGTGTTGGCTCGGCGCCTTGTGGAGACGACGTACGAAGCAATGCTGGCCGGAATCCGGCAGGTCAAGCCCGGAGCGACTCTGGGCGATGTTGGACATGCCATCCAGTCGGTTGCCCACCGGGAGCAATTCAGCGTGGTGCGCGAATACTGCGGGCACGGCATCGGCCAGATCTACCACGATGAGCCGCAGGTGCTGCACTATGGGCAGCGCGGGGGAGGGCTCAGGCTGGAGCCGGGGATGGTTTTCACCATCGAACCGATGCTCAACGCGGGCAAGCGCGAAACCAGACAGTTGCCCGACGGATGGACAGTCGTGACAAAGGACCGGTCTCTGTCCGCCCAGTGGGAACACATGGTGGCTGTAACTTCCGAAGGCTATGAGGTGCTTACGCCCTGGCCTGGAGGCACAGGCGCCTACGCGCCGGTTTGATGCTGAGCCTGCTGCGCAGATCTTGAAGACCCGGTTCTCGTCAGCCAGCGGCCGAAGTGGAAACAGCCCAGCTACTCTCTCGGCGCACGCCTCTCGAAGTATTGATGCCGGTTGATCGGGCCCTCGTCAATCACGAGATGCTCATCTCCAGCGGCGTCGTCTGAAACGCCAACTGCCGCCAGCGATCACCCTCCTGGGCCCAGACCTGCATCACGCGCGAGTCGATGCGCACGGTGCCGCTGCCGTCCTTGCGCACGGCCACAAGCAACTGCCGACCCGTCATGAGGGCTGTGCTGCCCAGTACCTGGACCTTCAGTTCCGAGCGGTCGATCTGCCTGTAGTCGACATGTGTGCCGCCCGAGCGGAAGTAGCTCTCGTAGCTGTCGGTCTGGCCCTTGGCGTGAACGTGAACAAGGTCTGGATGAAGAATCTCGCGCAGGCGCGCGAAGTCTGCGCGCTTCATGGCGTTGCATCGCTGTGCTTCGAGATCGAGCAACAGGTGTTCAGTGTCGCGGGACGGGGAAGAGGTGGCTTCGCTCATGTTGCGCTCCGGGCAGTGGGAGTTTTCGGATTCGCTCGAATTGGAGGCTGGATGCCGATGTCCCGGGAAGCTCGTTGCATAAGGACCCCGGCGTCCTCGACGCTGCATGCCACGCCATAGACCAGGTGATCCGGCCTCACCAGTGCGGCCTCGCATCCATGGCGTTCGAACCATGCGGCCAGAATTCCGTCGGCTTCGGCCAGCTTCACCACGCCGGGCGCCGTCGTCGCGGCATCGATGCACAGCAGCTGCGCGCCGAGGCTCGCCGCCGATGTCTTCAACTCCCGAAGCTCCGCCGGATCGGGCGCACGGCGCAGCACCAGCAGAAAGCCGGGCTGCAGCAGGTCGTCCATCATTTGCGGCGCAACGCCGGGCTCGATGCATCCCATGGCCTGAGGAAAGGGCGTGCCCGCGGGCAACTCGTCGCGTTCGATCAGTCCGTGGTGCACACCGGGCAGCAGGCTCTGGCGCAGCTGCATCCGCACCTGTCCGCCTTGCTGTGCGCGCAGGCGGAGGTCGCGTTCGGCGGCGCGCACCGGGTCGCGTTCGCAGATGATCTGGCCCAGCCGCTTGACGGTCGCCGTCACGTCCTCCACCTGGGGTCCACGCTCGTCGCCATAGCTGTCCAGCAGGCTTTCGGGGGCGCGCTCCTCGAGCACCCATTGAAGCTTCCAGGCGAGATTGACGGCATCGCGCAAGCCCTGGCACATGCCCTGGGCCAGGAAGGGAGGCATCTGGTGCGCGCTGTCGCCCGCCAGCAGCACACGGCCGTTGCGCCATCGCTCGAGCACCACCGCATGAAAGCGGTAGGCCGCCGCGCGCCAGATGCGTGCGTCAGCGGGCGTGAGCCAGGGGGCGAGCAGCTGCCAGATTGCCTCGTGCGGCATCTCGCGCTGCTCGGCCTCGTCGGCAAGCAGCAGGAACTCCCAGCGCCGGTGGGTGCCCGGACCCACGACGTAGGTGCAAGGCCGTGACGGGTGGCAGTACTGGACGTTGGTGGCGGGCAGCCGGTCGAGCTTGTCTTCGTCGACATGCATGTCGACCACGATCCAGGGCTCGTCGAAGTCGAGGCTCTTGAGCGCGAGGCCCATCTGCTTGCGCGTGGGGCTGGTGCCGCCGTCGCAGCCCACGACATAGCGCGCGCTCAGTTGCGCCTGCGTGCCGTCGGGCCTGCGAACGCCGAGCTGCGCGTGGGTTTGCGACTGGCTCAGCTGCAGCACCTCGTGCCCGAGATGGATCGACACGCCGGGGAGCTTGCCGACCGCCTGGCGCAGCGAGGCTTCCAGCGCCGGCTGGTTGAAGGTGTACGACGGCGCCCACGCGAGCGGGTAGGGCGACGGCCCCATGTCGAAGTGCTGGATGGGTTCGCCGTCGCTGCCCTGGTAGACCGTCGGGCGGTAGGGCGTCATGTGCGGCGCCAGCGTGCCGGCGATGCCGATTTCCTGGAACACGCGCAGTGCTTCGTGGTCGAGCGCGAAGGCGCGCGGCAGCGGGTAGATCTGCTGCGACTTGTCGAAGACCGCGACGCGCAAGCCGCGTTGGCCGAGCAGCGCGGCGAGCGTTGCGCCGACGGGGCCGAAGCCGATGATCGCCACGTCGACGGGTTGCGGATTCTGGTGGAGCATGGCTTTGTTTGAATGCATGAATCAAGGATTGTGCATAAAACATGATTTCACGCACAAAGGGTTATCACTGATGACGTTATGCCGCGTGGTCGAAAAGAATGCACAAAACACGATTTGTGCATCTAGACATCAATCAGCCAGGAGACACCATGACGACGATGAAAGCTGCCCGACTGCACCAGGTCGGCGCCCCGATGGAGGTCGAGCAACTTCCGATTCCCCAGCCCGCCGCCAACGATGTGCAGGTGCGGGTGCGCGCATGCGGCATCGTGCCCAACCTCGGCAACATCCTGGCCAACTGGACGACCTGGTTTCCGGAGCTGCCGCTGCCGCCGCTGCCCGCGGTCTTCGGGCTCGACCCGGCCGGCGAGGTAACGGCGGTCGGCTCCCACGTGCACACGTGGAAGCCGGGCGATCGCGTCTACGTGAACCCGAGCCTCTACTGCGGCGGCTGTCGCGCCTGCCGCAACGGCGACCTCATCAACTGCACGCACTACGCGTTCAGCGGCTACTTCGGC
The DNA here is from genome assembly GCF_059416325.1 of Variovorax sp. GW821-FHT09D05. Classification (NCBI taxonomy): domain Bacteria; kingdom Pseudomonadati; phylum Pseudomonadota; class Betaproteobacteria; order Burkholderiales; family Comamonadaceae; genus Variovorax; species Variovorax sp. GW821-FHT09D05. The sequence goes on along the minus strand of NZ_JBWKOZ010000006.1, from coordinate 72,131 downwards.
TTTTCGCAGAACTCGCTCAAGCTCTACAAGAACTATCCGTTCGGCGGCCTGTGCGAATACATGATCGCCCCGCAGTACGCGCTGGTGAAGCTGCCGGACAACGTGAGCTTCAACCAGGCGGCACGCTTCGGCTACCTCGGCACCATGTACTCCGCGATGCGCAAGGCGCAGGTCGGCCCCGGCAGGAGCGTGCTGATCAACGGCATCAGCGGCACGCTCGGCATCGGCGGCGCGCTCTTCGGCCTGGCCATGGGCGCCACGCGCATTCTGGGTACCGGGCGCAACCGGGAACTGCTGGAGCGCGTGAAGGCGCTGGCACCCGATCGCATCGAGGTCTTTTCCAGCGCCGACGGCGAGGCGATCGATGCGTGGGCCAAGGCGCGCACGGACGGACTGGGCGTGGACACCTTCATCGACGCGCTGGGCCCCGGCGCGCCGCACGGCACTTTCCAGCAGGGCGTGCGCGCCCTCAAGCGCGGTGGCCGGGCCTACAACATCGGCGCCATCGCAGGCATGGTGGGCATGGACCTGCACACCATGATGGACGAGCAGCAGAGCATCGAGGGCTCGGCCTGGTTCACTGCCGGTGAAGGGCAGGACATGGCCGACATGGCGCAGGCCGGCACGCTCGATCTCTCGGTGTTCGAGCACGTGTGCTATCCGCTGGATCGCATCAACGAAGCGATCTCGGGCATTGCGAGCCGCAACGGCGGCTTCAGCAACTTCGTCATCAATCCCTGAAAGCGCGCCATGAAGATCAGACGGGTAGTGGCGGGCACGGGTGCCGATGGCAAGGCGAAGTTTCTTTCGGATGGCGCGGCGCCGCGCAGCGCCCTGTTCACGACCGTGCCCGGCTTTGCCGCGGCGCTGCTGTGGGCCACCGATGCTTCAGACAGCGTGGGCACCGGTGCCGTGGGCGACCGCACGGGCGAGGCGGGCTTCGTGCCTGAGAGCGGCGGCACCCGGCTCATGATGGTCACGTTCCCGCCCGACGCGGTGATGATGCGCGCCGACTTCGACGGTGCCGCCTTCGGCGCTGAGTTCGGCCGCCTGGTTCCCGGCCTGGCCGAGACCTTCGAGCCCGACCACCCCGGCATGCACACCACCGACAGCATCGACTACGACATCGTGCTCGAAGGCGAGATCACGCTCGAGCTGGACGACGGCGCGCAGGTGCTGCTGCGCCGGCACGAGGTTGCCGTGCAGCACGGCAACCGGCATGCATGGCGCAACCTCGGCGACAAGCCCGCGACCATGCTGTTCGTGCTCGTGGGCGCGAAGCGGGCGGGAGGCCGGGGATGAAAGACCATGCATAAAATTAATTCCATGCACAAACAAGAAACCTCCCCCGCCTACGAGCCGCCGCTGGTCGAACAGGCCTTCACCCGCTTGCGGCAAGACGTTCTGGCCGGCACGTTCGAAGCCGGCGCCAAGCTCAAGCTCGACGAACTCCAGTCCGCCTACGGCTATTCGAGCAGCCCGCTGCGCGAGGCGCTCAGCCGGCTGGCGCAGGAAGGACTGATTCGCGCCGACGAGCGCCGCGGCTTCCGCGTGGCGCCGATCTCCGAAGACGATCTGGCCGACATCACGCGCATGCGCGTCATGCTCGACGTGCCTGCGCTGCGGGAAGCCATTGCCCATGGCGACGACGCCTGGGAGGCAGACATCCTTGCTGCGTACCACCGCCTGGAGAAGGTCGAGTCCCGCCTGAGCGACGGACCCGTCATTCTCGACAACGACTGGTCGCAGCTGCACCGTGCCTTTCATCTTGCGCTGGTGGCCGCGTGCCCATCCGTGCGCCAGCGCGTATGGGGTGCGAGCCTGTTCGACCAGGCGGAGCGCTACCGGCGTTTTTCCGCCCGCCACCGGAAGACCGCGCGCCGCAAGTCGAACGAGCACAAGAAGATCATGGACGCCACCTTGCGCCGCGACGCCGATACGGCCTGCGTCCTGCTCGAAGAGCACATCCTGAGCACGCAACGCAACGTGCTGGCCGCGCTCAAGGCAGCGCAGGCCGCGCAATCGTAGGGGCACGGCCCCTTCAACAGGAGACAGCAAGCATGCTCAAGGTCGCCCGACCCACGCCTTCGCATTTCGGAATCTTCGTCACGGACCTGGACCGGATGGTGGCCTTCTACACCGAGACCTTCGACCTCACGATCACCGATCGCGGCGAAGGCCGCACCTTCAGGAACCAGCTGGTGTTCACCAGCGCCAGCCCCGATCAGCATCACCAGCTGGTGCTGGCCTCGGGCCGGCCGGCCGAGGCGAAGTTCAGCACCGTGATGCAGATCTCCTTCGTGGTGCCGAGCATCCAGTACCTGCGCGATATTTCCGCACGCGCCGAGGCCCGAGGCGCCACCAGCATCCGTGGCCTCAATCACGGCAATGCGCTCTCGGTCTACATGCTCGACCCGGAGGGCAACACGGTGGAGATCTACGTCGACACGCCGTTCTACGTGGCGCAGCCGCACGGCGATCCGCTCGATCTTTCGAAGGACGACGAGACGCTCATGCGCGAGACCGAGGAGGCGTGCCGCAAGGACCCCACCTTCATGCCGCTTGCGCAATGGCAGGCGCAGTTCGAGTCGTGTTCGCCCGCTGCGCCTGCCGCCTGACGCATTCCGTCTTTTCCGCACACCCCTTTCAACCGGAGTTCCCATGAAGCTTTTGTCATTTGTCCATCAAGGCCGCGAAACCTGGGGCGCCGTCGTCGGCGACGGCGTCGTCGACCTCGGAAAGGCGCGGCCCCAGCATGCAGGCCTGGTCGACTACATCGCCTCGGGCGAGTACCTGCAGGCGGCGCAGCACGTCGAGGGCCTGCCGGTGGCGGCCAAGCTCGCCGACATCACCTTCCTGCCGGTGATCCCGCGCTCCGAGAAGATCGTGTGCGCCGTGCGCAACTACATGGACCATCACCAGGAGGTGCTGGCCGCCGGCATGCATCGCGAGCTGTCGGAGCAGCCGCCGATCTTCCTGCGCGTGTGGCGTTCGCAGTGCGCGCACAACCAGCCGATCGTGCGGCCCCATGTGTCGGAATCGCTGGACTGGGAAGGCGAGCTCGCCGTCATCATCGGCAAGGGCGGGCGCAACATTACGGAGGCCGACGCCTTCGCCCATGTGGCGGGCTACTCTTGCTACAACGACGGCAGCATTCGCGAGTGGCAGTTCCATGCCAAGCAGATCGCCTCGGGCAAGAACTTCGAGTCGACCGGCGGCTTCGGTCCCTGGATGGTGACGGCCGACGAGATCGCGCCCGGCCGCGAGCTCAAGCTCGAGACCCGGCTCAACGGCGAAGTCGTGCAGAGCAGCCACACGGGCCACATGATCTTCAGCATTCCGAAGCTCATCAGCTATGCCTCGACGATCTTCACGCTCACACCCGGCGACGTGATCGCCACCGGCACGCCGGCAGGCGTGGGCTGGAGCAAGAAGCCGCCGCGCTTCATGAAGCCGGGTGACGTGTGCGAGGTCGAGATCGAAGGCATCGGTGTGCTGCGCAACCCGATCGTGCAGCAGGACTGAAGCCCTTCGCCCGGGCCTCGGCACGATAAGCCGCAGCCTTCCTACAAGAACCATCGGAGACAAATTCATGCGGCGCAGACGATTGCTCGTCGCCGCAGGCCTTGCCATGGCCTGCGCGGCACCCCTTGACGGCATGGCCCAGGGCTATCCGGACAAGCCGATCAAGGTCTACCAGGGCTTTGCGGCCGGCGGCAACGCCGACACCATTGCGCGCGTGGTCGGCGCGGAGATGACCAAGGGGCTGGCGCAGCCCTTCGTGATCGAGGCACAGGCCGGGGCAGGGGGCACCATCGCCGCGGCAACGGTGGCGCGTGCCAAGCCCGACGGGTACACACTGCTGCTGGCCACGGGCGGCCATGCCGTGGCCGGCGCCCTCTACAACAAGCTCGGCTACCAGACGGTGTCGGACTTCCAGATGGTCTCGACGATCACCTACTTCCCGTTCCTGCTGGTGGTGCGGGCCGACTCCCCATACCGCGGACTCTCCGAGGTGCTGGCTGCGGCACGTGCAGACGCGCGCAGCGTGTCGTACGGATCGGCGGGCATCGGCTCCACGCATCACCTTGCCGGCGAGCTGCTGGTAAAGACCGCCAAGGCCGAGATGCTGCACATCCCCTATCGCGGAGATGCGGCCGCGGTCACGGCGCTGCTCGGCGGCGAGGTGCCGATGATCATCGCGCCGCCCACGGCCGTCATGGCCAACATCAAGGCCGGCAAGCTCCGGGCGCTGGCCACCACCGGCGCGCAGCGATGGAACCAGATGCCAGAGCTGCCGACCGTGGCCGAGCAAGGCGTGCCCGGCTACGACGTGCGCTCCTGGGCCGGCTTCATGGCGCCAGCCGGTACTCCGCGCCCGATCGTCGATCGCCTGCAGGCCGAGACGCTCAAGGCCCTGCAGGCGCTGGGCGTGCGTGCGCGGCTGGAAGAGATGGGCGGCGAAGCGCGCGGCAGCACACCGGAAGAAATGACCACGATGGTGGCCGCCGAGCTGAAGCGGTGGACTGCCGTCGTGAACGACGCACACATTCCCAAGCAATGAGGTCAATTCCATGTCACTGATCGAGATCCGCAAGCGCAGTCTTTCCATCGAAACGATCTACCACGAGGGCGGTCCGCCGGCCGCGACGCCGCTCAGGCTGGCGGCTGCCTGCGCGGTCATCCACAACCCCTACGCGGGACGGTACGAGCCGGACCTGATGCCCTTCATGGCCGAGTTGCGCTCGCTCGGCACGTTGCTTGCCACTGAGTTGGTCGAGGTGCTCGGGCAGGACAAGATCGAGGTCTACAGCAAGGCCGCGATCGTCGGCGTAAACGGAGAGCTGGAGCACGGCGCGGTCTGGCACGAGGCCGGGGGATGGGCCATGCGCAGCATCCTGGGCGAGCCGAAGGCGATCGTCCCCTCGGCCAAGGCGGTGGCCGCCACCGGCTACCGGCTCATGGTGCCGCTGCACTACATCCATGCCGCGTACGTGCGCAGCCACTACAACTCGATGGAGGTGGGCATCCAGGACGCACCGCGCCCGAACGAGATCCTGTTCGCGCTGGTGATGGGCACGGGAGGGCGGGTGCATGCACGCCTGGGCGGGCTCACCAAGGAGCAGGTGGCCGTGCACGACGGGCAGCGGTGATGTACACCATGAAGGCGATCCAGCTCGAGGCCCCCGGCGGCCCGGAGGTTCTGCAACTGGTGGAGCTTCCTCTGCCGCAGCCGCAGGCGGGCGAAGTGCGCGTCAAGGCGATGGCCATCGGCGCCGGCGGCCCCGACGTGCTGATCCGCAACGGCACCTACAAGTGGATGCCGCCCATGCCGGCGATTCCCGGCAACGAGATGGCCGGCGTGGTCGATGCGGTCGGATCCGGTGTCACGGCCCTACGGGTCGGCCAGCGCGTGTTCGTGAGCGCGCGGGAACTGAAGCAGCGCGGCGGCTGCTACGCCGAAGCCATCTGCGTGCCCGAGGCCGCGCCGTTCGTTCTGCCCGATGCGATCCGCTTCGAGGATGCTGTCAGTCTTGGAAACTTCCAGCTCGCACTGGCCATGCTGTCGAGCAATGGCAACTCGCCTGCGACCTCCATCCTGATTCCCGGCGCGGCGGGTGGCGTGGCCACGGCACTGGTGCAGGTGGCGCGCGATCGCGGCCTGCATGTGATCGGGACGGCCTCGACACCGCAGAAGAAGGATTTCGCACTGGCCAATGGCGCGCACGAAGTCGTCGAGAGCGATCCTCAGGGACTGACCGAGAAGGTCATGCAGCTTACCGGCGGGCGCGGCGTCGACCTGGCCTTCGACCATCTCGGAGGCGCGCACTTCATCGCCTGCCTGCGCGCCCTGGCGCCGTTCGGAATGGCGGTTTCCTACAACATCGTCACCGGCCCGCCGGCGGGTGATGTGTTCGAGGAGCTTCGCAAGTTGCTGGGCAAGAGCCTGGCGGTACGCACTTTTTCGATTCACTCCATCGACGCCGATGCCGCTCAACGGCGCGGGCTGATGGAGTCGGCCATTGCCCTCATGGCCGCGGGCCGCGTGCGTGCGCCGAAGGCTGCGCTTTTTGCGCTTGAAGACGCGCGCCGCGTGCACGAGTTGCTCGACAGCGGAGGCATGCTGGGCAAGAGCGTGTTGCTCCCTGCGGCAATACGGGGGCGCTGATTCTGGGCAGACTGTTCCTGCGATGGAAGAGCACGACCGAGGTTCATCAATCGCTGGAAGGCGCGCATGAGCACGCCGTCGCGGTGTGTGTGGCGCAGCGAGTTTCGGCGCCCCTGTGCGGTGTGCGGCCCGCCTCGATCTGCGTCAGATCCAGCAGGCCCGACAACAGCCGATCGGCGTCGAGATCGGCGCGATTAGCCGGGAGGGTTCAAGGAACTCAGGTATCGCTCCATTTGCGAAGCAGGTTGTGATACGTGCCCACCAGCGTGCGGCGCGCCGATTCGTCGGCGCCGCTCTGGTTGAGGCGCTGGATCGCGTTGTCCATGTCGAACAGCAATGCGCGGTCGCCTGCGTCGCGCACGAGGCTCTGCACCCAGAAGAAGCACGCGAGCCGCACGCCGCGCGTGATGGGCGTCACCTGGTGCAGGCTGGTGGCGGGGTAGAGCACCATGTCGCCGGCCGCGAGCTTCACGGTCTGCATGCCGTGCGTGTCTTCCATCTGAAGCTCGCCGCCGTCGTAGCTGTCGGCATCCGACAGGAAGAGCGTGGCCGACAGGTCGGTGCGCAGCTTGCGGCCGGTGCGCGGGTCGATGCGCACGCCGCCGTCCACGTGCAGGCCGAAGCGCATGCCTTCGCTGTAGCGGTTGAACATCGGCGGGTACAGCAGGTTGGGCAGCGCCGCGCTGATGAAGGTCGGATGGCGTTCGAGCGCGCTCGCCACGATGGCCTGGCATTCGTGCGCCACCGCCGAGCCTTCGTCGATCTGCTGGTTGAACTTGACCGGCGCGCCCTGGTGGCCCGCGGTGACGCGGCCGTCGACCCAGGCGTCGCCGGCCGCATCGAGGCGCGCGCGAACTGCCGCGAGCGCTTCGCGGTCGAGGACGCCGGGAATGCAGACCAGCATGTTGTGTCGAATGCTCCTGGGGAAACTCAGAGCCGGTAGGTGAGCGACAGCGTGGCGGCGCGGCCCGAGCCCGGCACCGCACGGCCGCCGTCCGATGGGATCAGCGCGTCGTAGTAATGGCGGTTGGCCAGGTTGAACAGGTTCAGCCGGATGTCGTACTTGGGCTGATGGTAAGCCACCATCGCGTCCAGCCGCGCATAGCCGCCGACCTGTACGAGGTCGGTGTTGTTGGCGAAGCGCCTGGCGCTGTAGGTGGTGCCGCCGCCGATCTCCCACTCGGGCGTGATCGCGTAGGTGGCCCAGAGGCTGGCTGCGTCCTTCGGCGTGTTGGCGGGCACCTTGCCGAGCGTGCCGGGCGCGATGCCGTCGATGATGGTCGCGTCCAGGTGCGTGTAGGCGCCGAACAGCTGCAGCTTGTCGGTCACGCGGCCCGCGACGCCGGCACGTGCGCCGTTCACGCGTATCGTGCCGGTCGCGCTGTAGGTGCCGTCGCTGTTCTGCGAGCGCGCATTGGTCTGCGTGATCTGGAACGCGGCGGCGGTCAGCGAGAGGTTGCCGTCGTTCAGGTCCCACTTGCCGCCGACTTCATAGGCCTTGTTCTTCTGCGGCGGCAGCGGCTGCGTGCTGCCCGTGGTGGCCACCAGCTGTTCGAGCGAGGGGTTGAACGAGGTGCTGTACGACACGTAGTACGACTGCTCGGGCGTCGGCTGCCAGATGGCGCCGGCGCGCACGCTGGTGAAGTCGACGGTCTGGCTTTCGGAGGCGAGCGTGGTCGCGGTCGGAATGCTGTTGTAGATGCTCGCGCGGTAGTGATCTTGCCGCACGCCGGCCACCAGCTTCCACTGCGGGCTCAGCTCGATGGTGTCGTTCACGTAGCCCGCGACGGTCGTCGCGCTGGCGGTGGCCAGGTTGCCGGGCAGCGAGGGCGCGGTGCTCGGCGTGTTGCCCTGGTACGGCGCGAGCAGCGGCGAGCAGGTGGCATAGCCACTGGTGCCGCCAGCCGGGTTCAGCGCCACGCCCGCGCAGGTGCCGTTGCGGTAGTAGGCCTGGTTGTCGTAGGTGTCGTGGCCCAGCTCCAGGCCGGCGAGCAGCGTGTGCTTGATCGAGCCGGTGGTGAACTTGGTGTTGAGCTCGGTGAGGTTGAACAGCGACTTGTCGTGGATCGTGCGGTCATGGCTTTGCTGGCGCACCCACAGGCTGCTCAGCGGCAGCGACGAGAACGCGGCGGCCGGCACGGCCGTGGTGCCGGTGGAGAAGGGCGTGAACACGCCCTTGGCCGACAGCGTGCCGATGCTCTGCGGCGCGGTCTCGCGCGCATCGGTGGTCACGTCGTTGTACTGCGTCTGGTTGCGGATCGAGGTGTCGGGCGTGAGCTTGTGCTGCACCACCGCGCTGAAGGCCTGGATGTCGGAGATCGTGCGGTCGTCGCTGAAGCCGTAGGCCGTGTCGCGGTCGACCTTCACGGGGTGGCCGTTGAGCGGCGGCACGCCGTAGTCGGGCTGGTCGCGGTTGTGCTGCACCAGCGCAGAGAGCGTGACCTGCGTCGGCGTGTTGATGCCGAACTTCAGCGAGGCGTCGAGGCCGAAGTCTTTCAGCTTGGTCTGCTCGCGCGTGCTGGCGTCGCCCTGCTGGCCCATGGCCGCGATGCGGAAGGCCGACGTGTCGGACAGCGGGCGGTTGATGTCGATGGTCGAGCGCACGAGCCCCGTGGTGCTCGCCGACACCGAGACCTCGCCCGCTGGCGTGAGCGACGGCTTCTTCGTGACCTGGTTGATCACGCCGCCGGTGGAGCCGCGGCCGAACAGCATCGACGACGGGCCCATCAGCACCTCGACCGATTCGAGCGCGAAGGTGTCGCGGTAGTACTGGGCGCGGTCACGCGCGCCGTCCAGGTAGATGTCGGTGCGCGCCGAGAAGCCGTTGAGGTTGATGTTGGTGCCGATCTGCCCGCCCTCGGCACCGCCGATGGTCAGGCCCGGCACGTTGCGCAGCGCGCTTGCGAGCGAGGTCGCGCCCTGGGACTGCATCACGGCCTGGTTGATGACGGTGACGGATTGCGGCGCGTCGCGCAGGTCGGCCGGCAGGCGGTTCAGCGAAGACGGGTTGGCGCCGAAGCCGGTCTTGTCCTGTGCGCCCTGAACCTGCACTTCGCGCAGCGTGGCGGGGACGGAGGTGCCGGGGGCGGGCGCAGGCGCGGGCGCAGCGGAGGGCGAGGAAGCCGCGGGCTGCGCGGCTTGCTGGGCGAATGCGGTGGGGAGGGACGAAGCGCACAGGCCGATCAGGGCGAGTGCGATGGGCGTGCGGCGACGCATCGGGCGGGTGGAGCGGGTCATCGTGAGTGCCTTGGGGACGATGCAAACGAAAGCAGCATCGGCCGGCATTCTGGCTGCGAATGACTCTTGTTTGAAGCATTCCTCGCCGGGTGTTTGGCTGAGGAGACAGCCTCCTGTCTTTACGTGTGAGGTCAGGTGGAAGGCAGGTTTCTTCAGTAGGCCTGCCGCCTGCGCTGACCTACTTCCAGGGCGTAGGCGCCGGAATCTCGCACACCGGCTCCACGTCGATGCTCTTGAAGTCCGCCGGCGAGACGATTTCCAGGTACTCCATGTCGGGCGAATAGTCGAACAGGAAGTGCCGGATGCCCGGCCGCTGGTGCACCACGTCGCCGGCCTCGACCAGCGTTTCCTTGTCCTCGTACATGAAGCGGGCCCAGCCCTTGACCATGATCACGATCTGGAAGTCCGCCTCGTGGCGGTGCCAGCCGGTGCCCGTTTCCGGTGCCATGTTGGCCTTGACCAGATGCGCGATCACCTTGCCGTTGGTGGCCTCGGCGATGCCCAGGTCGCGATAGAGAAAAAAGTCACGCAAACCACCCGATACGAACTCTGTGTCGCCGGGCTTCACGTGGGAGAACTGGGTGGCGGTACGGTCCAGCATGGGGCGCTCCTTCGCAGGTGGTTGTGTGGTGCGGTGCAGCACGCATAAAGCGTTCCCGGGCCGTAGCGGCTGCGCGCGATTCAGCGGCTGGCAAAACCGTCGGTCGCGCGCAGCAGCCGGTCGAGGATGCCGGGCTCCGAGTAGGCATGCCCCGCGCCCTCGATCAGATGGAACTCCGCCTCGGGCCAGGCCTTGTGCAGCGCCCATGCGTAGCGCGCGGGGCAGGGCATGTCGTAGCGGCCGTGCACGATCACCCCGGGAATGCCGTGCAGCCGGTGCGCGTCGCGCAGCAACTGGTCTTCTTCGAGCCACGCGTCGTGCACGAAGTAGTGGTTTTCCAGCCGTGCGAAGGCCAGCGCGAAATGATCGTCGGCATGCGCCTCGGCAATCGCCGGGCTCGGCAGCAGGGTGATGGTCTCGGCCTCCCACACGCTCCAGGCGCGCGCCGCCTCGATGCGTGCCACCGGGTCGTCGCCGGTGAGCCGCTTGCGGTAGGCCGCGATCATGTCGCCGCGCTCGGCCTCGGGAATGGGAGCCTGGAACTTCTCCCACTTGTCGGGGAACATCTCCGACACGCCGAACTGGTAGTACCACCGGAGCTCCGCCCGGGTCACGGTATAGATGCCGCGCAGCACCAGTTCGCTTACGCGTTCGGGATGCTTCTGGGCGTAGGCGAGGGCGAGCGTCGAACCCCACGAGCCGCCGAATACCAGCCACTTGTCGACACCGGCGCGCTCGCGCAGGCGCTCGATGTCGGCGACCAGATGCCATGTGGTGTTGGCCTCCAGGCCTGCGTGCGGCAGCGAGCGGCCGCAGCCGCGCTGGTCGAACAGCATCAGGTCGTAGCGTGCCGGGTCGAACAGCCGCCGGTGTTCGGGCGAGATGCCGCCGCCAGGGCCGCCATGCAGGAACACTGCGGGCTTGGCGCCGGGCGTGCCCGCGCGCTCGTAGTAGATCTGGTGGCCGTCGCCCACGTCGAGCATGCCGCTTTCGTACGGTTCGATCGGGGGATATGGTTGGCGCAGTTCGGTCATTGGAGGGGCCTTTGCCTGTCGATGATTCAGGATGAATGGTCGCACGAAGGGGCTTTTGGGAAGCGCCGCTTGACGGGCCTGCAAGCCTTCCAGATACTCAACCGCATGGTTCACTCAGCCGCGCATCCAGACGCCGACGCCCTCGACGCAGTCTTCGCCGCGCTCTCCGATTCCACGCGGCGCGCCGTGCTCGAAGCCCTGGGCGAGCGCAGCCTCAGCGTGACCGAGCTGGCCGGGCCGCACGACATGTCCCTTACCGGCTTCATGAAGCACCTGCGCGTGCTCGAAGACGCGGGCCTGATCTCTCGCACGAAAGAGGGCCGCATCGTGCGTTGCGAGCTGTCGCCCCGGCCCATGCAGGAGGCCGCCGTGTGGTTGTCCCGCTACGAGAAGTTCTGGACCGGGCGCCTCGATGCACTGGCGCGCTTTCTCTATCACCAGGAGGAGACCGAATGGCGAACCCTTCCACCGGCGACGCAGAGCGCCCCTCGCTCACCCTCAGGCGGCACTACCGCGTCTCGCCCGACAAAGTCTGGCGCGCGTGGACCGACCCGCAAGCGCTGAAGCTCTGGTTCGGGCCCGAGGAGATCGTTTCGGTACCCATCGCCGAGGTCGACCTGCGCGTGGGCGGCCGCTTCCGCGTGGCCATGCTGGCCAACGACGGCGAAACGCACGACGTGAGCGGCACGTATCTCGAAGTGGTTCCGAACCGAAAACTGGTCTTCAGCTGGGCCTGGCGCAGCACGCCCGAGCGCGAGTCGCGCGTTACCGTGCGCATCGAGCCCGATGCCGAGGGCTGCGAGCTGGTGCTGCTGCACGAGCAGTTCTTCGACGAAGCCGCGCGCGATGCCCACAACCACGGCTGGAGCGGAGCGCTCGTCAAGCTGGAGGGCTGGCTAAGCCTCGCTGCCTGAAAGAATGAAGAACACACCAGCCCCGGCCCGCGCCACGATGCGCGAATGGATCGGCCTGGCGGTCATCGCGCTGCCATGCATGCTCTATTCGATGGACCTCACGGTGCTGAACCTCGCGATCCCGTCGATCAGCGAAGACCTCAAGCCCACGGCCTCGCAGTTGCTGTGGATCGTCGACATCTACGGCTTCTTCGTGGCCGGCCTGTTGGTCACCATGGGCACGCTGGGCGACCGCATTGGCCGGCGGCGGCTGCTGCTGATCGGCGCGGCGGCGTTCGGCGTCGCCTCGGTGCTCGCGGCGTTCTCGACCAGTGCCAACATGCTCATCGCCACCCGGGCGCTGCTCGGCGTGGCGGGCGCGACGCTGGCGCCATCCACGCTCTCGCTGATCCGCAACATGTTTCTCGACCCAGGGCAGCGCACCGTGGCCATCGGCGTGTGGATCTCGAGCTACTCGGCGGGCGCCGTCATTGGCCCGGTGCTGGGCGGCGTGCTGCTGCAGTTCTTTCCGTGGGGCTCGGTGTTTCTGATCGGCGTGCCGGTGATGGTGCTGCTGCTGGTGCTCGGGCCCTTGCTGCTGCCCGAGTACCGCGACCCCGACGCGGCCCGGCTCGACCTGGCCAGCGTGGCGCTGTCGCTGGGCGCGGTGCTGCCGGTGATCTACGGTGTCAAGCAGATCGCGGAGCACGGCATGCATGCGATGCCGGTGCTGTCGATCGTGCTCGGGCTGGTGCTCGGAGCGCTGTTCGTGCGCCGGCAGAAGCGGCTGGCCGACCCGATGATCGACCTGCGCCTGTTCAGCCTGCCGGCCTTCAGCGTTTCGCTCGGCTCCTACATGCTGGCCTGCTTCGTGATGTTCGGCATCTTTCTGTACAACGCCCAGTACCTGCAGTTGGTGCTCGGCTTGTCGCCGTTGCATGCGGGCCTGTGGAGCATGCCGGGCGCGGGCGCCTTCATCGTCGGCTCGATGGTCGTGCCGGCACTGGCGCGGCGCATGCGACCGGCCTTCGTGATGGGCGGCGGGCTGGCGGTGGCGGCGCTGGGTTTCGGCATGCTGGCCGTGCTGCCCGCGCAGGACGGGCTGGCCTGGATGGTGAGCAGCGCGGTCATCTCCTCGCTCGGGTTGGCGCCGGTGTTCACGCTGGCGACCGACCTGGTGGTGGGCAGCGCACCGCCGGAGCGCGCGGGCGTGGCCTCGGCGATCTCCGAAACCAGCTCGGAATTCGGCGGCGCGCTGGGCATCGCGATCCTCGGCAGCATCGGCGCGGCCATCTACCGCAACACCATGGCCGATGCCGTGCCGATGGGCCTTGCGGGCCCGGCCGAGGTGGAAGCCGCCCGCAGCACGCTGGGTGGCGCGGTCGTGCTGGCCGGGCAGCTTGGCGGGAGCGCGGGCGCCGAACTGCTCGACGCGGGCCGCGAGGCCTTGCTGCATGGCCTGCGCCTCACGGCCGGCATCTGCGCGGCGGTATTGCTGTTCGTGGGCGGGTTGGTGGCCGTGCGGCTGCGTGGGGCGGCGGTAGCACTCGAAACCCCGGGTGCCGCCGCATTGCCGGAGCGTTGACGAAACCCCATACTGGGGCTTCCACGACGCGATCACCGGAGCCTTCCATGAGCAACGAACTGCGCAAGAAGCTGCATGACCTGGCCGAACTCTGCGAAAACGCCCCCGACCCGCAGACCAAGGCCATCATCGAGGCGATCCGGCTCCAGACTGCGGTGCTGAACGAACGGCTGTTCTCCATCGAGCTGCAGGTGGGCGCGCTGACCAAGCGCCTGGAAAACACGACCGACTGAGGGGCGGCCGCTTTGTAGGGATAATCCCCGCCATGAGCGGCAACACCTTCGGAACACTCTTCGCGGTCACCAATTTCGGCGAGTCGCATGGCCCGGCCATCGGTTGCGTCATCGACGGCTGCCCCCCGGGCATGGAACTCAGCGAGGCCGACATCCAGGGCGACCTCGACCGCCGGCGCCCAGGCACCAGCCGCCACGTCACCCAGCGCAACGAACCCGACGCGGTGCAGATCCTGTCGGGCGTGTACGAAGGCAAGACCACCGGCACCCCCATCGCACTGCTGATCCAGAACACCGACCAGCGCAGCAAGGACTACGGGCAGATCGCCCAGCAGTTCCGCCCCGGCCACGCCGACTTCACCTACTGGAAGAAATACGGCATTCGCGACCCGCGCGGCGGCGGGCGCTCCTCGGCACGGCTGACCGCACCCATGGTCGCGGCCGGCGCGGTCGCCAAGAAGTGGCTGGCCGAGAAGCACGGCATGGTGTTTCGCGGCTGCATGACGCAGATCGGCGAAATCGCCATTCCGTTCGAGAGCTGGGAGCACGTGCCCAACAACCCCTTCTTCGCCCCCATCGCCGACGTGAGCGCGCTGGAAAACTACATGGACCGCCTGCGCAAGGCCGGCGATTCGTGCGGCGCGCGCATCCGCGTGACTGCCACCAACGTGCCGATCGGCCTCGGCGAGCCGCTGTTCGACAAGCTCGACGCCGAGATCGCCTACGCGATGATGGGCATCAACGCGGTGAAGGCGGTCGAGATCGGCGCCGGCTGGGACAGCGTCACCCAGCGCGGCACCACGCACGGCGACTCGATCACGCCCACCGGCTTCGTCACCAACAACGCCGGCGGCATCCTCGGCGGCATCAGCTCGGGGCAAGACCTCGAGGTGAGCATCGCGATCAAGCCCACCAGCTCGATCATCAGCCCGCGCCAGTCCATCGACATCAACAACAACCCCGTCGAAGTCGTCACCAAGGGCCGCCACGACCCGTGCGTCGGCATCCGCGCGACGCCCATCGCCGAAGCCATGCTGGCGCTGGTGGTCATGGAGCACGTGCTGCGCAACCGCGCGCAGTGCGGCGACGTGCAGGCGCAAGCCGGCAAGACCGAGGCCGCGTCGCCGCAGGCGTCCTTCCTGTAGTGTCCGCCCCGCCACCAGTGGCCGCAGCACGCGGCCACATGCTGGCATTCGCTGGTCTGTCGGCCAGCTATTTCGCGCACATCGGGTTCTTCAATCCGTACCTTCCCCTGTGGCTCAAGGATTTGGGGCTGCCGATCTTCACCATCAGCCTGCTGGCTTCGGTGCAGTCGGTCACGCGGGTGTTCGCGCCCTATGCCTGGGGCGCGCTCAGCGACCACACGGGGCAGCGCGTCAAGCTGCTGCGCTTCAGCGCGGCGGTGGCGCTGCTCAGCTCCTTCGGGCTGTGGTGGCACGGCGGCGCGTGGTGGCTCGCGTTGGTGCTGCTCGTGATGTTCACCCACACCAGCTCGATGATGTCGCTCACCGAGGCCGCGATGGCGCAACTGGTGGCCGGCGACTGGGGGCGCTATGGGCGCATCCGGCTGTGCGGATCGGCCGGTTTTCTGCTCACGGTGTTCGTGGCGGGCGAGTGGTTCGAGCGCTTCGGCATGAAGCACTTTCCGGCCTGGGCCGGGGGCACGCTGGCCATCGTGCTGATCGCGACCATGAAGCTGCCCGACGTGCGCGAGCCGCCCGCGGCGCACGACGCAGTGAAGGAGCCCATCGGGCCGGTGCTTCGCAATCCGGCGGTGCGGTGGTTCTTCGCGGCGCTGTTCTTCCAGGTGATGTCGCACTTCTCGGTGTACGCCTTCTTCTCGCTGTACCTCGATTCGATCGGCTACGGCAAGAGCACCATCGGCCTGCTGTGGGCGCTGTCGGTGGTGGCGGAAATCGTGTGGTTCTTCTTGCAGGGCCGGCTCATCGGCCTGATGCCGATGCCGCGCTGGATGCTGGTGTGCGGCATCGCGGCCGTCGCCCGGCTGGGGCTGACCGCAGGGTTGGGCGGCTGGATTGCGGCGCTCATCGTGGCGCAGTGGTTGCATGCGCTGAGCTTCGCGGCGCACCACACGACCTGCATCGCAGTGGTGTCGCGCCGCTTCCCCGGCCATCTGCGCGGGCGGGGGCAGGCGCTGTTCACGGTGATCGGCTATGGCTTTGGCGGCGTGCTGGGCGTGTTGCTTGGCGGTGCGGTCGCGCAGGCCTTTGGCTATCGCACGATGTTCACGGCGGCGGCGCTGCTGGCTGTGCTCGGCAGCTTGTGTGCGTGGCGTGTGGTGAGGCTGGATCGGATGGAGCGCGCGGCCAGTAAGAGGTAGGGCCTGACGGGGAAACAATGTGTCATGGGCCTTGCATGCCCCTGTCACCGCAGCTTTCTACGCTGCGAGCTTCGCAATTTCTCCTCCTTTCCCATGTCCGTTTCCGACGACCCGCGCGGCGCTCGCACGCCGCGCATTGCTTCGCCTGCCGAATCGAATGATTCCAAACAGAACAACAACAAGCCGCCGCGCCGCCAGATGCTCAAGCTCGGCGCATCGCTGCTGACCGTTGGCGGCAGCAGCGCCTTGCTCGCGGCCTGCGGCGGTGGTAGCGGCGGTTCACCCGCCTTGGGCCCGCTGCCGGCGCCTGCACCCGCCCCGGCATCGGCGCCGCCGCCCGCTCCGCCGGCCGTCGCAGCCAAGATCTCAAGCTTCGCGCTCGCCGTGATGCCCGACACGCAGTTCTATGCACGCTATGCCACTGCCGCCGAGAGCGACCAATATGACAAGCGCTTCGGCAGCGCACCCTTCGCCGCCCAGACGAAGTGGATCGCCGCCAATGCCAAGGCGCTGAACATTCCCTTCACCGTCCACCTTGGCGACGTGGTCGACCAGGTCGGCAAGCCCGATCAGTGGAAGGTGGCCGATGCCGCGATGAAGGTGCTCGAAGACGCGAAGCTGCCCTACAGCGTGCTCGCCGGCAACCATGACGTGCTGAAAGATATCGACTACAGCATCGACCCGGTCGGCGGCACCGATGCCAGCCGTACTCCCGCCAACGAGCCCTACATCCAGTGGTTCGGCGCGGAGCGTGCGAAGAAGCAGGCCACCTTCGGCGCGCGCGACCCCAGCGGTTTCCACGAGTACCACGTGTTCGAGGCGCAAGGCCAGAAGTTCATGGTGCTGTCGCTGTCATGGCGCATTTCTGACGCAGGCATCGCCTGGGCCCGCCAGGTGATTGCGAAGAACCCGACGTTGCCCGTCATCCTGGTGAACCACCAGTTGCTCAACATCGCGCCCGACGGCACCAGCCCGCTCGAGACCGACTACGGCAAGATGCTCTGGGAGAAGCTGATCCGCGACAACGACCAGATCTTCATGACGCTCAACGGCCATCACCATGGCGCCGCGCATCTCACGAAGACCAACGACTTCGGCCGCAAGGTCGAGGAGATGGTGGTCGACTACCAGATGGCCTACCAGGGCGGCAACGGCCTGATGCGCCTCTACGAGTTCGACCTGACCAACAAGCAGATCAAGGTGCTGTCGTTCTCGCCGTGGGTGCCGCAGAAGCCGGCCGCCACGCTCAACAGCTTCGACCAGGCCGTGCTCACCACGCCCAACGAGGCCTTTGTCATCGACATGGATTTCGCGCAGCGCTTTGCGGGCTTCAACAAGAGCTTCGGCACCGGCAGCGCCACCATCGAGAGCTCGCTGGTGGACAAGGCCCGCGCGATGATCCTCGCCAACTACAAGGAGCCCGCGACGGTCACACAACGGCCCGCCACGAACTCGGATGACTATCCCAAGGTGGCGAATACGTTGGCGCACTGGCGCTTCTTTGGCGGCACGGCGAATCAGCCGGTGCCGGTGGACACCAAGATCGACGACGTCACCGGCAATAACCCTCTGTACCGAGACAAGCTGAACCAACTCGGGGTCGCAGGTGCAGTGGAGGGAGACATCGTATGGAGCGATGACCGCCACTATCTCTCGGCCGCGCCTGGCTCGGTGCGTTTCCTGAACACCATGAGGGACAAGAATGGTGCGCCGCCGCGCATGAGCTATTTCCTGACCAAGGATGCCGCTCCGATCAACGCGCAGACACTGGAGAACGGCTACACCATCGAAGCCTTCGTCAAGCTCGACAAGAGTTGGACCGCCGACAACAATCAATGGATGAACGTCATGACGCGCGATGGCCGCCGTGGCGAACTCTCCGGCTATTCGGGCGGCGACCCCGAATCACCGCCGATGTTGTTTGCTATTTCCAGCCTGCGCGAGGTGCAGTGGGAAGTGGTGCCGAGTCCGATTGGCGCGGGTAAGCCCAAGACCAACTGGTCGGGTGAGGTCATTGCTGATCGCTGGGTGCACATCGCAATCGTGAACGACCCTGTGTCGCACGACACCACGATGTACGTCGAAGGAGCGCCGGTCTTGCGCAACGTCTCGGCCAATCCAGGGCTGGCCACGCTCTCGGCCGCATCGCCATGGGTCGTAGGCGGTGGCTCATGGTGGGATCGCAAACTCGCAGATGGCTCGTGGGGGTTCAAGCGTGTCGACGGCTTCTTCGGCAACATCGGCGAAGTCCGCGTGGTGGCAGCGGCGCTGGCCCCGGCGCAGTGGCTCACGGCACGCAAGCCGGCCTGAGCCCCCTTGGCACGGAAAGGCCGGCTTACTGCTTCTTGCCGGCCTTTCCCGCCTTCGCTGCTGTCTTCGCGGGACCCTTGCCGTTCCCCTTCTCTAAGATCGCAAAGTACTCCGAAGCCAGTTTGCGCAACGACCGTCCGATGTTCGGGTAGTCGTATTCATCGAGGTTGGCCAGCGATACGCGCCCTGACGCGTTTTTGCCGCCAAAGCCCCGGCCCGGCAGTGGCTTCGTCACGCATAGCCAAGGGCGAGCATCGGAAATAGCGCAATTCGGGCTCGCTTTTCAGTCTTCCGACCAGTGCTCACTCATCACGGGCCGAGCCTTCTCCGGCATGGCAATTGATTCGGACCAGTAATTCATCACGCATTGCCCCTCCGCGTGACTTCCTGCACTGGCAGTGGCAGGGGGCGAACTTTATGCTGATTTAATTGGCCATCTATTTTTCGCATCGATTCTTACGATAAATCAACATTTAAAATAATTGTCAAAATGTGCAGCGGGAGGTGGGCATGAAGCTCATTGCTAAAACAATATTCTTATCTTCTAAGTCTTTATTAATTAATTGGGGCTACAGGGCTGACGGGGCGTTGCAATGACGCGCCGAGTAACGATCCAGACGCCCGCAGGCGAAGCGTTGCAATTCCGCCAGCTGGTAGGCCGCGAAGCGCTGAGCCAGCTGTACGCCTTCGACATCGAGTTGCTGGGCAACAGCAACAACATCGACCCCAAGACCCTGCTGGGCAAGGCCACCACCGTGTCGGTGGAGACCGAAGGCGGCGTGCGCTACCTGGGCGGCATCGCCACCCGCTTCGGACTGGAGCAGGAAGATGCGCGGCACTCCTTCTACCGGATGCGCCTGCGCCCCTGGCTGTGGCTGGCCACGCGGCGCAGCGACTTCCGCATCTTCCAGGGCAAGAGCGTGCCCGACATCGTGATGGAAGTCCTCGGCAGCTACGGCTACCCCATCGAGAAGAAGCTCACGCGCGGCGACTACCGGCAGTGGGACTACTGCGTGCAGTACCACGAGAGCGACTTCGACTTCATCTCGCGCCTGTGCGAACTCGAAGGCATCTACTACCACTTCAGGCACGAGGCCTCGCAACACGTGCTCGTGTTCGCCGACGACATCGCCCACTCGCACAGCCCGCTGCCCGGCGGGGAAGAAGTGCGCTACCACCCGCTGGAGAAGTCCGGCATGGGCCAGCGCGAGCGCATCTATGCGTGGGAGATCGCGGAAGAAGTGCGCTCGGGCCATCACTACAACGACGACTACGACTTCCAGAAGCCCAAGGCCGAACTGTCGCACCTGCGCCAGATGCCGCCCGGGCACGACCACGACGCCTACGAACAGTACGAATGGCCCGGCGGCTTCGTGCAGCACGGCGACGGCGAGACCTACGCGCGCATCCGCAACGAAGAACAGCTGAGCCAGCGCAGCCGCGTCACCGGCCGCGCCAACCTGCGCGAACTCGCCACCGGCCACACCCTGCGCCTGACCGGCCACCCCAAGGCCGACCAGAACCAGCAGTACCTGCTCGTGGGCGTGAGCTACCACCTGCAGGAGAACCTGCAGGCCAGCGAAGGCGCGGATGGCACCGAAGGCTCCGTGCAGCGCTTCGCCTTCGATGCGCAGCCCACCAGCTACGCCTGGCGCCCGCAGCGAACCACGGCCAAGCCGCGCACCCGTGGCCCGCAAACGGCCATGGTGGTGGGCCCGCAGGGCGAGCAGATCTGGACCGACCAGTACGGCCGCATCAAGGTGCAGTTCCAGTGGGACCGCATCGGGCAGGAGAACGAACACTCCAGCTGCTGGGTGCGCGTGTCCACCGCGTGGGCGGGTGCCACCTTCGGCATGACCTCCGTGCCGCGCATCGGCATGGAGGTGATCGTCGACTTTCTGAACGGCGACCCCGACTACCCGATCGTCACCGGCTGCGTGCACAACGCCGACACCATGCCGGCGTGGCAGCTGCCCGAGCAGAAGCACCTGTCGGGCATCAGGAGCCGCGAGTTGGGCGGCGGGCGCAGCAACCACATCGTGCTGGACGACACGCAGGGCAAGATCCAGGCGCAGTTGCGCAGTGACCACCAGGCCAGCCAACTGAGCGTGGGGCACATCGGGCGCATCGAGGACACGGCGGGGCGCAAGGATGCCCGGGGGCAGGGCTTCGAGTTGCGTACCGATGGGCATGGGGTGGTGCGTGCGGGCAAGGGGCTGCTGGTCACCACCGAGGCGCGCGCGAACGCGCAGGCGCACATCACCGACATGAGCGAGACGGTGGGCCGTCTCACTCAGGCGCGCGATCTGCATGAAGGCCTGAGCGGAGTGGCGCAAGGTGCACAGGCCCACGAGGCCGGCGACCAGGACGAGGTCACCACGAGCCTCAAGGAGCAGAACGATGCCATCAAGGGACAGGGCGGCAATCGCGAGCAGGGCGACTTTCCCGAGTTCCAGGAATCGCACCTGACATTGGCCAGCGCCAAGGGCCTGCAAACCGTGGCGCAGGGCTCGACCCACATCGTGAGCAATGAGCACAGCGCGCTCACCAGCGGTGGCCATACGAGCGTGAGCGCGGGCAAGAGCCTGCTGGTGAGCGTGCAGAGCGCGATCCGCATGTTCGCCTCCAAGGCCGGCATGCGGCTCGTGGCGGCCGGTGCCGACATCGACATCAAGGCGCTGAAGGACAGCGTCAACGTGCTGGCCAAGCTCAACATCACGCAGACCGCCAACAAGATCACCATCCACGCGAAGGAAGAGGTGGTGATCAACGGCGGCTCGAGCTACAGCCGCTGGAGTTCGGGCGGGATCGAGCACGGCACCTCCGGCATCTGGCGCGAGCATGCATCGGTACACAGCCTCGTCGGGCCCGCCAACGAGGGCAAGCCTGCGCTGCCCAATCCGCCGCAGGTGCCGAAGGGGCAGCTCGACCTGTACCACCAGTACATCAAGCCGACTGGCGAAAAGCGCCAGGGCGTGGCGCAGGGCGACTTCACCGTGGTCGATTCGGAAGGCGGCACGCACGCCGGCAACTTCGACCGCAACGGGTTCGCGACCGTCTCGGGCCTGCCCATCGGCACCGCCAAGGTCACATTCGGCAAGGACCCCCGCGACCCGTGGGAGGAGGGGAGCTACTTCGGCACGCCCAAGGACTGGAAGGCAAAGGGTGCGACGGGCGCAGGCGCCGAGGGGGGCGGCGGCGCAGTATCAGGGCTTTCGGGCTTGACCAGCGGCTTTGCGGGCATGACCGGTTCGGCAGGCGGCGCCGCGGGCGCGCTCGCCGGTGTCGCGGGCATGGGCAGCAAGGCCGCGAGCACGCTGGGCCAGGTAACCCAGGCGGCCGGTGTCGCGCAGCAGGCTGTGGGTGCAGCGCAGGCCATCCAGCAAGGGGGCGCCAAGGCGTTGCTCGGCCAGGCGAGCCAGGCAGCAACCGGCATGGCGATCCAGGCGGCCGGCGCCAAGCTGGGGCCGATGGGTGCGCCGATCACCGGTGTGATGAGCGGCATGGCTTCGGGTGGCATGAAGCCGGGCGTTGCAACAGCTGCCGCCAACCCTGCACTGACAGGCCGAACACCAGGCTTCATGGGCTGACCCGCCGCGGCGCGCCGCACTCCACCAACCCAACGCGCAAGCTCGAAGAGAACAAGAAAAAATGGCAGGACCGGAAGCAGCGCCGACGCCGCAGGCGACGGAGCGCGAACCCCAGACGGCGGTTGCGCCACTGAACACCATCGTCACGGAAGACATCGCCGCCGCGAGCAAGGCGGTGGACGACTGGCTGCGTTCGTTCAGCGGCGGCTACGTCACGCTGGAGCGGTTGACGATGGTGCTGGGGAGCATCCCGATCGTTGGCAACATCATGGCGTTGGTGGATGTGTTCCTGGACATCATCAACATCGTCGAGAAGAAGGCCAAGGACGGGATCGACGCTTTCCTGAACTGGGTCAGCCTGGGCATCAACCTGATCGGGTTGATCCCGTTGCCGCCGAGCATGGCGGCAGCGCGCATGAGCCTGCGCCCCACGCTGCATCTGGTGAGGCAGGAGCTGAAGGCGGCCGCCTCGAACCTGGGCGAAGCCATCGTCACGACGCTGGTAGGACACCTGAACGCCACCATCGTCGGCGAGCTGGAGGTCTTCATCGACGGTGCCATCGCCAAGCTTGGAGACATGTTGCAAGGCTGCGCCAAGCTGGGCGACAGCATCGTGGACAACCTGGTCGACATCCTGCAGCGGGTGCTGGGCCAGAAGGACATGTTCACGGTCAGTACGCCCGTCGTGGCGGAAACCAGCGTGCACGACCCGAAGACCCAGAGCACGTGGAACCGGTTGTGGGGCAGTGCCGTCAAGTACACGAAGCAGTCGGCCAACTACGTTGCAAAGACGGCGGCCAACCACTTACCCGATGGCGTGGCGGTACAGGTCAACGGCGTGATCGGGAGTCTGCTGGACTTCAAGAAGACCTTTAGAAACCAGCTCGTGCGCCTGGCCGACAAGGAGGCGCAGGCCAGCATCATGTGGCTGCTGCACAAGCTGCTGGCTGCCATCCAGCGCAAGAAGGGACAGCGCGGCGCGATCGTCTCGCCGAACGCCGGCGCGGTGGCCCAGAAGGACAAGCCGGGCGACCAGCTCGGCCACATTGGCAAGCAGGCGGACGGCCAGAAGGACGCAGGCTGCAAGAATTGCCCGGCGCCTGTTGCGCTTGGCAAATCGATCAGCCTGGTCACCGGCTGCGAGAGCTTCACCCACACAGACTTCGTGCTCGCTGCGCCGTTGCCGATCGAATGGGCGCGCACCTACCGCAGCCAGCTCGATGCCTACGACCGCGGCATCCTGGGCGCGCGCTGGCTCACGCCCTACAGCACGCGCGTGGAGCTGATGACACCAGTCAGGGGCGAGCGCAAGGGCCAACCGAGTCTGGTCTATCACGCAGCCGATGGCCGCAGCCACGCCTACCCTTTGCTGGCAGTGGGCCAGGTCTATCGGGATTCCGTCGAGGAGGTGACCGTCTCTCGTCTGAGCGAGGCGCTGCTGACGCTGGACTTCGGCAAGCCACTGCCTCTGGGTGAGCAGGGCAACTGGCGTGAGATCTACGAGCTTGTGGAAGGCCGGTCGCACTATCGGCTTGTGACGCTGCAAGCCAGGGACGGCGCCTCCATCGGCCTGCGCTATGACCATGTGATCTCGGACACGGGCGAGCAGGTGCTGAGCGACATCATCAGCAGGCAAGGCGAAGCCATCATGGCGCACGTGGGCACGCAGCCCGATGCGCGCACGGGCCTGATCAAGTCTCTGTGGGAGTTGAAGGACGGCCAGGTCGTGCGCCAGCTTGCCGCCTACACGCACGATGCAGAACGCGATCTCGTGTCCGCGAAGGACGAGAACGGCGCCAGCTGGAGCTACAGCTACAGCCATCACCTCGTGACCCGCTACACCGATCGCACCGGCCGCGGCATGAACCTCGAATACAACGGCACTGGCGCCGATGCCAAGGCGGTGCGCGAGTGGTCCGACGATGGCAGCTTTGCACTGAAGTTCGAGTGGGACAAGAACATCCGCCTGACCTACGTGACCGATGCCCTGGGCGGCGAGACATGGTTCTACTACGACATCCTGGGCTACACCTACCGCATCATCTATCCCGACAAGCTGCAGGAATGGTTCTTCCGCGATGACGCCAAGAACGTCACCCGTCATGTACACACAGACGGCAGCACCGACGACTACACCTACGACGTCGCCGGCAACCTGCAAATGCACACGCGGGCCGATGGCAGCCGTGTTCATTTCGAATACGACCGGCTGAATCGCCTGACGGGCTTGCGCGACGCCGAAGGCAGCATCTGGAAGCGCGACTACGACGCACAGGGTCATCTCACCGAAGAGATCGACCCGTTGGGTCACAAGACCGAGTACGCCTACGACAAGGCCGGCCGGCCGGCGTGCATCACCGATGCCAAGGGCGGTTCGAAACAGCTGACGTACACACCTGCTGGCCAGTTAGCCAGCTACACCGACTGCTCGGGAAAGACCAGCCGGTGGGAGTACGACAGTCGCGGGCGGCTGACCAAAACCATCGATGCGGCAGGGCAGGCCACCCGATATCGCTACACCCCGGAAGGCGAAGCTGCTTCAAGGAGCGATGGCAATCATCCGGGGCAGCTCGAAGAAGTCTCCCTGCCCGACCAGACCCGCGAGCACTTCACGCATGACGCCGAAGGGCGCTTGCTCGCTCACACCGATGCGTTGGGTCGTCGTACTCGCTATAGCTACAACCGCGCCGGGCTCGTGGCCGGACGCACTGATGCCGCGGGCCAGACGCTGCAATACCACTGGGATCTGCTGGGGCGCCTGACTGAACTGCGCAATGAAAACGGCAGCCGCTACAACTTCAGCTACGACCCGGCGGGAAGACTGCTGGAGGAAACCGGCTTCGACAGGCAACGCAGGCAGTACCTCTACGAGGAATCCACCGGCGCGCTGGTGCAAGTCGTCGAGGCGCAGGCGCACACGACGCGATTCCGTTTCGATCCGATGGGGCGCCTCGTCGAGCGCAATGCGGGCGAGGGGCAGGTCGAGACCTTTGCCTTCGATCTCAACGGCATGTTGATCGAAGCAGTCAATTCCGACGCAAGGTTGCAGTGGTTCTACGATCCCGCCGGGAACCTGACGCGCGAGCACCAGCACCATCTGGCCAGTGCGCAGACGGCAGTCTGGCAGCACCGCTACGACGAGCTCAACCAGCGCATTGCGACCATTCGCCCCGACGGCCATGTCACGCAATGGCTGACCTACGGTTCGGGCCACGTGCATGGCTTGCTTGTCGATGGACAGGACATCCTGGGATTCGAACGCGACGATCTTCATCGGGAGATCGGCCGAACGCAGGGCAATGGCCTGAGCCAGCGGCTGAGGTACGACCCTGCCGGCAGGTTGCTGGAGCAGCAGATATCGCATGCGAAGCCGGACGCCGTTGGCGCACTGAGTCTTCGCCGGAGCTATGGCTACGACAAGGCCGGTCAGCTGACCGCCATCGGGGACAGCCGGCGCGGCAATCTGAACTACAGGTATGACCCCGTGGGCCGCCTGCTCGAAGCCAACAGCCGCCTGGGCCGCGAGACCTTTGCATTCGACCCGGCCGGCAACATCGCCGACGCCGCACGTGGCGATGCGCCGCAAGGCCTGCGCGCAGTCAGCAAGCTGTTGGACAACCTGCTGAAGGAATACGCGGGCACCACCTACCGCTACGACAAGCGCGGAAACCTGATCGAGCGTGTCAGGAACGGGAAGAAAACGGTCTTCGAGTGGAACGGCTTCAACCGCATGACCGCGGCCACAAGCGAAGAGGGCTCCACCACCTTCAGCTATGACCCTGTGGGGCGACGCATCGCCAAGCGCTCACGCGAAGCCATGACGCTGTTCGGCTGGGACGGCGACACGCTGGCCTTCGAGAGCACGCAGAGCATGGCCGGCGAGAGCGAGCGGCAGGGCCGGGGCTGGAGCGTCCACTACATCCACGAGCCGGATTCGTTTGTGCCGCTGGTGCAGATCAGGCAAGCGCGAGCCGTCGCGCTGAGCTCGACCACGGACGTGAAAACGCTGATGGATGCCAATGGCGGGGAGTACGACATCGAGCAGGACCCGCTGTGGAACGGCGAGCAACTGCCGAGGCCGGGTGCCTTCGCGAAGGAGGAGATTGCTTTCTACCAGTGCGATCACCTCGGCACGCCCCAGGAGCTGACGGATCATGAAGGCCAGGTTGCCTGGTCGGCGCAGTACAAGGCATGGGGCGAGGCAAGAGAGGTCATCAGCGAAGCAGGAAGACGGGCCGGCTTTGCCAACCCGATCCGTTTCCAGGGACAGTACCTGGACGATGAGACCGGGCTGCACTACAACAGGCATCGTTACTACGATCCGCAGGCTGGCAGATTCATCAGCAGCGATCCGTTGGGCTTGGGCGGCGGTCTTAACACCCATGCATACGTGCCCAATCCCGTGGCGTGGGTCGACCCGTTGGGCTTGCAAGCTGCGCCTGTCAAATGCAAGACAGCCAAGGGAGGCCGTTTCGCCACGGCGGACGGCGCGGCCAAGGCGGCGATGATGCGTTACAACGACAAGTCCATTCGAGACAACGTGGAGTACGGCGGCCTGGTCTACAAGACGCCGGATGGCAAATACGACTTCACCAAGGCGACCAGGGGCGAGAAGGACACCGTCAACCCCTGGGGCCCTACGGCCAAGAGCATTCCGAAGTGCGCCCAGGAAGTGGGCTACTGGCACACCCATGGGGATCACTCGGATCAATACGGGAATCGCACAACGCGGGCCAAGGACTACTACGGAAGCAACAACTTCTCTCCCGAAGACAAGGACGCCGCCAAAGCAGGAATGCAACATGATCATCCGGACTACCGAGGCTACGTCGGCACGCCAAGCGACGGCTACAAGGGCTACAACCCGAAGGCGAATCAAACCTACAGGCTTTAAGGGCCTGATCATTGCGTTGGGAATTTTCATGAACTTCAATGCCTCTGCCGCACCCATCTTCGAAGTCGAGTCGCCGGATCAGCTGCTGCTCAATACACCTGTGGTCGTTGCGTTGGGCAACGCGTACAAGCTGTTCGAGAAGACCGGGCAGGACCTGAACAATTTCAACGTTCACATCGCCGAGAGGAAAAAGGAAAACGGCGAAGACGAGAACGGAGTCAACACCATCGGCATTGCGTTCACCGCCAAGCTGCCTCCGGGGCAGAAGGGGCTTGGCAACGCCAGCAAGCTGGGGCGGTCGATTACGTACATCGCCTCCAAAACCACGGGCGAAATACTCCGGGAGCAAGGAAGCCGGTAATGACGCTCGGCACCGGGTCTGGCTCGAAAGACGTTGCGCCTGCCTGGACTCGGTGCTTTCAATTTTGCAGAGGGAGGAAGAATGAGAATGAACGAAACCATCGAAGTTGATGGTCTGGCGGCGCAGGCGATTGCGGCAGCCTGTGAAGATGCAAGGTCTTCAGGCCTGCAGCTCGCAAACTACAAACTCGTCCTGGCCGAAGAATCCGACGACTACAGCGCGTCGTGGGTGGCGAAGGGCAAGCCGCAAGGCCATCGGGGCGCCTTGCCGGGCCTGCCCGAACCCAGCCTGCTGATCGAGAAGCGCGCTGGCCGGATCCTCCGGAAGCAGCTCTCGCGTTGAGTCGACGGCGTCATCCAAGGATTCGACATGTCTTCTCAAGTCATCATCCTCGCCCACGACATGTGGCGCAAAGGCGCGGGCGGTGCGCCCGCCGGGCTCGTGGGTCAGGCCGACAGCTTCGCTTATGCAGGGCTCGACCTGGGGCTCGCTCAGTTCGCCGCAACGACCTTCACCGGCACCAGTTTCACCGCCACCAGCTTCAAGCAGGCGGGCTGGAGCGCCTGCCAGTTCACGGGCTGCAGCTTCACGCAGTGCGACTTCGGCGGCATTTCGATCACCGGCTGCACTTTCATCAACTGCAGCTTCACGCGCGCCAACTTCGATGGCGGCAGCATCAGTACCAGCACCTTCACGCAATGTCAGTGGGACGACATCAGCTTCGCGGGCGGCCACTGGAACGACGTCGGGGTGCTGAACTGCGGCGGCACCGTGGTGCGTGCGCAGGGACTGCAGGGGCGCAGCGTGGACTTCACGGGCAGCACATTCGAGCAGCTCGAGTTTCAGGGCGCGAATATCAATTGAGCCCTGACGGGCAACGCCATCACTTCATCGATTCCATGTTCATGAAAAACATCAAGACCGTCTTTATCGCCACTGCCCTCCTGGGCGCCGTCTCTCTGTGCTTGGCGCAAACGGAAACGAAAACCACGCTGACCAAGCTGCACCAGAGTTACGAGAAGCAGGGCCGCCGCGCGCTCGGCATGCCGGAGTACGGCAAGCGTGTGCAGTTCCCGGCTGTGGTTGTCGAAGCGTCTGATTCCTTCGGCGGTACGTCGATGATCCGCGCCGCCGATGTGCGCAGCAATCAGGAACTGGCGCGCCTGACCCCGGCGGACGACGCACAGAACCAGAAGATGGGCGAGATGAGCAGCGGTGCGAAGTTCACTGCGAGCTGCGAGGTCGGCTTTGCGATGGGCTCGGCGTTTCTCACGATGAAGGACTGCGTGATCCGGCCCTGAAGCCGCATCCGCAGCAAAGGCAACGTACCAGTTCGAGGCAGGGAGAGAAGATGGCAGGAAACGAAGGCCCGCAACAACAAGGCCAGAAACCAACTGAGAGAGAACCCCAGACGGCGGTAGCGCCGCTGAACACCATCGTCAAGGAAGACATCGCCGCCGCAAGCAAGGCGGTGGACGATTGGTTGCGTTCGTTCAGTGGCGGCTACGTGACGCTGGAGCGCCTCACGATGGTGCTTGGCAGCATTCCGATCATCGGCAACATCATGGCGTTGGTGGATGTGTTCCTGGACATCATCAATATCGTCGAGAAGAAGGCCAAGGACGGGGTCGAGGCATTCCTGACCTGGGTCAGCCTGGGCATCAACCTGATCGGGCTGATCCCGTTGCCGCCGAGCATGGCTGCAGCGCGCATGAGCCTGCGGCCCACGCTGCATCTGGTGAAGCAGGAGCTGAAGGCGGCCGCCTCGAACCTGGGCGAAGCCATCGTCACGACGCTGGTAGGGCACCTGAACGCCACCATCATGGGCGAGCTCGACAAGTTCATCGATGGTGCCATCGACAAGCTCGACGGCATTCTCAAGAGCTGCGCCGACCTTGCCGACAAGATCATCGACAACCTGGTGGACATCCTGCGGCGCGTGCTGGGCCAGAAGGATTTGTTCGACGTCGCGAAGCCCGGTGCGACGGAAACGCGCGTGCACGATCCGAAAACGCAGAGTACCTGGAGCCGCATGTGGGGCACGGCCGTGCGCTACACCAAGCAGTCGGCGAACTATGTCGCCAAGACGGCCGCCAGCCAGCTGCCCGCGGGCGTTGCCGGCAAGGTCAACGGCGTGATCACGCAGATGCTGGATTTCAAGCGCCTGCTTCGCAGCCAACTGTCGGCGCTGGCCAACAAGGAGGCTCAGGCCAGCATCATGTGGCTGCTGCACAAGCTGCGGGATGCACTGCTGCGCAAGAAGGGGAAGCGCGCGGCCATCGTGCCGCCGCAGGCGGGCGCCAAGGCAGAGAAGGACAATCCGGGCACGCCGCTTGGACACATCAGCAAGCAGGCACCGGCGCAGGGAACTTCGGGCTGCAAGAACTGCCCCGCCCCCGCGCGCAAGGGCGCTTCCATCAGTCTTGCCACCGGCAACGAGAGCTTCACGCACACCGATTTCGTGCTCGCCGCGCCGCTTGCGATCGAGTGGGCGCGCACCTATGCCAGCGACCTCGAGGCCTTCGACCGCGGCAGCCTGGGGGCCCGGTGGATCACGCCTTACAGCATGCGGGTGGACGTTGCCACGCCAGTGCGCGGCGCACGCCAGGGACAGGCGAGCTTGGTGTATCACGCAGCCGACGGGCGCAGCCACGCCTACCCGCTGCTGGAGGTGGGGCAGACGCATTTCGATGCCATCGAAGAGGTCAGCATCTCGCGGCTGAACGAGAGCCTGTTGGTACTTGACTTCGGCAAGCCATTGCCCGCAGGCGAGCAGAGCGAGTGGCGGGAGATTTACG
Organism: Variovorax sp. GW821-FHT09D05; assembly: GCF_059416325.1. Classification (NCBI taxonomy): domain Bacteria; kingdom Pseudomonadati; phylum Pseudomonadota; class Betaproteobacteria; order Burkholderiales; family Comamonadaceae; genus Variovorax; species Variovorax sp. GW821-FHT09D05. The sequence goes on along the minus strand of NZ_JBWKOZ010000006.1, from coordinate 42,085 downwards.
AGTACGTCGACAGCAAGCAGCAGCACTTCCGGCTCGTCGCGCAGCAGGCGAAAGACGGCATGTCCATCGGCCTGCGCTACGACCACGTGATCGCCTCGACCGGCGAACGCGTGCTGAGCGACATCATCAGCAAGCAGGGCGAAGCTGTCATGGCGCACGTGGGCACGCAGCCGGATGCGCAGACCGGCCTGATCAAGTCGCTGTGGGAGCTGAAGGACGGCCAGGTCATTCGTCAACTGGCCGCCTACACGCACGACGCAGAAGGTGACCTCGTCGCCGCGCAGGATGAAAACGGCGAAAGCTGGAGCTACACCTACGCGCACCATCTCGTGACCCGCTACACCGACCGCACCGGCCGAGGCATGAACCTCGAATACAACGGCACCGGCGCAGACGCCAAGGCCGTGCGCGAGTGGTCGGACGACGGCAGCTTCGCGCTCGCGCTGGAGTGGGACAAGAACATCCGCCTGACCTACGTGACCGACGCGCTGGGCGGCGAGACCTGGCACTACTACGACATCCAGGGCTACACCTACCGCATCATTCACCCAGACAAGCTGCAGGAATGGTTCTTCCGCGACGACGCGAAGAACATCACGCGCCACGTGCACACCGACGGCAGCACCGACGACTACACGTACGACGAAGACGGCAACTTGCAGACGCACACGCGCGCCGACGGCAGCCGTGTGTATTTCGAGTACGACAAGCTGCATCGCCTCACGGGCATCCTCGATGCCGAAGGCGGCGTTTGGAAGCGTGACTACGACGCACAGGGCCATCTCACGGAAGAGATCGATCCGCTCGGCCACAAGACCGAGTACGCCTACGACAAGGCCGGCAGGCCCGTGCGGATCACCGATGCGAAGGGCGGCGTGAAGGCGCTCGCCTATTCCCCGTCGGGGCAACTGCTCAGCTACACCGACTGCTCTGCCAAGACCAGCCGCTGGGAGTACGACGAAAGGGGGCGTCTTGCCAAGGCGACCGACGCCGCTGGCAACACCACCGGCTATCGCTACACAGCCGGCCAGCTCGAACAGATCGTGCAGCCCGACGAGACGAGCGAGCATTTCGAGCACGATGCCGAAGGCCGCCTGCTGACGCACACAGACGCGCTCGGACGAGCCACGCGCTACAGCTACACGCGCGCCGGGCTGATCGCCGGTCGCACCGACGCCGCAGGCCGCTCGCTCAAGTACTACTGGGACCTGCTGGGCCGCCTGACCGAGCTGCACAACGAGAACGGCAGTCGCTACGACTTCCGCTATGACCCGGTGGGCCGCCTGCTCGAGGAAACCGGCTTCGACCGCAAGACCACGCAGTACATCCATGAGGAGACCACCGGTGTCCTCGCCGGGGTGATCGAAGCGGGGCACCGCACCGAACTCGAGTTCGATCCGCTCGGCCGTTTGAGCGAACGCCGAGCCGGCGATCAGTCGGAGCGCTTTGCCTACGACCGCAACGGCCGCCTGCTCGAGGCGACCAACAGCGACGCACGCCTGCAGTGGTTCTACGACCCGGCCGGCAACCTGACGCGCGAGCATCACCACTACCTGGAGCGCAAGCGCACGGCGGTCTGGCAGCACCGCTACGACGAACTCAACCAGCGCATCGCCACCGTGCGACCCGACGGCCACGTGACCCAGTGGTTGACGTACGGCTCCGGCCATGTGCACGGGCTGATGCTCGACGGCCAGGACATCCTTGGCTTCGAGCGCGATGACCTGCACCGTGAGGTTGCGCGGGAGCAGGGCAATGGTCTGAGCCAGCGGCAGAAGTACGACCCGGCTGGGCGGTTGCTCGAACAGCAGATCTCGCGCACCAGGCCCGGTGCCATCGAGGCAGCGGGCATTCAGCGTAGCTACAGCTATGACAAGACCGGCCAACTGGTGGCCATCGGCGACAGCCGGCGCGGCAACCTCAGCTACCGCTACGACCCGGTGGGCCGCCTGCTCGAAGCCAATAGCCGCGTCGGACGCGAGATCTTCGCCTTCGATCCCGCAGGCAACATCGTCGACGCTTTGCCGACCAGCGACCCGCTCAGGCATCCAGCCAACAAACTGCTGGACAACCTGCTGAAGAGCTACGCGGGCACCAGCTACCGCTACGACGAACGCGGCAACATGACCGAGCGCGTGCGCAACGGCTGGCGGACCGTCTTCGCGTGGGACGGCTTCAACCGCATGACGGCGGCGACCGACCAAAGCGGCATCACCACCACCTTCAGCTACGACGCGCTAGGGCGTCGGTTGGCCAAGCGCTCGGGCGAGACCATGACGCTGTTCGGCTGGGATGGCGACGTGCTCGCGTTCGAGAGCACTCAGAGCAAGTCAGCGATCGAAGAGGGCGGCGGGCACGGCTGGAGCGTGCACTACATCCACGAGGCGAACTCGTTCGTGCCGCTGGTGCAGGTGCGCCGGGCAAGCGCAGTGGCGCTGAGCGAGACGACGGATGCGAAGGCGTTGATGCAGGCCAATGGCGGCGTCTACGACATCGAGCAGGATCCTTTGTGGAGCGGCGAGCACAGGCATGTGCCGCGCGCGTTCGACAGGAGGGAGATGGCGTTCTACCAGTGCGATCACCTGGGTACGCCGCAAGAGCTGACGGATCATGAAGGAAGCGTTGCCTGGTCTGCGCAGTACAAGGCGTGGGGAGAGGCGCGGGAGGCGATCAGCGAGGCGGGGCGCCGTGCAGGCATCGCAAATCCGATTCGATTTCAAGGTCAATATTTCGACGCTGAAACCGGGTTGCACTACAACCGTCACCGCTACTACGAGCCCTTGAGTGGAAGGTACGTAAGTCGAGATCCAATTGGTTTGGATGGCGGAAATAATATTTACCAATATGCTCCAAATCCCAGTCAATGGGTGGATCCACTTGGCTTGGCTAAGAAAGATCAAAAAAGCCAAAAACCGTGCCAAAGCAAGAAAAATTCTACAGAACCTAAATTGCCTGAAAAAATTATTGCGCAAGATGGCGGGCTACGCTTGGAGCACTATGTCCGAAGCGGTGATCATGCGCCTGCGCATTTCCATTTGAGAGGTGAAGGTGGTTTGAATATTCAGATTGGGCAAAATGGAAAGCCGATTAATGGGTCTGAGGAATTAACTGCCACTCAACGGGATTTTATTGAAAATAACAAGGCAAAGTTAAGATCGTCTGTCGATAGAATTCAGCGATGGCATCGTTATAGTAACTTACCCGAGGAGTGTGAATGACTGAGATTAAGGAAGTTTGGGTTTTCAATGGGGTAAATGCGAAATTCCCTTCGGCGGTTTTCCTGGTCAAAGAGGATGCGTTCGGTTGGATAAAAAAGCATGCATTGACTGGGGTCTTGACTAAATATCCAGTGGGTATTTCGGTTTATGAGTGGGCAATTGAAAGTGGTAATTTCAAAGTGAAATCAGAAAAAGATTCAACGCCGGAGTTTATAGGAAAATTTTCGAGCGCCGCGCAAGAGCATATGCATTTTGAAAATGGAATTTTTGATTAATTGGTGTTGATGGGTCAGAGATCGGCGGAATTCAACATGCACCTCGTTATGCCGAAGAGAAGTATCAGACTGGACAAGGCTGTGGGCGCGACTATGTTGAGTTTGATGTGCTAGCGTCAAGGCTTGAATGGGCTGGGAACCCTCGGTATCACAGGCAGAAGCTAACGATTAAAGGTGACGCTCCAGCATGCAGCCTGAAAGTTTTTAGGAGAGCTTAGGTGATCGAAAAGAACAAGGAATTGCGGATCGACGGAGAGAAGCTATTGCATGTCCTGCGAGACATCGAATACGTGCTCATTTCTCTGCACAAGATTGGCTCCTACTACGCGCTCGATTTTCCCGGGAAGAAATCGGAGTACTACGCGGAAACGACAAAATTCATTGATGACGGGGAAGTGACCGGACGGCTCGCCAAGATTCGATTCATCTTGTCCGGGGCTTTCGACGAAACGCGGGGAGTCGATGACTTGACAGACATCGAGCGCGCTTTGGAGGGGCTTGAATTCTGGAAACCAGGAAGTGCGAGTTAGTTTGACTGGCTCAAGCCGTTTACGCCACACCAGACTACAACCTGTATCGGTACTACGACCTAAAGCAGGACATTCCCGATTCCAAGTGAATATGGTGACTTACGCTTTGAGGTTGTGCGGGAGCAGGGTAACGGCCTGAGCCAGTGGCAGAAATACGACCCGGCGGGGCGGCTGTTTGAACAGCAAATATCGCGTCCAAAGGCCGGGGCCATCGAGTCGGGTGTCGGCATTCAGCATCGCTACAGCTACGACAAGGCGGGCCAACTGGTGGCCATCGGCGACAGCCGGCGCGGCAACCTCAGCTACCGCTACGACCCGGTGGGCCGCCTGCTCGAAGCCAACAGCCGCGTCGGACGTGAGATCTTCGCCTTCGATCCTGCAGGCAACATCGTCGACGCTCCACCGAGCGGCGACCCGCTCAGGCATTCAGCCAACAAGCTGTTGGACAACCTGCTGAAGAGCTACGCCGGCACCAGCTACCGCTATGACGAGCGCGGCAACATGACCGAGCGGTTGCGCAACGGCTGGCGAACCGTCTTCGCTTGGGATGGCTTCAACCGGATGACGGCAGCGACGGATCAAAGCGGCACCACCACCACCTTCAGCTACGACGCGCTGGGGCGCCGGCTGTCCAAGAGCTCGGGGGAGGCCACGACCCTGTTCGGCTGGGATGGCGACGTGCTCGCGTTCGAGAGCACGCAGAGCAAGTCAGCGATCGAAGAGGGCGGTGAGCACGGCTGGAGCGTGCATTACATCCACGAGGCGAACTCGTTCGTGCCGCTGGTGCAGGTGCGCCGGGCAACAGCGATGACGCTGAGTGAGACGACGGATGCGAAGGCGCTGATGCAGGCCAATGGCGGCGTCTACGACATCGAGCAGGATCCTTTGTGGAACGGCGAGCAGAGACATGTGCCGCGTGCGTTCGACAGGAAGGAGATGGCGTTCTATCAGTGCGATCACCTGGGCACGCCGCAGGAGCTGACAGACCATGAGGGAAGCGTTGCGTGGTCGGCGCAGTACAAGGCGTGGGGCGAGGCGCGGGAGGCGATCAGCGAGGCTGGCAGGAGGGCGGGGTTCAGGAATCCGATTCGGTTCCAGGGGCAGTATTGGGATGAAGAGACGGGGCTGCACTACAACAGGTATCGGTACTACGATCCGCTGTCTGGAAGATTCGTTAGTAGCGATCCGATTCGGCTGATCGGAGGCAGCAACCTTCATGCAGCTGTTCCCAATCCGACGGGCTGGGTTGACGCTAACGGTCTTTCTCCCGCTGGAATTCTCAAAAAGGCTGGGCAGGTCAAGGCGGGGAGAAGTGTCACGGTCTGTTCGTTCAAGGAGGCGTCGGCCGTCTTGTTTGCCGCATTCCCAGACGCGCAAAAGTCAGCCGGAGCAGCAGACAAAGATCCTGCAAAGACTGCGAGGGACAAAGCTGCATTCAAATCGAATCGTCAGAACGGCACCGGAAGGGCCTCGTACCACATGGACTTCAAGACGAATCCTGCAACAGGCGTGCTTTACGGGCACGAATCACTTCCCGACGGGCATCCGCATAAAACAATGCCGCATTTCAATGTCATCACGCCCGAGGGCGATCGCGTCGATATTTTCGTGGACCGTCCCACCCAATGTCCTTTGGCGAAGAAGAAATGAGCGACGCAGAAATAATTTCAAAATTAGGTTCAATTGTTCGATCCAAGAAGGTACTCTGGATCGAAGGCGATTATGTGCGGGACGGCGAAATGGTTCATTGGGAATGTTTTATCAAACTACTGGGAGATACGGCTGCAGTTGGTTTTGATGAATATTTGGAGAAATATGAAGATGCTGTCGATTTGTATGATATGTATGTGCGAAATAAATTGCCAGACATTGAATCGGCGTTGAGATTTGTTTTGGATTCATTTCCTCTTGCGGCTGAGAAAATGCGTCGAACTTGATTTTTTAAGAACTAATTGGTCTTGAAGGCCTTGTGGTTGGGTTCGAAAATACTCTCTGAAAAACCCCGTGGTTGGTTATCAAATCTTGGAGAAAATTTCGGGTGATGCTAATTTTATCGGGCTGCATGACCAGCTTCGCCGATATAGGGAGCAAGGCACCTCATTGGAAGAAATGATGCATTGCCTCGAGAGGTTGCGCGTGCGGGCTGAGACGGTACCCATTGAGGAAAAAATATTAGAATTGATGAATGTCGTAAGCGGGCTTTGTGCCTCGACTATTCGAGTATGGCGACTCCGATGAAATTTTGCTTTGACGAAAAATCTCTTTCTCTTTTGAGGCGGGCTGGATGGCACTCGCAGCGAAATGTCAAAACAGATCTATATCTACTGAATTGGCGTAAAGACGGCTATACCGTATTCCCGCATGCACTGGAATTCGCTCGCTCCTTCGGCGGGATTCACCTAGCGCACCGCGGATATGGCAGCGACGCTCCTGACGAAAGCCATTTCGATCCGTCTGTCGCAACGCGGCGATTTGATCGGGCTTGGGCGGTTGATAAGTACGAGGGGCTTGCGAAAGAAATTCTGATTCCCGTCGGGCAAGGTTATTCAGGACATCTCACATTTCTCATCGGGACCCAGGGCGGTTTTTATGGCGGGTACGACGACTACTTCTGCAGGATAGGGGAAACTGTGGAAGAAGCATTGGCCAATATTCTTTTCGGCAGAGCGTTCGAGAAGCTTCCCGGTTGATATGGGCGTGCAGATGAATGCAAACCCTCTGCCTCTAGCCGTGAGTGAGGCACTCAACCTCGGGTTTCCGATAACTAAATCAGCTTGATTTAGTCCTTCTCCTGCCCGATAGTCCCCCTGCGCCCGGATACCGAGCCTTCAAGGCCCGAGCGATCCGGATCCAAAGACCGCAGGCGCCTCGCCGCCCGCCCAAGGAGACAAACCATGCACAGCACCTCCCGCTCCATCCTGGCCATCGCGGCCATGTCCCTCGCCGCAGTGACCGCATCTACCGCCGCTTTCGCCGCAGACCAACCCATCATCGGCCTCGTCACCAAGACCGAAACCAACCCCTTCTTCGTCAAGATGAAGGAAGGCGCGCAGGAAGAAGCCAAGAAGCAGGGTGCCAAGCTGCTCTCCGGCGCGGGCAAGGCCGACGGCGACAACGCGGGTCAGATCACCGCGATGGAAAACATGATCGCGGCCGGCGCCAAGACCATCCTGATCACGCCTAGCGACGCGAAAGCCATCGTGCCGGCGATCAAGAAGGCGCGCGACAAGGGCGTGATGGTGATCGCGCTCGACAGCCCGGCCGATCCGCCGGATGCGACCGACGCGCTGTTCGCCACCAACAACTACACGGCCGGCGTGCTGATCGGCGAATACGCCAAGGCCGCGATGGCCGGCAAGCCCGCAAAGATCATCGCGCTCGACCTGCTGCCAGGCCACCCGGTGGGCGCGCAGCGCCACAACGGCTTCATGAAGGGCTTCGGTCTGCCGGCCAACGAGGCGAAGTCGAACGAGCTGTCGAAGGCGCCCGAGATCGTCTGCATGGCGGACAGCTATGGCGATCAGGCCAAGGCACAGACGGCGATGGAAAACTGCCTGCAGAAGGCGCCTGACGTGAACCTGGTCTACACGATCAACGAGCCCGCCGCGGCCGGTGCCTACAACGCGCTGAAGCGCGCAGGCAAGGAGAAGGGCGTGCTGATCGTCTCGGTCGACGGCGGCTGCCAGGGCATCAAGGACACCAACGCCGGCATCATTGCCGCGACCTCGCAGCAGTACCCGCTGAAGATGGCCGCGATGGGCGTCGCCGCGGGCGTCGAATTTGCCAAGACGGGCAAGAAGGCCTCGGGCTATGTCGACACGGGCGTGACGCTGATCGCGGGCAAGAGCGTGGCGGGCGTCGACAGCAAGGACACCAAAACTGGCGCCGAGCTGTGCTGGGGCAAGAAGTAAATAGCTGACAGCCCCCAGGGAGTATCTCGATGGCGAAATCTGCGACGCACCACATTCCGTGGGGCGCCTTGGGGCCGTGGCTGGCCCTTCTTGGCGCGTGCATCTTCTTTGCAACCCAGTCAGACCGTTTTCTTACGGGCGGGAATCTCTCGCTGATCCTGCAGCAGGTGATGGTGGTCGGCGTGATCGCCATCGGCCAGACGCTGGTGATCCTCACGGCGGGCATCGACCTGTCGTGCGGCATGGTGATGGCGTTGGGCAGCATCATCATGAGCAAGTTCGCCACCGAACTCGGGCTGCCCGTGCCGGTGGCCATCCTGTGCGGCATCGGCGTGACGACGCTGTTCGGCCTGCTCAACGGACTGCTGGTCACGCGCATCAAGCTGCCGCCTTTCATCGTGACGCTGGGCACGCTGAACATCGCCTTCGCGATCACGCAGCTGTACTCGTCGTCGCAGACCATCACCGACCTGCCCGGCGGCCTCACGGGCCTGGGCACCACCTTCACCATCGGCAACGCCGAGGTGGCGTGGGGTTCGGTGCTGATGGTGGTGCTCTATGCGCTCACCTGGTTCGTGCTGCGCGAGACGGCGGCGGGCCGGCATATCTACGCGGTGGGCAACAACGCGGAGGCCACGCGGCTGGTCGGCATTCCGACGCAGCGTGTGTTGCTGGGCGTGTACGTGGCGGCGGGCGTGCTGTACGGCATCGCCTCGCTGCTGTCGGTGGCGCGCACCGGCGTGGGCGACCCGAACGCGGGGCAGACCGAGAACCTCGACGCCATCACGGCGGTGGTGCTCGGCGGCACCAGCCTGTTCGGCGGGCGCGGCATCGTGCTGGGTTCGTTGATCGGCGTGCTCATCGTGGGCGTGTTCCGCAACGGGCTCACGCTGATGGGCGTGTCGTCGATCTACCAGGTGCTGGTGACGGGCGTGCTTGTGATTCTTGCGGTGGCGGCCGACCAACTCTCGCGCCGGGGAGCCCGCTGATGAACACCGTCACCAACCCCAAGATCGTCATGCAGGCCAAGGGCCTGGTGAAGCGCTATGGCCAGGTCACGGCGCTCGACGGCGTCGACTTCGAACTGCGCGAAGGAGAAATCCTCGCGGTGATCGGCGACAACGGCGCGGGCAAGTCGTCGCTCATCAAGGCACTGTCGGGTGCGGTTGTGCCCGACGAGGGCCAGATCCTGCTCGACGGCCAGCCGGTGCACTTTCGCAATCCGCTGGATGCGCGCCGCGCGGGCATCGAGACGGTTTATCAAGACCTGGCCGTGGCCCCGGCCATGACCATCTACGAGAACCTGTTCCTCGGCCGCGAGCTGCGCCGCCCCGGCTTCCTGGGCAGCGTGCTGCGCATGCTCGACAAGAAGCAGATGCTGCTCGAAAGCACGGCCCGCATGGCAGACCTGAAGGTCGGCATCCAGTCGATGACGCAGGCGGTCGAAACGCTCTCGGGCGGCCAGCGCCAGTGCGTGGCCGTGGCGCGCAGCGCGGCCTTCGCGCGGCACGTGGTCATCATGGACGAGCCGACCGCCGCACTGGGCGTGAAAGAGGGCAACATGGTGCTGGAGCTGATCCGCCGCGTGCGCGACCGCGGCCTGCCCGTGGTGCTCATCAGCCACAACATGCCGCACGTGTTTGAGGTGGCCGACCGCATCCACGTGGCGCGTCTCGGCAGGCGCGCGGCGGTGCTCGACCCGAAGAAGATCAGCATGAGCGACACGGTCGCCGTGATGACCGGCGCCATGACGGCCGACCAGTTGCCCGCGGAGGCGCATGCCTGATGCGGACACTTCTGCGCGCACGCCCGACCTGTTGCGGCCCCGTGGCTCCAACCAGGTCGGCATGCGCCAGTTCAACGAACGCACGGTGCTGCAGGCATTGCGCGTTCACACCAGCCTGCCAAAGGCCGACCTCGCTCGGCTGACCGGGCTCAGCGCGCAGACCATCGGGCTCATCACCGCGCGGCTGGAAGAAGACGGACTCATCGTCAAGCAAAGCCGCGTGCGCGGGCGCATCGGGCAGCCTTCGGTGCCGCTGGCGCTGAACCCGGACGGCGCCTTTGCCATCGGCATCAAGGTGGGCCGGCGCGGCGCCGAATGGCTGCTGATCGACTTCACCACGCAGGTGCGCGAGCGCCATGCCATCAGCTACGACTTTCCCGACGTGGACGAACTGCTGCCCGCCATCACGCAACACATGCACCGGCTGCGCGACGGGCTGGGGCCGCTGGCGGCGCGCAACGTTGGGGCCGGGCTGGCCGCACCGTTCCAGCTCGGCGGCTGGCACCGCACGCTGGGCCTGTCGAAAGCGCAGTCCGACCTGTGGAACCAGATGGACCTGGCCGCCGAGGTGCGCGCGCGCACCGACGTGCCGGTGAGCTTCGCGCGCGACACGGTGGCCGCCTGCGTGGCCGAGCTGGTGGGTGGGCGAGGGCATGACCTCAAGAGCTTCCTGTACATCTTCGTCGACACCTTCGTGGGGGGCGGGCTGGTCATCAACTCGCATCTGCACACCGGTGCGCACGGCAATGCGGGCGCGCTCGCTTCGCTGCCGATGCAGCCGCCGGGCAGTCGCGGTGCATTGCCGCCCCAGCTGGTTGCACAGGCGTCGCTCTGGGAGCTGGAGCAGCGCCTGATCGGCGAGGGCCTCGACGCCATGGCCGCCTATGACGACCGCGCCTTGCAGCCTCCCTATGCCGCGACGACGCAAGCTTGGCTGGAAAGCGCATCGCAGGCGCTGGCGCATGCCATCGTGAGCGGCACCGCCATGCTCGATCTGCCGGATGTGGTGGTGGATGGTTCGATGTCGCGCTCGCTACTGCAGGCGCTGCTCGACCAGACCCGCGCCGCGCTGGACCGCTGCAACTGGGAAGGCCTGTGGCAGCCGCGTCTGCATGGTGGCAAGGCGGGGGCGCAGGCTTGTGCGCTGGGCGGCGCGATGCTGCCGCTGCACGCGAACTTTGCGCCGGACCACGATGTGTTTTTGAAGGCGGCCTAACCTGCTTTACGCGAGCGCGCGAGGCTCAATGCCTCGGCGATCAGCGGCTTCACCGTCTCGAAGGTCTTCGCACTCGGATTGATCACGCTGACCCAGTACATCTTCGCATACACCGGGTGCGGCATCAGCGTGTCGAGCGCGGCGTGGTTGGCGGTAGCGGGCACTTCGCCGAACAGTGCGCGAAAGGTCTCTTTGCCCACGCCTATGTTCAGGCGAAACACGCCCGGGCGGTTCAGCTGCGAGGCGCTGTCGAAGTCGTTGTCCTTCGTCACGATCGTGGCGAAAGGAAACTTGTTGTCCCCGTCGTGAAAGAAGAAGGTGTTGTCGTCGGCGATCTGAAAGTGGCCGCCGGCCAGCATGTCGATGATGTGTTGGGTGATGGCGTCTTCGGTCATGAGCGCGATCTTGCCTGCGTTCATCAGGAGGGCCAGCGCCGCAGTCCCAGTTCGTCCGCCAGCCGGCGGTAGGCCTTGATCTGCGCCTGCACGTAGTCGTCTAACGCTGCGCCGGTGAGCGCGAAGGGGTACAGGCCGTGCTGCTCGCGCAACGCGGCGTAGCCGGGCGCGGCACTCGCTTCGCCGAAGGCCGCGACCCATGCGCGTACCGCGGCTTCAGGCACGTCAGCGCTCAGGTACAGGCCGCGCACGGTCGGCCACACCAGGTCAATGCCTTGCTCGCGCGCGGTCGGCACGCCGGTGAGCGCGCCGCCAAGCCGGTTCTCCGACAGCACCGCGAGCAGTCGCACCGCCGCGCCGCCCGCAATGGCCTGCAGGGCTTCGGCTGCATCGCCGGGGAACACGTCGACATGCTTGCCCTGCAATGCGCTCAGCGCATCCCCGCCACCTTCGAAAGAAACGAAGCGCATGGCCTTGTGATCGCGCCCCGCCGCGCGCACCAGCAGTGCGGCCTTTACCCAGTCCTGGCTGCCCACAGTGCCGCCCGCGCCAAAGGCGATGCGCGACGGGTCTTGCCGCAGCGCGGCGACCAGGTCTTGCAAGCGCTTGTAGGGCGAGTCGCGATGCACCGCGATCACGCCGTAGTCGGTGCCCAGCGTGGCGATCCAGCGTACAGCCGAGGGCGAATGCGGACCGAAGCGGCCTTGCGCGAGGTTGAGCAGCGAGCCGCTGGAAAACGCCACCAGCGTGCCCGGGCCACCGAGCTTGCCTGTGGCGACACGGTCGAAGGCTACGGCGCCGATGCCGCCCGGCAGGTAGCGCTGGGTGAGCGGCGGGCGCACGGGTCGCACGGCCTGCAACGCGTCGCGCGCCAGCGCGCAGGTCAGCGCGAAGCCGCCGCCGGCCTTGGCGGGGATCACGCAGTCGGCAGCGTTTTTGGAGGGGTCGTTCGCGGCGGCCATTGCGCGCACGCTGAAAGGCATCAGCAACGCGCACAACGCGCGAAGTGCATGGCGGCGGGTGGGGGGCGTGGACATGAAAATGGGCCCGTCAGATGGCGGCCGGGCGAGGCCACCAGATGATCGCATGCAGCCCCGGGCCGGCCTCGCGCGCTTCGAGCCGCAACTCGCCCCGGTGCCGCTGCGCAATGGAGCGCGCAATGGCCAGCCCGAGCCCGAAGCCGCCCTTGCCGGCGCGCGCGCCGCGCCGGAAGCGCTGGCCCAACGCGGCGCGCTCTTCGTCGTTGAGACCGGGCCCGTTGTCCTCGACGTTGAGGCTCCAGCCCGCTGCGTCGCCCGCGGCAAAGAGCGTGATCGTGCCTTCGGCCGGCGTGTAGGTGATCGCGTTGCTCACCAGGTTGCCCAGCGCCTCGCGCATCAGCCCCCGGTCTGCCACGGCAAGGAACTCCGGCGTGGGCGAATGAATGCCCAGGTCGATGCGCTTGGCGCGTGCCAGCGGCAGCAGGTCGACCGCCACTTCGCGCAGCAGCGCCGCAAGGTCGAACTCGGCGGGTTCCACCGACACCGTGTCGCTGCGGCCCAGCGCCAGCAGCTGCTGCGCGCTGCGCGTCGCGCGGCCGATTTCGGTGCCCAGCGCGTCTAGCGCCACTTGTACTTGCGCCGGGTCTTGCTCGCGCCGTGCGTAGTCGGCCTGCATCTGCAGCGTGGTGAGGTGGGTGCGCAGCTGGTGCGAGGCGTCGTCCAGAAACTGGCGCTGCTGCGTCACGAGGTCTTGCGTGCGCGACATCTGCTGGTTGACTGCGGCCACTAGTGGGCGCACCTCGGCGGGCAGGTCGGTCTCGGCGATGCGCGTGAGGTCGTCGGGCGTGCGCGAGCCCACCTCGCGCGCCAGTCGCGAGAGCGGCCTCAGCGCTGCCGCGAGCGCCAGGGCGGTGCCGCACAGCAGCATCGCCAGCACCAGCCCGTCGCGCAACGCCGCGCTGCGCACGAAGCGCGCGCTGAACTCCTGCCGCGAGCGCGTGCTTTCCCCCACCTGGATCAGCACGCTGCGCCCGGTGCTGCCGGCCGGCGCGCGGTCGAGATCGCGGCGGTAGGCCGCGAGCCGTACTGCTTCGCCGAAGTAGGTGGCGTCGTAGAAGGCCGGCACGCCCATCGCCAGTTCGGTGGGCGGCGCGGGCAGGTCGGCGCTGCCGAGCTCCACCAGCCCGTCAGACGTGGACACGCGAAAGAAGACCTGGCCGCTCGCCGTCAGCTCGAAGAACTCGAACATCGTGTACGGCAGCTCGACCGACAGGCCGCCCGAGGCGGTCGAGATGTTGGCGTCGATGGACTTGAGCGCGCCCAGCAGCGAGCGATCGTAGGCCGCGTTGGCGGCGGCCAGTGCGTCGTGCCGCGTCATCCACAGTTCGAGGCCGGTCACGACCAGCAGGGCAGGGAACAGCAGCAGCGCGAGCCGCTGCCAGAGGCTGGCGCGGCGCAGGCGTTCACGCAGGCCGCTCACTCAGTCTGCTTCCAGTACATAGCCGAGCCCGCGCAGCGTGACGATGCGAACCCCGGTGCCGTCGAGCCGCTTGCGCAGCCGGTAGACGAAAACTTCGACCGCCTCGGGGTGCACCTCTTCGTCGTCGGAGAACACGCGCTCGAGGATCTGCTGCTTCGACAGCGGCTCGCCGCTGCGCTGCACCAGCACGCGCAGCACCGCCAGTTCGCGCGGCGAGAGCGCCAGCGCCTCGCCGTTCAGCGTGAAGTGCCGGCGCGCGCCGTCGTACACCAGCGGGCCGCAGGCCAGCCGCGGATGCTCTACGCCACGCGCGCGCCGCACCAGCGCGTGCAGGCGCGCTTCGAGCTCGGCCAGCGCGAAGGGCTTGGCGAGGAAGTCGTCGGCGCCCGCGTTGAGCGAAGCCACGCGCTCGTTCAGCGAGTCGCGCGCCGTGAGGATCAGCGCCGGCAAGCGCTGGTCACGCTCGCGCAGCCGTTGCAGCACCGTGTGCCCGTCGAGCCCGGGCAGGCCCAGGTCGAGCACCAGCGCATCGTGGTCGCGCTGCTGCAGCGCCCGGTCGGCCAGGCGCCCGTCGTCCACCCATTCGACCTGGATGCCCGCATGCTCCAGCGCCTTGCAGAGCCAGGTGCCCAGGGTGTGTTCGTCTTCCGCCAGCAGGATGCGCATGGCGCCGATGCTAGGGCCTGCCGGGATCAATCAGGCTTGATGTTTGCCCTTGCGATGACCTTTTGCCAGCGGGTTTGCTCGGCAGCGATGAACTGCGCGAACTGCTCGGGCGTGCCGCCAATGGCTTCGGCCGCATCGGCCGTCAGGCGCTGCATGGAGTCGGGCGACTTCACCGCCTTCATCGTCTCGGCCGAGAGCTTGGCCAGGTTGGCGGGCGTGATGTTGGCGGGCGCGAGCATGCCGTACCACTGCGTCATCTCGAAGCCCGGGAAGCCCTGTTCGGCCACGGTCGGCACGTCGGGCAGCTGGGGCAGGCGCTTGGCCGATCCGGTCGCGATGCAGCGCACCTTGCCCGCCTTGATGAACGGAATGATCGCCGCCGCGCCGATGGCCGATGCGTCGAGCCGGCCCGAGAGCAGGTCGGTCACCATCGGGCCGGTCCCGCGGTAGGGCACGTGCAGCATGAACACGTCGGCTGTCATCTTCAGGTACTCGAAAGCCAGGTGGCCCGCGCTGCCGTTGCCTGCCGAACCATAGCTGAGCTTGCCCGGCTTCGACTTGGCGTATGCGATGAACTCCTTGAGGTTCTTCGCCGGCACGTCGGGGTGCACCACGTAGAGGCTGGGCACCTTGGCCAGCAGGCTCACGGGCTTGAAGTCCTTGTTCGCGTCGTAGGGCAGCTTGGCGAAGATGTACGGGTTGACCGCCAGCGTGCCGATGTGGCCGAGGATGATCGTGTGCTGGTCGGTGCTGCGCGCCACTTCGCTCATCGCGATGTTGCCGGCCGCGCCCGGCTTGTTGTCGACGAACACGCTCTGGCCCAGCGTGCGCGAGAGCTCGGCGGCGGTCGAGCGCGCGACGATCTCGGAGCTGCCGCCCGGCGCGAAGGGCACGACGAAGCGGATCGACTTGCTTGGCCAGGCGTCCTGGGCCGAGGCCAGCGAAGGCAGCAGGCCGCCGAGGGTGAGGGCGCCGCCGGCCTGCAGCCAGTGGCGGCGGCTCAGGCTGTGGGCGTCGTCAGGGGAAAAGAGATCGGACATGGTGCTTGTGTCTCCAGCGCTTTTGGATTGAAAGCGCGCATCGTGCCCGGTCGATGCTGTCGGAAAGCTGTCAGTTGCGGTTCGTCCAGTAATCCCGACCGAATTCGCCCGCGAGCCGGGCAATCAAGGTTTCCACGCGCGCCAGCACGATTTCGACCTGCGCGCGCACTGGAGCGTATGCGAAGCGCAGGTTGTGGAAGGTCTTGCCTTCGTCGGGGTCGTCATCGCGCAGGTACAGCGTGCCGTCGTGCAGCCGCAGGTCGAGGAACCAGCCCTGCTCGTAATCGGAGAAGACTTCGCCGGGTGTGCCTCTGGTCAGCGATTCGATGAAGGCTCGGCCCTCGCTGAAGCGGTCGTGCCATGGGAAGCTCAGGAGGAAGCGGCCGGGCGCATGGACTACCGGCCTGTTCCAGAAGTAGGGGCCTTCGGCCGGGTCCTTGCCGTGGCGCGCGGCCTTGGCCAGCAGGTCGCGGTAGTGACTGCCGAGCTCGTCCTCGTGGCCGACGCAGTCGGCCGACAGCACGAAGCCTTGTGCCGCGCCCGGAATTGCCGGCTGGTACAGCGGTTCGCACAGGTTCGCCCATTGTTCAGGCGAGATGCGCGACGACGGGCCGTAGTAGAACGAGTGCTCGACGATGAATGCAATGTCGATGTGCACGTCTTCCAGGGGCTCCGACTGCGCCGCCCAGTCGGGCAATGTCGTCTGGCTCGAAGAACCCGAGGCGTTTACGGTCATGGCGCTTCTCAGATCAGATTGCGCATCGCCTGCGCCGTCTCACGCAGCACCGGCAGCACTCGCGCCACCGCATCTTCCGAGCTCTCGTGCCCCATCGGCATCGTGATGTTCAGCGCCCCCACCAGCGTGCCGTGCCGGTCGCGCAGCGGCACCGCGATGCCGCGAGAGTTCAGGTCGAGCTGTTGTTCGGAAAGGGCCCAGCCCTGCGCCCGGATGCGGGCGAGTTCGAGCTTCATGCGCTCCATGCTTGCGATGGTGTGCGAAGTGAAAACCGTCAGCTGCCGTGTCGTCAGCCATTCATTCAGCTCGGCGTCGCTGCGCAGCGCCAGCATCAGCATGCCCGAGGCCGTGACCTGCGCCGGCACGCGCGCGCCGAGCACGTAGCCGGTGCTCATGCTGCGGTTGGGGCCGTTGCGCGCGATGTAGACCACCTCGTCGCCGTCCATCACGCTGAGGTAGGCGATCTCGTTGGTGCCCGCTGCCACCCGCTGCAGAAAGGGCTGCACCACGCGCGGCAGCCGGGCCGATTCCAGGTACGACTGGCCCAGCCGCAGCACGCGCGGCGTGAGCCAGAACAGCTTGCCGTCGCTCGCCACATAGCCCATGTGCTGCAAGGTCAGCAGATAGCGCCGCGCGGCTGTGCGGGTCATGTTCGTGCGCTGGCCGGCCTGGCTGGCAGTCAGGCGCGGGTTGGCGTCGTCGAAGGCCTCGATGATGCTCACGCCACGCTCCAGGCCGGCGATCCAGTCGCGCTTGTCCAGGCCGGGCGGCGGCGCCGGGTCGTCCTTGCTGTCCTTGCTCATGGGCGGAAGTGTGCCTGCGTGGATGGGGTCGGAGTTTGCATTTGATGACAGTGAAAACCCTTGAATTGAACGATCAGTGATTTTTTGAGTTCGATAATCGCACGATTCAAGGTGCCGAAGGCTGCGTGATTCAGGCGAAGCGACTATAAAGCTCGGCATCCGCCCTCGAAAAGAGCGATTGACGAACGGAAGCACGCACATGAGCCATTCCATCCGCGGCAGCACCCAGGCTTACCTGATCCCCGGCGACCCGGTTCGCAATGTGCGGCTGCCCCGCATGTTCAACGCCGCCTTCGAGCGCTTCGGCATCGACGCTGTGCTGCTGCCCATGCAGGTGCCGGTGCGCGACTTCGCGGTGTTCTTCAAATCGGCCTTTCTCGCGCGCAACGTGCGCGGCATGGTGATCGCGCCGCCGCACAAGCCGCTGGTGGTCGACCTGCTCGACGGCTGCGGCCTCTTCGGTCGCGTGGCCGGCTCGGTCAACGTGGTGCGCCGCACCGAGGGCGACCAGCTCGAAGGCGACCTGTTCGACGGCGAAGGCCTGATCGGCGCGCTCGATCACTACAACATTCCGTTCCGCGGCAAACGGGTGCTGATCCTCGGCGCGGGCGTGAGCGCCGCAGCCATCGGCGTTGCGCTGGCCGAAGGCGGCACGGTGAACGGCGCGGAGTACATCGCGTTCTACGACAGCGCCGCAGGCAAGGCGGCCGGTGTGGCGGCCAAGCTCAACGCCTTCTTCGACGCGACTGTGGTCTCGGCCGACAGCAACGCGCCCGAAGGCTACGACCTCGTCATCAACGCCACGCAGTTGGGGCTGGTCGAAGGCGATGCGTTGCCCCTCGACGTGTCGCGCATGGACGGCCACGCGGCACTGTTCGACATTCTTCTGCGCAACCAGCCCACGCCGCTGGTGCAGGCAGCGCGAGCGCGCGGACTCAACGCACAGGCGGGCTTCGAGATGCTCATCCAGCAGATGCCGCACTACTTTCGCTACTTCGGCCATCTCGATGCGGCTGCCGCGATGCAGGCCGACGCCGACTTCCTGCGCGAAATCATCTACCCACCGGCCATGCAAGCCGAAATTGCGCAGCCCTTGCGCTACCACTCGCCCAGCGTCGCCTGAGCCCCGATTTTTCAAAGAAACAACCGACATGATTTCCGGCAAGACCACGCTCATCGCCCACATCGGCTATCCCACCGAGGCCTTCAAGGCCCCGATGATCTACAACCCCTGGTTCGACAAGCACGGCATCGACGCTGTGGTGGTTCCGATGGGCGTGAAGCCCGAGGACTACGCGGCCTCGCTGCCGCAGATCTTCAGGTTCAGCAACCTGCGCGGCGCGCTGGTGACCATGCCGCACAAGGTCACGACCATGTCGTTGGTCGACGAGGTGACGCCCACTGCGCGCGTCGCGGGCGCTTGCAACGCCATCCTCAAGCGGCCCGACGGCACGCTGCTGGGCGACCAGTTCGACGGTGCGGGCTTCGTGCGCGGCGTGGAGCGCAAGGGGCGCCTGTTCAAGGGCACGCGCGTGCTGGTGTCGGGCACGGGTGGCGTTGGCTCGGCCATTGCCGCATCGATTGCCGCCGCCGGAGCCGCCGAGCTGATGCTGTTCGACATGAGCGAGGCCTCGGCCGGCGCATTGGCCGCGCGGCTGCGCGAGCACTATCCGCAAATGAAGGTGGCCACGGGGTCGAAAGACCCGGCCGGCTACGACGTGGTCGTCAACGCCACGCCGCTCGGCATGAAGGAGGGCGACCCGCTGCCCTTCGACGTGGACCGCATCGACCCCGGCACTTTCGTCGGCGAGGTGGTCATGAAGACCGAATACACGCCGCTGCTGCAGGCCGCCAAGGCCAAGGGCTGCCAGGTGCAGGTCGGCACCGACATGCTGTTCGAGATGATCCCTGCCTACCTCGAGTTCTTCGGATTCGGCACAGCCTCCCCGGAGGAATTGCGTGCCGTGGCCCAATTGAAATACTGAAAGGCCAGGTCATCGCATGAGTATTTTTGAAGGCTTCCTCTCCACATCCGAAACGCTCGGCGCTTTCAGCGACCGCGCCTTCGTCGACGCCATGCTGCGCTTCGAAGCGGCACTCGCGCGCGCACAGGTTGCCGAAGGACTGATCCCCGAGAGCGCTGCGCATTCGATCGTCAGCAGTTGCAAGGTCGAGCTGTTCGACGTTGCCAAGATCGTGCGCGAGAGCGGCCGCGCGGGCAGCGTCGCGATTCCGCTGGTGAAGGCGCTGCGCGAAGCCGTCGGCCTCTTCAATGCCGACGCCGCGCCCTTCGTGCACTTCGGCAGCACCAGCCAGGACGTGATCGACAGCGCAATGGCGCTGGTCACGCGCGAAGCGGTCGCGCTCATCGAGACCGATCTTGCCAAGGCCGCCGACGCGCTGCTGCGCCTGGCCGTCACGCACGCCGAAACGCCGATGCTCGCGCGCACGCTGATGCAGCCGGCCTCGGTCACCAGCTTCGGCTTCAAGTGCGCGGGCTGGGCGGCGCCGCTGGTGCGCAGCCGCATCCGCCTGCGCGACGCTGCGAAGCACGCACTGCAATTGCAGCTGGGCGGCGCCGTCGGCACGCTGGCGCAGATGAAGGGGCAGGGCGCTGCCGTGCGCAAGCGCATGGCCAAGGAGCTTGGCCTGGGCGACCCCGGCGCAACGTGGCACACGCAGCGCGACGAATGGGTGGCGCTCGGCTGCGAGCTGGGCCTTATCACCGGCAGCCTCGGAAAGATCGCGGTCGACATCGCGCTGCTCGGGCAGTACGAAGTGGCTGAAGTCGCGGAGCCCAGCGAGCCGGGCCGCGGTGGTTCGTCGGCAATGCCGCACAAGCGCAACCCGGTGGCTTCGATGGTCGCCATCGCCGCCGCGCACCGTGCGCCGCAGCGCGTGGCCGCATTGCTTGGCGCCATGCCGCAACAGCACGAACGTGCCCTCGGCGCCTGGCAGGCCGAACTGGCCGAATGGCCGCAGCTGCTGATGTCGGCGCACGGCAGCGTGCGCGCAATGGCAGGCGCATTGCCCGGCCTGCAGGTCGACGCCGCGCGCATGCGCGCCAACATCGACCGGCTGCGCGCCGAACTCCCTCGCGACGCGGCCGACGAATGGTTCGACCCCGCGCTCGCTCACAACGCCGGACAGACAGCCCTCGCCGAGGTGAAGGCGCTGCAGGCCCGGCTCACAGACAAGGAACTTGCCCAATGACCGCCCCCGAAACCCCGGCCAACGACTACGAAGCCGGCCTCGTCAACCGCCGCCGCGTGCTCGGCGATGCCTGGGTCGACAAGTCGCTCGCCAACCGCAACGGCTTCAACGCCGAGTTCCAGGAACTCATCACACGCCACGCGTGGAACGACATCTGGGGCCGCCCCGCACTGGGCGACAAGACGCGCCGCTACATGGTGCTGTCGATGATGCTGGGCATCCACGCGTATGAAGAGTTCGCCATGCACGTGCGTGCCGCGCTCGACGGTCCGCCCGAGTCGCGCCTCACGCCGGACGACATCAAGGAAGTGATCATGATGGCCGCCATCTACTGCGGCGTGCCGGTGGCCAACCACGCCTTCGGCATCGCGACCGGCATCCTGCGCGAAAAAGGCCTGCTGCCTGCGTTGCCCCAGTGACCGCGCCGGTCGCCCGCAAGAAGGGCCGGTTCGACGTCACTTTCACCTTGCTGCTGCCGCTGCTGCTGGCGGCGCAGCCGGTGGCCACCGACAGTTATTTGCCGGCGCTTCCCGCCATTGGGAAGGAGCTCGGTTCGGCCAGCACCAGCCTCACGCTGTTCGTGCTGGCCTTCGGCTTTGCGCAGTTGCTGTGCGGCCCGCTGGCCGATCGCTTCGGTCGCAGGCCGGTGCTGCTGGCGGGGCTCGGCTGCTACGCCATTGCCGCGCTGGGCGGCGCGTTCGCAGGCAGCGTGGCGCTGCTCGCGGGCTGGCGCACGCTGCAGGGCTTTTCGATGGCGGCGATTCTCGTGTGCTCGCGCGCGGCGGTGCGCGACCTGTACCCCGCGCACGAAGGCCCGCACGTCATGGCGCGCGGCCTCACCGGGCTGGGCGTGGTCGGCCTGATGGCGCCGCTGCTCGGCGCGTGGCTGGTGCAGGGCGCGGGCTGGCGCTGGGTGATGGTCGCGATGGCGGTCTATGCCTCGCTGCTGTTCGCGTTGTGCTGGCGCTCGTTCGGCGAAACGCGCAAGCCGATGCTGGGCGAGGGCGAGTCGTCCGCGCCGCGCGGCAGCACGCGCGCGGTGTTCGCGAGCCGGTCTTTCCGCGCCTGGGCCTCGGTGGCAGCGACGACCTACGGCGGGCTGTTCTGCTTTCTGCTGCTGTCGCCGATGGTCTACATCGGCTATCTGGGCTGGTCGCCCGCGTGGTACGGCTGGATCCCGGCTGGCGGCTCGCTGGTCTACATCTTCAGCACCACCATGTGCCGCACGCTGTTGCGGCGTTACGGGCCGGTGCGCACCGTGCGGCTCGGTGCTTCATTGAGCCTGACCGGCGCCGTCATCCAGGCGCTCGGCTGCTGGCTGATGCCGTTGAGCGCCGTGCCGCTGCTGTTCGGCCACGCCGTGTACTGCCTCGGCCATGGCATCCACCAGCCTTGCGGGCAGGCGGGCGCGGTGGGCGACTTGCCGCATCTGGCGGGCCGGGCCGTGTCCTGGTCGGGCTTCGGCATGATGATGGTCGCGTTCTGCGTGGGGCAACTGGCCGCAAGATTTGTCGATGCCGATTTTTCCAACGGCGCCTGGCCGATGGTCGTGCCGATGCTGCTGGCCGGCTGCGTGCTGATGGCCATCGCGTTCCTCTGGCTGCCGCGTCTTCAACACCCGAAAAAGGAAACCACACCATGACCCGTTTGAATGTCGTTCGCGAGGGCGAAGGTCCGATCGTCGTGCTCAGCCATGCGCTCGGTTGCGACCTGAGCATGTGGGACGGCGTGGCCGCGCAGCTCTCGCGCGCCCACACGGTGCTGCGCTACGACCACCGCAACCACGGCGCGTCGGAGGTGGTGCCCGGCGCGCTGCGCGTCGAGACGCTGGCACAGGACGTGGCCGAACTCATCCAGCGCGAGGCGGACGGCGAGCCCGTGCATTTCGTCGGCCTGTCGATGGGCGGCATGACCGCGCAGGCGCTGGCGGTGCGGCACCCCGAGCTGCTGAAGACGATGGTGATCGCCAATTCGGCCGCTTACTACCCCGACCAGGCCCCCTGGCGTGCACGCGTCGAGACGGTGGCTGCCAAGGGTGTGGCCGCCATCGCCCCTGGCGCCGTGGCACGCTGGCTCACACCGGCCTACGTGGGCACGCCCGAAGGCGCAGTCGCCGCGAAAACGCTGCACGACGTGCTGGTGCGCACCGATGCGCAGGGCTACATCGAGAGCTGCAATGCCGTCGCGGCCATCGATTTCCGCGAGAGCAACCATCGCATTGCAGTGCCCACGCTGGTGATCGGCGGGCTGCAGGACGAGGCCACGCCAATGGCCATGTCGCAGGCCATGGTGGGTGCCATTCCAGGCGCGCGCCTGGCCACCATCGACGCCGCGCACCTGAGCGCGGTCGAACGGCCGGTGGAGTTCACACAGCTGCTGATCGATTTCTGGCGCAGCCTTTGAGAGCTACTGGCCGGGCAGCCGGCCTAGGTGTATCCCGTATTTCGTGCGAATAATGCACGTATGTGATCGATGATCGATCAAAAGCTCGCTGAATAGATTGTGGCGGGGCCCGGGTGTTCCTAAAGTCCACCCCCATGCATCGCTCCATTGCCACCGTCTCGCTCAGCGGCACGCTCCGCCAGAAGCTCGAAGCCGTCGCCGCCGCCGGTTTCGACGGCATCGAGCTGTTCGAGGCCGACTTCATCAACTTCAAGGGCACGGCCGCCGAACTGCGCCGCATCGCGGGCGACCTTGGCCTGACCATCGACCTGTACCAGCCGTTCCGTGATTTCGAAGGCATGCCCGAGCCGCAGTTCCGCCGCAGCCTCGAGCGCGCCGAGCGCAAGTTCGACCTGATGGAGGCCATGGGCGCGCCGATGGTGCTGTGCTGCTCCAACACTTCGCCGCTGTCGGTGAACGATCCGGCTCTGGCCGCCGCGCAACTGCACGAACTGGCCGAGCGCGCTGCGCGCCGCAACCTGCGCGTGGGCTTCGAGGCACTCGCCTGGGGCCGCCACACCTCGCTGTACGGCCAGGCCTGGGAGATCGTGAAGCAGGCGAACCACGCGCACCTGGGCCTGATCCTCGACAGCTTCCACACGCTGTCGCTGAAGGACGATCCGGCGGGCATCGCCAGCATTCCGGGCGACAAGATCTTCTTTCTGCAGATGGCTGACGCGCCGCTGCTGTCGATGGACGTGCTGCAGTGGGCGCGCCACCATCGTTCGTTTCCGGGGCAGGGCGATTTCGACGTGGTCGGCTTCTTCGAGCAGGTGCTGCGCGCGGGCTACACCGGGCCGCTGTCGCTGGAGATCTTCAACGACATCTTTCGCGAGACGCCGAACCGCCGCACTGCGGTGGATGCGATGCGCTCGCTGCTGTACCTTGAAAGCGAAGCGCGGCAGCGGCTGGACGACGTCGAGCCCGTGCAGCTGTTCAGCCCGCCGCCGGTGCCGGCGCTCTCCGGCCTGTCGTTCATCGAGTTCGCGGCCGACGAGGCATCTGCAGCAACGCTGTCCACGCTGGTGAAGCAACTCGGCTTCCGCCGCATCGGCAAGCACCGCTCGAAGGCCGTGACGCTGTACCGCCAGGGCGAGATCAACCTGATCGTCAACGCGCAGCCTGATTCGTTTGCGCGCGGCCGCTTCGAGGCGCACGGCACCTCGGTGTGCGCGCTGGGTGTGCGCTGTGACGATCCCCTCGCGGCCGTGGGCCGAGCCACCGCCATGCGTTCGCAGCGGCACGACAGCCCGGTCGGCCCCAACGAACTGCGCGTGCCGGCCATCGTTGCGCCGGGCGGCAACCTGATTCATTTCGTGCCCGAAGCGCTGGGCGCCAACGGCTTGTACGAAGCCGACTTCATTCTCGAAGACGACGGTGCCGGCGCGAACGACGCAGGCCTGCAGCGCATCGACCACGTGGCTCTTGGCCTGGCGCTAGACCAGCTCGACACCTGGGTGCTGTTCACGCGCGCCGTGCTCGGCCTGGAACCCGGCGAGAGCCTGGAGCTTGCCGACCCCTTCGGCCTGATCCGCAGCCGCGGCGTCGCCAACGCCGACCGCAGCCTGCGCCTGGTGCTCAACGTGTCGCTGAGCCAGCGCACCCGCACCGCGCGCACGCTGAGCGTGACCGGCGGTGGCGCGGTGCATCACATTGCGCTGAGCTGTGCCGACATCTTCGAGACGGCCGCCAAGCTGCGCGCCAACGGCACGCGCTTCGTGCCCATCTCCGACAACTACTACGACGACCTGGCCACGCGCATCGACATCGCGCCCGAACTGCTGGCGCGCATGCGCGAAGCGGGCGTGCTGTTCGACCGCTCGCCAGCCGGCGACTACCTGCACATCTATACCGAGAGTTTCGAGGGCGGACTGTTTTTCGAGGTCGCACAGCGCGTGGGCAACTACGACGCCTACGGTGCCCTCAACGCACCGGCGCGCATGGCTTCGCAGGCGCAGGATTGATTTGATTTCTTGATCTGATTTTTTCGTCAACACTGGAGACAACACATGGCAACCAACACAGCCCATGAGCCGCAAGGCAGGCACCAGTCGAAGAAGGCCGCCGCAAGCGGCTGGATCGGCTCGGCGCTGGAGTACTACGACTTCTTCATCTACGCCACCGCGGCGGCGCTGATCTTTCCGCAGATCTTCTTCCCGAAGGGCGACCCGACGACGGCCATCGTCGCCTCGCTCGCGACCTACGGCGTGGGTTATGTCGCGCGTCCCATCGGCGCCTTCGTGCTCGGCCACTGGGGCGACACGCACGGGCGCAAGCAGGTGCTGGTGCTTTGCATGTTCCTGATGGGCTTTTCGACCGTGGCCGTCGGCCTGCTGCCGACCTATGACCAGGTCGGCCTGCTGGCTCCGGTGCTGCTGGTTCTGCTGCGCCTCATCCAGGGCTTTGCAGTGGCCGGCGAAATCTCGGGCGCGAGCTCGATGATTCTCGAGCACGCACCGTTCGGGCGTCGCGGCTTCTTCGCGAGCTTCACGCTGCAGGGTGTGCAGGCCGGCCAGATTCTGGCGGCTGCCGTGTTCCTGCCGCTGGCGCACTACATGCCCGAGGAGGCCTTCAACTCGTGGGGCTGGCGCATTCCCTTCCTGCTGAGCTTCCTGGTCATCGTGGCGGGCTACATCATCCGCCGCGAGGTCGACGAGACGCCGGCTTTTGCTGAAGTGGACAAGAAGGGCGAAGTGGCCAAGGCACCGATCATCCAGGCCTTCACCGACAGCTGGGCCGACATGCTGCGCGTGGTCTGCATGGCGCTGATGAACGTCATTCCGGTGGTGGCCACAGTGTTTGGCGCGGCCTATGCCGTGCAGGCGGCCTACGGCATCGGATTCCAGAAAGACGTGTACCTGTGGATTCCGGTGCTCGGCAACATCCTGGCCGTGATCGTGATCCCGTTCGTGGGCAACCTCTCGGACCGCATCGGCCGCCGCCCGCCGATCATCGTCGGTGCGCTGCTCTCGGGGCTGCTGTCCTTCGTGTACCTGTATGCCATCAGCATCCGCAACGTGCAGCTGGCCATCGTCATGTCGCTGCTGATGTGGGGCATCGTGTACCAGGGCTACAACGCGACCTTCCCGAGCTTCTATCCGGAGCTGTTCCGCACCCGCAATCGCGTCTCGGCCATGGCCATCTCGCAGAACATCGGCACCACCTTCACCGCACTGCTGCCCGCTCTGTTCGCCGCCGTGGCGCCTCCCGGCTCGACCAACGTGTGGTTCACCGTGGGTGCCATCACCTTCGCGGTGACGGTGCTGGCGGCACTGGCCGCACTGAGTGCACGGGAAACCTACCGCATCCGGATGAACGACCTGGGCAAGCCCGATGCGGTGCCGGTCGACAAGCAGGAGTACGACCGCATGCGCGAGAAGACGCTGCAGGACGCGCGCCTGGCCAAGGCCGCGGCCTGAAAACCTTTCGTGCACCAAGGGTTGTGGCGCCGTGAAGAATGGCGCCATGACTACCCCTACCTCTTCCCACCTCAAGATCGACTTCGTCTCCGATGTGTCCTGTCCCTGGTGCGCCATCGGCCTGAGTTCGCTCGAGGCGGCGCTCAGGAAGGTGGCCCCCGAGGTCACCGCGGAGCTGCACTTCCAGCCCTTTGAGCTGAACCCGCAGATGCCGCCCGAAGGCCAGGACACCTTCGAGCACCTGAACCAGAAGTACGGCTCCACGCGCGAGCAGCAGGCGCAGTCGCGCGAAATGATCCGCCAGCGCGGCGCGGCAGTGGGCTTCGAGTTCAGCCCCGGAGGCCGTCCGCGTGTCTACAACACCTTCAACGCACACCGCCTGCTGCACTGGGCCGAGCTGGAAAGCCCGGCCAAGCAGGCGGCGCTGAAGAAGCTGCTGCTGAAGGCCTACTTCACCGACAGCCAGAACCCCTCGGACTCTGAAGTGCTGGTGCGCGCAGCCACCGAGGCCGGGCTCGATGCAGCCCGTGCCCGCGAGATCCTGAACAGCGACGAGTTCGCACGGGAAACCCGCGAACGCGAGCGCATGTACACCGACGCCGGCATCCACTCGGTGCCCGCGATCATCATCAACGACCAGCACCTCATTTCGGGTGGCCAGCCCGTCGAGGTGTTCGAGCGCGCCCTGCGGCAGATTGCCGGCGCTGCACCGTCCAGCCTGTCTGCAGCCTGACTTAGCTGGCGCTTAGGCGCTGCCTTTGCGCGGCGTTACGAGGGTAAAGAGCGTCAACGCGGAGCGGGTCCCGATGGTTGAGGATGCGTCCTCGATTCGCCATCACTCCCAGGAGCTCCGAAGATGAAGAAGAAAAGCCTAATCGCCGCACTCGCCCTCATGGCTGCGGCTTCGTTGCCCGCATTGGCCGACGAATACGGCAGGCACCCGTTCTACCTCCACGCCTTGTCCGACCTGCAAACGGCCGCCTGGAAGGTGGAGCATCGCCGCCCCGAAGACGGGCAGATCTCGCGCGACGAGCAGGTGGTGGTCGACGAGATCCACGCCGCCATCGGCGATCTCCAGCACGCTGCATGGCTGGACGGCAAGCCCCTCGAATGGCGCGAGCCCACCGATGCGTGGCTGCCGCGCGAAGGCCGCCTGCATGCCGCGGTCGACCTGCTGCGCAAGGTGCGCTCCGATGTGGCGCGCGAAGAAGACGACCCGCGCTCGCGGCCGTTCCAGCAACGCGGCCTGGCGCACGTCGACGTCGCGCTCAACACCGCACAGCACGCCATCGGCGACGTGCGCCATCACGACATGCGCAAGGAGTGATGGCGGTGCCGGCCGCCGCCTCGTTGTTCTCCATGCGTCGCGCCTCGATGGCGCTCGGTGCATGTGCGCTGGCCTTGCTCGCGGCCTGCGCAAGTGCACCGGGCGACCAGCGGCCGGTGGTGTCGGTGTCGTTGCCTTCCGCACCGCTCAATGACGCCGCCCGCCTGCGCTGGCTCGACCGCGTGAGCTGGGGTGCCAACGCGAGCAGCGACGCGCAGCTCGCAAAGCGCGGCCTGTCGCTGTGGATGCGCGACCAGCTCAATCCACGGCCCGTGCCGCTGCCGCCTGCGGCGCAGGCGCAGATCGATGCGATGAGCATTTCGCGCACGCCGCTCGACCAGCTCGTCACCGAACTCGACGCACAGCGCAAGGCGGCCGATGCGCTACCCGACGAAGACCAGAAGAAAGCCGCGCGACAGGCCTACCAGCAGCGACTCAACGACCTGGCACGCGAGGCGCAACAACGCTTCGTGCTGCGCGCCCTGTATTCGCCCAACCAGCTGCAGGAGCAGATGACGTGGTTCTGGATGAACCACTTCAACGTCAACCTGCGCAAGGACAACATCCGCGCGATGGTGGGCGACTACGAAGAGAACGCGATTCGCCCGCACGCGCTCGGCAAGTTCCGCGACCTGCTCGGCGCAACGCTGCACCACCCGGCGATGCTGCGCTACCTAGACAACGCGCAGAACGCCGCCAACCGCATCAACGAGAACTACGCACGCGAGCTGATGGAGCTGCACACGCTGGGCGTGGGCGGCGGCTATTCGCAGGCCGACGTGCAGGAGCTGGCGCGCGTGCTCACCGGCGTTGGCGTGAGCAACCAGCCGCTCGATGCGCCGCCGCCGAACGTGCGGCCGGCCGTGCGCGCCGACTACGTGCGCAAGGGCCTGTTCGAGTTCAACCCCAACCGTCACGACTACGGCCCGAAGACGCTGCTGGGCCAGTCCATCAAGAGCAGCGGCCTGGCCGAGGCCGACGAAGCGCTCGACCGCCTGGCACGCGCGCCGGCCACCGCGCGCTTCATCTCGCGCAAGTTCGCCGTGTACTTCGTCTCCGACGATCCGCCGCAGGTATTGGTCGACCGCATGGCTGCAGCCTTCACCCGCAGCGACGGCGACATCGCCATCACGCTGAAGGCGCTGTTCGAGTCGCCCGAGTTCGCCGCCTCGCTGGGCCGCAAGTTCCGCGACCCGGTGCACTACGTGATGGCCGGCGTGCGGCTCGCCTACGACGACCGCGTGGTGGTGAACGTGAACCCGATGCTCAACTGGATCAACCGCATGGGCGAACAGCTGTACGGCCACGAGACGCCCGACGGCTATCCGCTCAACGAGGCAGCCTGGGCCAGTGCGGGGCAGATGAACACGCGCTTCGAGATCGCGCGTGCCATCGGTGCGAACGGCGCCGTGCTGTTCCGCACGGATGACAAAGCGCCGCTGGAAAAGCCCGCGTTCCCGCAATTGGCCGATTCGCACGCGGTGCGCGCAATGCAGGTCGGCATGAGCGCGGACACGCGCGAGGCGCTGGCGCAGGCGAAGAACCCGCAGGAGTGGAACACCTTCCTGCTGGCGTCGCCAGAGTTGATGCGTCGTTGATCAAGAAGAAGGACACACCGTCATGCAACGTCGAGAACTCTTGAAGCTCATGGCCGCCGCCCCGTTCGCGGGCGCCGCCGGCCAGTTGATGGCCGCGCCCGCGGCCGAAGGTGCAAAGCTGCTGGTCGTGTTCCTGCGCGGCGCGTATGACTGCAGCAACCTGCTCGTGCCCACGAGCAGCGACTTCTACTACGCCTCGCGCCCCAACATCGCCATTGCACGCCCCGGCACGCCCAACGGCGCGCTGCCGCTCGACGGCAACTGGGGCTTGCACCCCGCGCTGGCACAGAGCGTGATGCCGATGTTCCAGCAGAAGCAGGCATCGTTCATCGCCTTCGCGGGCACCGACGACCTCACGCGCAGCCACTTCGAAACGCAAGACTCCATCGAGCTCGGCCAGGCGCTGGACAAGCGCCGAGACTACCGCTCGGGCTTTCTCAACCGGCTGGCGGGTGTGCTCGGCGCAGGGCCTGTTACCGACGTGTCGCCCATCGCCTTCACCGACCAGTTGCCCATTTCAATGCGCGGCAGCGCCAAGGCCGCCAACATGGCGATCGCGGGTAACGCACGTTCGGGCATCGACGCGCGGCAGAGCCAGATCATCACGAGCATGTACCGCAACACCGCGCTGGCCCAGCCGGTGGCCGAGGGCTTCCAGGTGCGCGACGAGGTAACGCGGGCGGTGCAGGCCGAGATGGACGCCGCCAGCCGCAACGCCATGACCGCCAAGGGCTTCGAGCTGGTGGCGCGCCGCATGGCCTTGCTGATGCGCGACCGCTTCGACCTCGGCTTTGTCGACGTCGGCGGCTGGGACACGCACGTGGGGCAGGGCGGCGCCACCGGCTACCTCGCCAACCGTTTCGAAGAACTGGGCCGCGGCGTAGCCGGCTTCGCACAGGAGATGGGCGACGACGCATGGCACCAGACCGTGGTGGTCGTCATCAGCGAGTTCGGCCGCACCTTCCGCGAGAACGGCAACCGCGGCACCGACCACGGACACGGCACCGTCTACTGGGTGCTCGGCGGCGGCCTCTCGGCGCAGGCTGGCGGGCGCGTCGTGGGCGAGCAGCAGGCGCTGACGCAGGCCACGCTGTTCCAGAACCGCGACTACCCGGTGCTCAATGAATACCGGGCGGTGTTCGGGGGGCTGTTCAAGCGGATGTATGGGTTGTCGCCCGCGCAGCTTGCGCGGGTGTTCGATGGGGTGGCGCCGAAAGATCTGCAGCTGGTCTAGCGCGCGGAGGCCAAGGCCGAAGCCGAAGTACGCGAAGTACGGTCAGGCGATCATCGACTCGAGGTCCGCAGCAAGCTCACGCGGCGCCGGCATTTCCTGGACCATGTCCTCGGTGATACCGACGGCCAGCGCCGACTGGCTCGGCCAGAAGCCACCGATATTGCTCAGGTCCACCCCCTGGCGTTCCAGTGCCACGCGCCACACGGCCAGATGAAGAACGCCGCCGAGCGGATCGGCATGTTCCGACTTTGCCGGGCTCACGAAGCTCGAAAGCCCACCGACGAGGTCGGGAGCGAAGCCCCAGCGCTGCGCCAGGGATGCACTCACATCGCCGTAGTGATACCCGAATTCGACGAGCTCGAGTTGCGCGCGCCCCAGTGCGTCCAAGGGGTGAACGGCATTCAGCGCGGCCATGCGATCGGGCATTGCCTGCGCCATGATCAGGTGGCCGATGGCATGCATGCTGCCCGCGGTGAACGCCAGGTTGGGGTCGACGTGCCGGGTCTTCGAAGCCAGATACCTCGAGACCGACGCCACGCGCAAGCTGTGGGCCCAGAAGGCCGGAAGGTTGACTCCGTCCACCTTCCGGAAGGCGCCCGACAGACCCGAACTCACCACGAATGACCGGATGGCGGAGAGCCCGAGCATCAGGATTGCGCCCTGGATCGAGGAAATCTTTCGCCGGAGCCCGAAGAACGGCGAGTTGACCATCTGCAGCACCCTGGCCGCGAGCACCTGGTCAAGCTCGATCCGATGCGCGATGGCCGCGAAAGGCACGTCGTCGTCGCGCAGCATCTCAATCAGGTCGGACACCACCTTCGGCACGGTGGGGAGCGACTCGTCATTGGCAAAGAGTTCGTCGAGTGTCATGGCGTTATGGGTGTATTGCCTTTGTATGCAATGGATTTTCCTCCAGTGCAGGGCCTGCCAGAGCCTCTATCGGCGCGAATGTGTAATTTCTACGGATTCCGGTGGGACCGAGAATCGGCGCATGCCCCACGCCGTCTCCCTCCTTCGCGCCGCCCGCCTGGCGCGAAGCTCCAAGCCCTTTCTCGCCCGTGGTGGCTTCAAGCGCGAACGCTGCGCGGGCTGCCGCCTGGTGCCCAGCCATTGCATGTGCGCCGTGCGCCCTTCGGTGGCAACGCGCGCGGGGGTGTGCCTGCTCATGGCCGACATCGAGCCGCTCAAGCCCACCAACACCGGTTGGCTGGTCGCCGACGTGGTGGCCGATACCTTCGCCTTCGGCTGGGCCCGTACCGAAACCGATCCCGCGCTGCTGGCACTGCTGAACGACCCGCAATGGCAACCCTACGTGGTGTTTCCGGGGCAGTACGCGGCGCCCGAGCGCGTGGTTCTGACCGTTCCGTCGCCTGAGGTGACCAGCACCGGCACCGCGAAACGCCCGCTCTTCATCCTGTTCGACGCGACATGGGCCGAGGCACGCAAGATGTTTCGCAGGAGCCCCTACCTCGACCGGCTACCGGTGCTGAGCCTGCAGCCGGAGCAGATCACGCAGTACAAGCTGCGCAACTCCGGCCGCGACGACCATTTCTGCACCAGCGAGGT
Source organism: Variovorax sp. GW821-FHT09D05 (assembly GCF_059416325.1). NCBI lineage: Bacteria > Pseudomonadati > Pseudomonadota > Betaproteobacteria > Burkholderiales > Comamonadaceae > Variovorax > Variovorax sp. GW821-FHT09D05. Next base: position 10,250 of record NZ_JBWKOZ010000006.1, on the reverse strand, counting down.
GGCCGCGATGTGCATGAACCTCGCAGGCGAGCATGCCGCCGAACAGACGCTGGATGCCTACCTGGTGGTGTTCACGCACCACTATCTGAGCGCGAAGAACCAGCAGCCCGTGGCGTGGGATGGTGCAGCGCATCAGCGCCTGCGCGAAGTGTCCGCCTCGCGGCCCTGAAGACTCTGCCCGCCGCCGCCGCGGCGCTGCGCGGGCGGGCGCAGCCGTGCCTCGCTCCGCCATCTACCTAGTTCCGGTGATGGTGAAGAAACAAATAGTTAACAAGAATCAACGATCTGAAACCGCCGGTAGCACTTCGGCCGGAGCGCGGGTTTCTCTTCGTGAATCGACAAAACCAAAGAGGGCAGTGGATGTTTTCCAATCGAGTGAGTTTTTACGGGCGCTGCGGTGCCGTGGCCAGTGCGATCGTGTTGCTGGCTTCCTGCGGCGGTGGGGGTGGCGGCGGCTCGGGCTTCGTGCCGATCGCCGCGCCGGCGCAACCCCAGACCCCCGTCGTCGTGACGCATACGGTCGGCGGCACCGTCACCGGCCTCACCGGCAGCCTGGTGCTCCAGAACAATGCTGGCGACGACCTGAAACTCACGGCCGACGGCAAGTTCACCTTTGCCGCCGCGCTCACCGAAGGCTCGGCCTATGAGGTCAGCGTGCGCACCCAGCCCCTGTGGCAGTTCTGCACCGTGACCAAGGGCAGCGGCAAAGCCTCGGCCGATGTCGGCGACGTGGCGGTCGCCTGCTCGGCGGCGGTGGCGCAGGTGTCCACGCTCGCTGGGTCCGGCACTACCGGCTCGGTCAATGGCAACGGTACCGCCGCATCGTTCTATCTCCCGTACAGCGTGGTCGTCGACAAGAGCGGAAACCTGCTCGTGTCGGATACGGCAACGAACCTTGTGCGAAAGATCTCGCCCGCTGGCGATGTCACGACATTTGCGGGCGGTGGCGGCAGCGGTACTTCGCAAAACGGCAACGGCACTGCAGCCTCGTTCTCGGGCCTGTCCGGTCTTGCGCTGGACTCCACGGGCAATGCCTATGCTGCGGAATTCGGCGGCAACCGCATCCGCAAGATCACGCCCGCGGCCGACGTGATCACGATCGCGGGCAGTGGGGCCATCGGGTCGCTCGATGGCCACGGCACCTCTGCCACGTTCAATACCCCTTCGTCGGTGGCCACGGACGCCGACGGCAACATCTATGTGCTCGAATTCATCGGCGCCGTTGTCCGCAAGATCACGCCTGCCGAGGACGTCACCACGCTGGCCGGCTCGGGCACTGCAGGCTTCGCTGACGGTACGGGGACTGCGGCATCTTTCGGGCAGGCCTACGGCATAGCGACTGACGCGGCCGGCAACATTTACGTTGCCGACAGCGGCAACAACCGGATCCGCAAGATCACGCCCGGCGGCGTGGTCATGCCGCTGGCCGGTTCGGGCCAGGTTGGTGCGACCGACGGGGCCGGCAGCTCGGCATCTTTCAGCAGGCCCGGCGGCTTGACGGTGGACAGCGACGGCAATGTCTACGTGGCCGACACAGGCAACAGCCTGCTGCGCAAGATCACGCCGGCAGGCGTGGTCTCCACGCTCGCCGGCCAGCCCGGTGTGCTGGGCGCGCAGAACGGCATCGGCGCGGCTGCCACGTTCAAGCAGCCTTACGGGGTGACGGTGGATGCTGCCGGCAATCTGTACGTGGCCGACACCTTCGGCAACCTGATCCGCAAGGTCACGCCGGTTCGCGCACCCTGAGGTCGTCGAAGACGCAGGGTCCACCGTCGGTAACGGAATGAAAAGGCTGCATCCGGAGCATCGGCATATGTCTCCTGGAGTGCGGGCGCGCAGAATCGCGCTCGCACTCCCGAGGACTTGACCATGACGATTCCGTACTTTGTCTTGACGCCCGACCGGCGTGAACTTCCTCTGAACGTGCTCGGCACGAAAGTGACGGTGCTGGCATCGAACGCGGCGACGCAGAGCTATGGCATCACCCTGCAGCGGGGTGACGAAGGAACCGGGCCGCCGCCGCACAGCCACGACTGGGACGAATCCTTCTACGTGCTCGGCGGCGAGGTCGAGTTTCTCTGCGACGGTGCTGCCCACATGTGCCGGCCCGGCACGCTCGTGCACGTACCGCGCGGCACGGTGCACGGCTTTCACTACGGCAAGGGTGGCGGGCAGATGCTCGAGATCACCGGGCAGAACGCGCTGGCCGCCCAGATGTTCGCCGCCGTCGACCACGAGATCCCGGCCGGGCCGCCCGATATTCCAAAACTGCTGGCGGTGCTCGAGCGCAACGGCGTTACCGTCGCGGCCTGACATCGCTTCGGCCGTCGACAGGCGCGTGGCGTGCCATCAGCTCGACGACCCAATCGATGAACACCCGCAGCTTGGCGCTGACATGCCGGTTCGGCGGAAACGCCACGTACAAGGGCATCGGATCGAGTTGCCAGCCTTCGAACAGAGGCACCAACTCGCCGCTCGGCAGATGTGGTTCGGCCATGTAGTCCGGCAGCCAAAGCACCCCCATGCCCGCCAGCCCGGCCGCGAGGTAAGCGTTGCCGTCATCGACCGACAGCACATAGCGGCCTTGCACTTCGATGCTCTCGTCGCCGAGGCGCATGGCATACGGAAAGGTCTTGCCGCTGCGCGACCACAGGAAGCCCACGATGCGGTGATGCGTGTCTTCCAGCTCCCGCGGGTGTGAAGGCATGCCTGCGCGTTCCAGATAACTCGGCGCTGCGTAGACCCCCAACTGCAGGTCGCCCACGCGGCGCGCCATCAGCGACTGGTCGGTGAGCTCGCCGCCGCGCACAACGCAATCGACGTTCTCGCCGATCACGTCCACCATGCGATCGCTCACGCCCATGTCGAGCTGGATGTCGGGGTAGCGGGCGTGGAACGCCGGCATTGCCGGCACCAGGATCATGCGGGCCAGCGGGCTCGGCACATCAACCCGCAGCCGTCCGCGGGGCAACGCCGAGGCGCTCGACAGACTGGTCTCCGCATCGTCCATGTCGGCCAGCAGGCGCACCACGCGCTCGTAGTAGGCCGCCCCGTCGGCCGTGACGTTCACCTTCCGCGTCGTGCGGTTGAGCAGCTTCACGCGCAGCCTTGCCTCCAGTTGCTGCACCAGCTGCGTCACGCTGGTCTTGCTCATGTGCAGTGTCTCGGCCGCCTTGGTGAAGCTGCCTGCTTCCACCACGCGGGCGAATGCCTGCATTGCGTCAAAACGATCCATGCCTGCTGTTCCTGTTGATCCGACGATTGTTTGGGTTCTGCAAACAGTGATTGTTGGCTTTGCCCGTTTATCGGAGAAGCACGGCTGCCTAAAGTCCCTTCATCGCCATCAAAGAAGGAAGAAGCAACTCATGGCCAAACGCGACGTCGTTTTCCCGCCCGGGCGCCAGGCGCTCTATGAAAAGAACCGCTACTCGCCAGCAGTTCGGTCCAACGGCTTCCTGTTCGTCTCAGGGCAAGTCGGCAGCCGCGAAGACGGCTCGCCCGAGCCCGACCTCGAGGCGCAGGTGCGGCTCGCGTTCGAAAACCTGAACGGGATCCTCGGGGCCGCGGGCTGCACCTTCGACGACGTGGTCGACGTCACCGTCTTCATCGTCGACCCGGAATCGAACTTCGACACGGTCTGGAAGGTGCTGCCTGACTATTGGGGCAGCGCGCCGCATCCGACGCTGACCGGCATCGGCGTGACGTGGCTCTATGGCTTCAAGTTCGAGATCAAGGTGATTGCGAAGCTTCCCTGAAAGCCACGGCACGCCAGTTCTTCGCAATCAGGGCCGAGCGGCTACTCCTCGTCGAGTCGATCCCTTCGCATGGCACGCCAGAGCGCAAGGTCGTAGGAAATCTTGAGCAACCCGCATGCGACGAGCGGCAATGAGATCCACCCGGCCGCGAACAGCGCGCCGCTGAGCGTCGGGCTGATGGCTGCGGCCAGACTCCGCGGCACGGCGGTGAAGCTCGCCGCGGCGCTGCGTTCCGCTGGCGTCACGACCGCCATCACGTAGGCCGTTCGCGTGGGCACATCCATCGACGACAGTGCGCTGCGGATCATCAGCAGGCCCAGCGCAACGGGCAGGCTTGGCGCCAGCGCTGCCAGCACCAGGCAGACGTTGGCCGGCAGGTGCGTGAAGACCATGGTGTTGAGCAACCCGATGCGTCGGGCGACCAGCGGTGCAGCGAGCTGCGACGCTGCGCTGAGCAGTCCGGTCCAGAAGAAGAACACGCCGGCCTGGGTGAGCGAGAAGCCGAATCGCTCCAGCAGCCACAGCGACATCAGCGCGTTGACCGTCAGTCCGCCGGCAAACGCGTCGACGCTGAAGAGTGCCGCCAATCGCACCACGACGCGGCGCGACGGCCCCAGGGGTGTTGGCGCGACGGGCAGGCTGTCTGCGTTGTTGGCGCCGGCGTGGGCCGGCAGATTCCGATAGAGCCAGAAGACGATCAGCCCGATTGCCGCGTAGACCACGAACATCCCGCGCAGCGCGTCGAGCCGCGCGAGCTCGCTGTGCCGAACCAGCCAGTCCGGTACGGCGGCGGCCAGCGCGCCCAAGGCTGCGCACAGGGCACCCAGGAGGCTGTAGCGTGCAAACAATGCTGTTCGTGCATGGCCTTGTGCCGCCGCTGCCAGGCGGGCGTGCTCAAGCGGAAGAAACACGCTGACGTCGCCGGAACTGGGGTTGAGCGTGCCGACCAGCGCGACCACCAACAACGGCCAGAACGAGGACAAGCCCGCAAAGCCCAGGCCCGTAGCGGCCATCAGCAAAGCAGCGCCGCGCAGCAGCCGACCGCCAGCAAAGCGGTATCCCCAAGCGCCGACCGCGAGCGTGGCCAGCGCCGAGCCCAGCATCGTCGCGGTACTGACGATGCCTACCTCCAGCGTTCCGAGCCCGATCGACAGCAGGTAGGCCGGCAGCAGTACCGCCATGTACCCGTCCCCGAAGGCGCGAAGCCCCCGCGCCGCGAGCAAGGGCAATGCGCCAGGATCGACTCCGGAAGGCAGCAGGCGCGCGAAGCCCATGCGTGGGCGAGATGCGGAAGTGGTGCTCATCGGGTTTTCACAGCCAGAAGCGCAGGGGCTTCGATGAGAGAGATGGGCTGGGGTGGCGCGGCAAGCGCAATGGGTGCGTCAGGAAAGGCGGTGTCCACGGATAGCTCCGTTGTGAGTCACCAGCGCTTGGACGGGACACCGTCTGACTTTGCAGAACGGGAGGCTGTTTTCCCGCGAGCGGCATCGTAGCAGACCCAAAACCAGATTGTGTGGTTCTACGGCTTCCAGTTCGGGATCAGCGCCGCACCTGCAAGGCAAAGACAGGCGAGCATCGCGAAAGCATTTCTCGCCCCTTGAGTGAATGCAGCGACATCGACGCCCGAGAGCCCTGAACCGCCATTCCCGAGAATCATGAGCTGCGAGCTGTAGGGCAGACCGGCCATCGCCACGCTCAACGCCAAGGCCGTTCCCATCATGATTCCGGTGTTCTGCAGCGTCGAGCGCACGCCGTTCGCAATGCCCCGGCGCTGCGGCACCACGCTTTGCAGAATCGACGCGTTGTTAGGCGTCACGAAGCTCCCGATGCCCAGGCCCAGCATCCACAGGCATGCGGCCAGTTGCCCGGCGCCGATGGCCGGCTGCAGCATGGCCGCCAACAGCGCCAGCGCGCTTGCGGCAAGCAGCATGCCCGCCACGCAGATGGCTGCGGGCGAGAAGCGCCGCATCAGGCTGCCGGCAGTAGGAGCGGCCATCAGCATCCCCAGCGCGACCGGCGCGATGCGCATGCCCGCCTCCGATGGCGCCAGCCCCGCGCAAGCCTGGAGATACAGGGCCACGAGCAGCAGTGGCGCAGCCTGCGACATCGACAGGAGCAGGATGCCTGCGTACGCCGTGCGACGCCCCGAGTCCCTGAACAACGCCGGGTCGACCAAGGGGCTCGCCGTGCGCTGCTGCACCTTGGCGAACAGGAGGAGGGCGCAGACGCCTGAGAGCATGAAGGCCCACACTGGCGTGCTCGCCCAGCCGCGTGTTCCTACCATCGAGAGTGCATAGATCACGCCTCCGATGCCGGCGAACGACAGCAGGGCACCGGCCAGGTCGAAGCGCTCGGCCTTGGCCGCTGCCGCGCTCTTCGGCAGAACCCGCCATGACCAAGCCAGCACGCTAAGCCCGACAGGCACGTTCAGCACAAAGAGAACGCGCCAGCCCCACCACGACACGACAAAGCCGCCAGCCAGCGGCCCCACGACCTGCGCAAGCGCGGCCACCATGGCGAGTACGCCGAGCGCCAGGCCCACCTTCCTGCGGCCGAAGGCATCGCCTACCAATGCGCTGGAGTTGGCCATGACGCCAGCCGCACCCACGGCCTGGCAGATGCGAAAGAACAGCATGGCGCCGAAGCTCGTTGCGGCCGCACAGGCCGCACACGCAATCAGAAAAAGCCCCAGCCCCGCAAGAAAGAGCCGCCGCCGCCCCCACAGATCGGCCAGCCTCCCGAAGCTGAGGATGCACACCGTGCTGACCAGCATGTAAGACAGCAGGATCCAGCTCGCCTGCGACGGCGAAGCGTTCAGGCCGCGCGCCACCGAAGGCAGCGCCACGTTGAGCGCGCTGAGGTTCAGGAAGCAGAGAAACGCACCCAGGCTTGCAACAACGAGCACCGCCCACGCGGCCCTTTCCTCGTCTTCCGCCGCCGCTTCACTCATCGCTCTTGAAGCCCGAAGCCTTGACGATGGGCCGCCAGTACTCGCGGTCTTCGTTCATGAGGCGCGTCACTTCGGCGCCGGGCAGCCCGGTTGCGTCGAGCCCCATGCGGTCGAGCTGGCCGCGCACCTGCTGGCTGCGCATTGCGGCCAGGAAGGCTTTTTCAAGCTTCGCGACAACGTCCTTCGGCGTGCCCGCCGGCACGAAGGCGGCATAGGACGCGTTGGCACGGTCGAAGGCGTCGTAGCCCGCTTCCTTGAGGGTCGGAACATCGGGCAGCCAGCTAAGCCGCTTCGTGCCCGCCACGCCAAGGATGCGCAGCTTGCCTGAGCGGTGCAGCTCCAGCTGCGTGGCCAGCGCGTCGGCGCCCAGCGGCACGTGGTCGCCGATGATGTCCGTCGCCAGCGGAGCGCCGCCCCGGTAAGAGACGGCCGTGAGCGGCACGCCGATGGCCTTCGACAGCTGCCACACGCTGAAGTGCAGGCCGCCGCCGAGGTTTGTTATGCCCACACTGCCCTGAGCGGGGTTCTTCTTGATCCACGCGATGTATTCGGGAATCGTCTTGTACGGCTGGTCTGCGCCGGTGGAAACGACACTGGGCACGTTGGCCAGATGCGCGACGGGAATGAAGTCTTTGTCGACGTCGTAGTTCAGCCGTGCATAGGTCATCGGAAACAGCACGAAGGGCGGTGTTGCGCCGATGAGGATCGTGCGGCCATCGGGTCGAGCGGCCTTCACCGCCTCGATGGAAATGCGCGTGGACGCACCAGGGCGGCTCTCCACCAGAACGGGCTCCTTGAGCGAGCCGCGCAATTCTTCGGCGATGGAGCGTGCCAGGTTGTCGAGCGCTCCGCCCGGCGGAACGCCGATGATGAGGCGCACGGGCGCGTTGTCGGCGTGCGCGGTGATGCCGGCCAGGGCAATCGACGCGCCGAGCACGAGTGTCTTCAGGAACGAGGTCATGGTGGCTACCTGTTGGTTGGGTTGAAAAATCGGAAGAGAGAAAAGGGCAAAAAGGGGTGGTGGCTTCAGAAAGCCACGACCGGCAGCGGATTCGCCGGCCAGTGCTCCGCTTCGAACGAGGCAGCGGCTTGCAGCAGTTGCCCGTCTTCGCGGAAGCGCCCGACCAGCTGCATGCCGATGGGCAGGCCCTCGCGGTCTGCGCCGCAGGGCAGGCTGATCGCGGGGTGACCCGTGAGGTTGAACGGCATCGTCCAGGGGAACCAGTTCGCGCGCACCTCGGCGTATTCCTTGCCGTCGATCTCGATGCTGCCGAACAGATCCTGGTCGATGGGCAGGGCCGTGCGCGAGAGCGTGGGCGTGAAGATGAAGTCGTGCGTTTCCAGCCGCGCCTGCACCTCGCGGAACAACGCTGTCCGCGCGAACATGGCCTGCTGGAACGCAACGCCATCCACATGCTCCGCCAGTGCAAGCTGCTTCAGCAGCGACGGGCTCATCTGGTCGCCATGCGCCGCAGCCATGGGCGCGAAGCGGCCGCGCCAGCTGGTGTGGTTGATCACGCGCCACACAGGCTCCACGTCGAAGCCTTCGCCCGACATCGGCTCCAGCACGGCACCCATCGACTCCAGCGTTGCCAGAGCGGCTTCGAAGGCAGATGCAACCTCTGCCGCAATCGGCCGCCCAGCAGGCGCGGCGCAGAAAAGAATGCGCTTGCCGCGAAGGTCGCCGCCGGCTTGCAGGTCGTCGAAGTAGCGCTTGGCCTGCACGCCCAGCGACCACGGGTCGGACCCGTGCGCGCCGGTCATGGCCTGCAGCATCAGTGCCGTGTCGGCCACGTTGCGCGTGGTGGGCGTCACGTAGGTGTAGTTGCCGAACGCGTCTTGCACCTGGCTGTGGGGCACCACGCCCAGGCTCTGCTTCAGGCCGACCACGCCGTTGCACGAGGCGGGAATGCGCGTGGAGCCGCCGCCGTCGGTGGCAATGGCGAGCGGCGCGATGCCCGCCGCCATCGACGCCGCCGCACCGCCGCTGGAGCCGCCGCTCGTGCGCGAAGCATTCCACGCGTTGCGGGTGCTACCGAACAGCGGCGCATCGGTCAGGCACTTGGCGCCGAATTCCGAAGAGGTGGTCTTGCCGATGAGGATGGCGCCGGCCTCGCGCATCCGCGCCACGGCCACCGCGTCTTTCGTGGGCACATGGTCGCGGTGCAGCAAAGAGCCGTAGGTGGTGCGCACGTTCGCCGTATCGACGATGTCCTTCACCGTGAAGGGCAGGCCATGCAGCAGGCCCGAAGTCGCGCCGCGCATCAGCGCCTGTTCGGCCTCCCTGGCCTGCTGCAGCGCCTGTTCATGGCACAGCGTGATGAAGCAGTTCAGGTGCGGCTGCAGCGCATCGGCGCGGCGCAGCACCTCTTCGACGATCTCCACCGGCGAGAGTTCGCGCTGCGCGACCAGCCTGCGCATGGTTGTTGCTGGCATCTCGCAGATCTCGGACTTTGGAAGAAGGACGGGAAAGTTTTTCATGGCGCAAATGATTGATGCGCCGCAACAAGTCGTCCAATACTGTTTTCCAGAAAAGGCATATGCACAGCGTATGGCTACCCCAGACCTTCGAACCCTTCGCTATTTCGTGGCCGTTGCCGAGGAACGCAGCGTCGGCAAGGCCGCGCGCCGCCTCAACATGGCGCAGCCGCCGCTGTCCGTTCACATCAAGAACCTCGAGGCGGCGGTGGGCACGCCGCTCTTTCGCAGGGCAGCGCACGGCATGGAAATAACCGATGCAGGCAACGCACTGTTTCGGCGCGCGAAAGAGGCACTGCTGCTGGCCAACGAAGGCTTCGACGCCGCGCGCGCCGTCGGCTCGGGCAGCCGGGGCCGGCTCACCATCGGCACGATGGTCGTGCTGTCTTACCTCGTGCTGCCGCGCCTGGAAAACGAATTGCGGCGCAGGCTGCCCGAGGTGGAGATCCAGTATGCGGAGCTGAACGCCGTCAACAACGTATCGGCCCTCACCAACTCGGATGTGTCGGTGGCCATCTGCATTCCTCCCATTGCGCAGGCGGGCATTGCGGCAGAGCGCATCGGCAGCCAGCCGCTGATGCTTGCGGTGCGCTCCGATTCACCGCTGGCGCGATTGCCCAGCATTCCGCTGGCGCGCCTCTCGGGCCTGCCGCTCATCGGGCTGCCCATGCCCGAGGGCGACGTAGACAAATCGGTCGTCGCGTCGCTGCTGCGACGGCACGACGTGAGCATGCCGATTGCGCAGCGGGTCGAGACGATGGTGTCGGCACTGGCGCTGGTGCTGGCGGGGAAGGGCGTGGCGATATTGCCCGCCTGCGCGCAGATCGGGCGGCCGCCCGGGGTGGTGTTCAGGGCTTTGCGCAATGTCGATGCGCGGATGGAGATTGCGGCTTGCTGGCGGAGCGATTGGGATAGTCCGTTGATTGAGCCGTTTTTGGTTTGTGCGCGGGCGGCGGTGCGGGAGTTGGCGTAGATAAATCACGAAGCCCACTAGGGAAGGTCTGAACAAGAGCACGTTTCTTGCATGAAGGACTGAACCCTGCAAAGGAGCACGAGCGATGAGCCAG